>JBPCPC010000267.1:0-4609 GCA_050999585.1 Solirubrobacteraceae bacterium | reverse complement strand
TTCGTGGTGCGCGGTCACTTCGGTTGGTTCCGCGGCCGCGTCCGCCCGTTCGCCGAGGGGCTGCTGGTGTCGTTGTTCGATGTCACCGAGCAGAAGGTGGCAGAGCTGCAGGCCTCGCAGCTGGCCGCCGAGCAGGGCATGCTGCGCCGGGTCGCCGAGGCCGTGGTCCGTGGGACCGCGCCCGACGAGCTGTTTGAGATGATCGCGCGTGAGCTGGGCGGGCTGCTCACGGTGCGCGCGGTGTCGGTGGGGCGCGACCTCGGCGGCACACACACCGAGGTGCTCGGCAACTGGACGGCCGACCCCGAGCTCCAGCTCCGGCTCGGCGTCAGGGTCTCAGACCCCAAGCACGAGTTCCGCCGCGCGCTCACCGCCGGCCAGCCGGTCCGCTCGACCGCGGCGGAAGGGACGCTTAGTCCGGTGTTCGCGGCCGCCGGCTGCCAGGCGGCGTTCGCGGTCCCGATCTACGCCGGCGGACGGCTGTGGGGCGGCCTGCTCACCGCCTCCTCGGATCCGCAGGCCTTCAGCGGCGACGACGCACGCCGCCAGATCGAACTGAGCGAGCTGACCGGCCTGGCGATCGGCAACGCCGAGGCGCAGGAGCAGCTGATCCGACTGGCGACCACCGACCCGCTCACCGGGCTGGTCAACCACCGGACGTTTCACGAGACGATGCGCTCGGCGGTGCACGACGCGCGGCACCGCGGCGCCCGGCTGTCGCTGACGATCTTCGACATCGACGACTTCCGCGTCGTCAACGAGATGCGCGGTCACCGGGCCGGCGATCGGCTGCTGGGCGCGGCGGCCCGCGCGCTGCGCGAATTCGTGCGCGAGGGCGACATGCTGGCGCGCGTGGGCGGCGATGAGTTCGCGTTGCTGCTGGACGGGCTAAACGCCCGGGCCGCGCTGGTGACGATCGAGCGCGCGCGCTCGGCGGTTGCGGTCGCGCTGGCCGGTGCGGAGAACACCGCCGTGACGGTGTCGGCGGGCATCTGCGATCTGGCTACGGCTGACAGCGCCGAGCAGCTGTTCGAGCTCGCCGACGGCGCGCTGTACTGGTGCAAGGCTCACGGGCGGGACTGCGCCTGCGTGTTCGATCCCGTGGTCGTGCGCGAGCTCAGCGCGGTCGATCGGGCCCGGCGGCTGGAGCGCACCCGCGCGCTCGTCGGCATCACCGCCCTGGCGCGCGCGATCGACGCCAAGGATCCGGCCACCTCGCGCCATTCCGATCGTGTCGCCGCGCTGGCGACGCGCCTGGCCACGGCGGCGGGCTGGGGGATCGCCACGATCTCGCGATTGCAGGAGGCGGCGCTCGTCCACGACGTGGGAAAGATCGGCGTGCCGGACGCGATCCTGCTCAAGCCCGGTCCGCTGTCCGCGGTCGAGTACGAGCAGATGCAGCGCCACGCGACGCTGGGGGCCGAGATGCTCCAGGGGGTCCTAACCGAGGAGCAGGTGACCTGGGTCCGCGGTCATCACGAGCGCCCCGACGGCGCCGGGTACCCCGATGGGCTCGCCGCTCCCGAGATGTCTGACGGCGCCGCCCTGCTGGCCCAGGCGGACGCGTTTGAGGCGATCGTCACCCGCCGCATCTACAGCCCGGCGCGCTCGATCGCGGAGGCCGTCGACGAGTGCGTCGCGCTCTGCGGGCGACAGTTCATGCCGATCGCGACCGACGCGCTGCGGTCGCTGTCCGCCGACGGCGCGCTGCACGAGTGGGCGGGGGGCGGCAAGCTGCCCGACGCGGCGCCCGGACCGGCTCCGCCACCGCCCGCCCCGCCCCCGCCCCCGGCCGGGGCCGAGGTCGGGGCGATCTGAGCGAACGGCGGTCTGCAGGTGGGCTAATGCTGCCGGGCCTGCATCGGGAACCGGAACACGAGCGCGAACGCGACCGCGAGTGGCGCCAGGCAGACCCAGGCGGTGGTGGCCAGCGCGTCGGTCGGCAGATGGTCGGATGGGTGTCCGAGTCCGATGCGGCCGAAGAACACCGTTCCCAGCACGGCCACGCCGAGCGCGCTGGCCAGCTGCTGAACCGCGTTGAGCACACCCGACGCCGAACCGACCTCGTCCATCGCCACTCCGGCGAGGATGAAGTCAAACAGCTGCCCGAAGCTGAACCCGGCACCGAATCCGACCACAAACAGGCTCGGCGCCAGGGCCCAGGAGCTCGCTGACTGCGCACCGGAGACGGTCAGCGCCAGCCCGACCGTCCCGGCGGCGACCAGCACGATCCCGATGTGGACGAGATGTCGGCCGAGCTTAGAGACCAGCGCGAACGACACGATCATCGCGATCACCATGCCGACGGTCATCGGCACCAGGGTGAGGCCGGCGTGGGTCGGTGAGAAGTGCTCGCCCAGCTGGCAGAACAGCGACACGATCAGCAGCAGCCCGGCGAACGTGGCGAAGAACGCCAGCGCGACGGCGATCCCGCTTGTATAGGTGCGGTTACGCAGCAGGCCGGGCTCGATCAGCGGCGCCTCGCGGCGACGGCGCTCATAGGCCACGAACGCGCCCAGCGCCACCACGCCGGCGCCCAGCATCGCGAAGATCCAGGCCGGCCAGCCGTCGGCGCGGCCTTGGATCAATGGATAGATGATCCCGATTGCGGCCAGGCCGACGAGCAGCATCCCGACGACGTCGAGCCGCACACCGGCGTGCGAGGCGCCGCGCGGCAGCACGCGGATCGCCGTGGCCAGCGCGAACACGCCGATCGGCACGTTGACCAGGAACACCAGCCGCCAGCCGGTGCCAAACAGGTTGGCGTCGATCAACACGCCCGCCAGGATCGGCGCGGCGATCGCCGAGAGGCCCATCACCGGGCCAAACGTGCCGAACACCTTCGGCATCTCGTCCTCGGGGAAGATCTCTTTGAGCATCCCGAAACCCTGCGGGATCAGCAGCGCGCCGAACGCTCCCTGCAGGACGCGGGTGCCGATCAGCAGTCCGGGCGATGGGGCGAGCGCGCACAGGGCGGACATCGCGGTGAAACCGGCCGAGCCGACCAGGAACAGCCGCCGCCGTCCGAAGATGTCGCCCAGCCGAGCGCCGGTGATCAGCAGCACGGCGAACGCCAGCGTGTAGGCGGCCGACAGCCACTGCAGGGTCGAGGCTCCGCCGCCCAGGTCCGCGCGGACCGACGGGCCGGCGACGTTGACGATCGTCGCGTCCATCAGGTCCATCACCTCGGCGGCGAGGACGACGGCGAGCACCACCCAGCGCAGGCGATACGGCATCGGCGGGGACTCGTCGGCGCGGGGCGCTGCGATCGCGGGACTGACGGTGGATGTGCTCATCGAAGCCTCCTCGGGTCGGGCGGACTAAGAACAATGTTCGTGACGAATACTGTTCGAAGCGAACACTGTACGTAACGAACGGCCGTCGTGTCAAGTACGCTGTCCTGATGGAGTCCCTGGGTCGCCCCCGCAGCACCCGCGACCGCCCGGCCAAGCCGCCGCTCAGCGAGGACCTGATCGTCGAGACGGCGCTCAAGGTGCTCCGGGCCGAGGGCCTCGACGCGGTCACGATGCGCCGTGTCGCCACCGAACTGGACACCGGCCCAGCGTCGCTGTACGTCTACATCGCCGGCCGCGACGAGCTGCGCCGTGCGATGCTCGACCGGGTCTCCGGTTCGGTGGCGCTCGAGCCGCCCGACCCGCAGCGCTGGCGCGCGCAGCTCCACGCGCTGTTGGACGGGGTTCTGCGCGCGCTGGAGGCGCATCCGGGGATCGCCAGCGTGGCCGTCGGCGATCCGCCGAGCCGCGAGCACGCGCTGATCATCGCTGAGAACATGCTCGGCCTGCTGCTGGCCGGGGGTGTCACCCCCCGTGACGCGGCGTGGGCGTGCGACATCCTGCCGCTGATGACGACCGCCGCGGCGATGGAGACCGCAGTCCACCAGGCGTGCGCGAACACGCCGGAGGAAACCGTCGCGCGGCTGGACGCCGCGTTCAGCGCGCTGCCCGCCGATCGCTTTCCGCACATCGCCGCGCATCGCGACCTGCTGATCTCGGGCGATGGCGACGAGCGCTTCGAGTTCGCGATCGACACATTCCTTGATGGCCTGCTGGCGCGCGCGGCCCGCGCCTGAGCCGGGACCGCCGTGGTCGCCGTCGTGCACGGCCACGGGACCAGGAAGGAGTCGCCGGGAGCCGGGCGAAACCATCACCGATGCCCGAGCGCACCGCCAGCCGAACGCTCGTCAAGTCCGCCCCCGAGCTGTGGGCGGAGTGCAGCGACGCCGCCTCGCTGGCCAAGCACCTAGGTGCGTTTGGGGAGATCCGCATCACCAAGCTCGAGCCCGGGACCACCGTAGCCTGGGAGGGCGCCGCCGCACGCGGCACGGTGAGCCTCGAGCCGTCAGGCTGGGGGACGCGGGTCGTGCTTACCGCCACCGAGGCCGAGACCCCCGCGAGAACCGAGCCCAGCGAAGCGCACCCGGCCGAGGGCCGCGAGATCAGCGACGCGAGCGAGGGGTCCGCCGAGACCCGCGAGACCAGTGACGCGAGCGAAACGCCCTCGGCCCATGCGGCCGCCCCGGCCCCGCGCGGCCGGTTCAGGCGGGCGTTCCTGCGCTGGCCGCGCCGCCCGGCGAGCGCCGAGACGGTCC
>JBPCPC010000038.1:0-5130 GCA_050999585.1 Solirubrobacteraceae bacterium | reverse complement strand
TGGGGGGTGCCCGCTTCGATCGCGGACACGATCCCGCCCTCAAACACCCCCGCCCGAAGCCAACCCCGCAGCAGCTTGACCATCCGCCGATCACACACCCGCCGCTCAATCTGAGCGACCAGGGCATCGTGCGAGATTTCGTCAAAACAGCTTGTTGAGCGCCGCTGATTTCCGGCATGGTGGTGCTGTTCTGGGGCGGCATCGAGGGGTGGGGTACGAAAGAAGAAGTAAGTCGCTTTAGGGGGCTGGGGTTGCGGTCCAGAGCTGTGCGGGGCGGCCGCCGGTGGGGATCTGGGTGACGGTCGCGCGGCCGGCTGTCTGGAGGGCGCGGAGCGCGTGGTCGAGTTTGCCGGCGGGCTGGTTGTGTTTGAGGGTGTCGCTGATCTGGCTGCGGGTCAGCCCGGCCAGGTTCGCTTGGAGGGCGGCGTGGATCTGTTCGGCGAGTGGCTGGCCGGTTGCGCCGTTCAGGGCCCAGGCGGCGGAGCGGGTGGCGTAGTCGTGGAGCGCGAGCGCGGCGGTCAGGTGCGATGGGCTGATCTGCGTGATGCCGTCGGTGAGGGCGTAGATGAGCGCGAGGCGGATCGTGTGCGCCTCGGCGCGGGCGGTGATCTGGCCGACGATCCCGGGCTGGGATTGAGCGAGTTGGCGGTAGGCGTGATGCCAGAGCTCGCGGGCGTCGGGGTCCAAGCGGATCTGCCCGGCAGTCTGGGCGTGCTTCAGGGTCGCGGCGAGCAGGCCGGTGAGGCCGGTGCTGGCGAGCGGGTCGCGATCGCCGCCTTCGGGGAGCAGGCGCTGTCGTCGGCAGGCGATGATCAGGATCCGGTTCATGTACCCGTTGGCGAGCTCGAGCGTGGTGGTGTGGCGGCGCAGCTCCTCTTGTGTGATGTGGCCGATCACCGCGATGTGCGCGTTGCTGGCGCGTGCCGGGGCGGTGCGGGTCAGGATCGCGAGCGGTCGGCCGTCCCAGCTGGAGCGCAGGGTCGGCGAGAGGGTGGAGATCTCGCGGCTGGCTGCCTTCAGGCAGCTGGCGAACTCCGGCTCGATCACGAGCAGCCGCTGGTCGGTGATGCCGGAGTCCAGTCCGGTCGGGTCGCGCACGGCCCAGATCAGTCCTTCGCCAGACGATAGTCCGGTGAGGATCCGTCGCTCGATCGACGGATCCGCTTCGGTGATCAGTCGTTGGACGTGATCCCAGGACGAGCCTTTCCTGGCCTTGCTGCTGTCGCCGGTCAGCAGCATGAATTCGTTGGGGTGATGGCGGGTCGCTTCGACGGTGAACCAGGCGCCGCGGCCGACCGCGGCACCGCACGCGACCAACAGCCGGGTGAGGATCGCGGTCGGGTCGGCCTCGGTCTGCGGCGCGATCCGGGCGACGATCTCGCCGAGCAGCTCGTGATAGACCGCCGGGGCTGGTGGCGTCGGCCACCCCGCCGGCGGTGGGAGCTCAGTGTCAGCCGGTCGATGGTCTTCCGGCGGCTGGTCAAGCAGCGACAGAGTGCTCATTCGGCTGAGACCTCCGCGACCGCGGCACGAGCAGAGCTCTCGTCGACGATCGCCTTCTTGGCGGCGAACGCGGCGATCAGCGATCCGACGGCGAGGTTGTTCACCTGTCGTGGGAGGCCTCGGGAGACCTCGTGAATCAGTCCGATCGCGTCATCACTGAAGAGCGTGTCGGAGCGGCCCGCGAGCGCCAAGTGGTGCTGCACGTAGCTGGTCGTCTCCGCCGCGTCGAGGCCGGCGATCGCGTATCTCACCGCGATCCGCTGATCCAGCGCGGTGAACGTGCCTCGTCTGAGCTGGCGGCGCAGGGTCGGCTGGCCGAGCAGCAGCAGGCAGAACGGGGCGGTCTGGTCCATCCCCATGTTCGACAGGCAGCGCACGCCCTCAAGCGACTCGGCATCCAAGAGGTGCGCTTCATCGATGATCAGCAGGACCTGCTTGCCACGCTCGGAGCTCTCGGCGGCCAAAAGTTCCTGGGCTTGGGGGATCAACGCGGCGTGATGAAACCTCGGGGTGCCGCCGAGCGCGGTGACGATCAGCCCGTAGATCCCGCGCAACCCCACCCCCGGGGTGCCGAGATAGAGCACCGTGTGCCGGGATGCGTCCAGGGCGGCGACCGCCGCCCTGGCGGCGACCGTCTTCCCCGCGCCGCACTCGCCGCTGATCACGCCGATCGCCTGCTCCTGAATGCACCACCCAATTCGGGCGACGGCCTCGGCGTGCGCGCCATGGGAGTGCAGCATCCCCGGCGCTAAATCCTTCCCGAACGGCATCCTCGTGAACCCGTAATGCGCGCGCAACCTGTCGATACTCATCTCTCGCTCCCTTCCTCTTGGTTGATGTCACGATCCTCGCCGTCGCCGTCGCCGTCGCCGTCGCCGTCGCCGTCGCCGTCGCCGTCGTGGTTGGCGAGGCTTGCGTAGTCGATCGGGTGACCGGGGATCTCGGCATCGCGCTGGTCGGCGAGCAGCTTGAGGTAGTCGATCCCGGTCGGCGCTGGTGGCGGCGGGATCTCGCGCTTGGCTTGCGGGTGGGTATGCCGGCCGATCACGAGCGGCACCGCGAGCCCGAACGGGCGGTGCTGGTACCTCACTTCGATCCTGGTGAGATCGAACGGGTCGAACACCAGCTCGACCTTCCGGCCTGTCAGCGCGCCGTCGACCTCGTAGGTGTTGCCGTGCAACGACACCGTCGCGGTCTTGGTGACGGTTCGTTCTTGGGACCACAGGAACGCCTCGCGCAACAACACCGGGGTCGGTAGCGGTGGCGCGCCGGCCGCGTCGAACCGGGCGAGCGGCGTGTCCTTGGTCTCGGAGTGCACACGACGGTGGTAAACGACCTCCAACCACGCGGAGAACAAGCGGTTCAGCTCCGCGAGCTCCACGCCGTCGTCGATCTCGACCAAGAACTGATCACGGACCGTCCGAAAAAAACGCTCAATCTTGCCCTTCGTGGTCGCCGCGCGCGGACTGGCGTGAATCAACCGGACGCCCAAAACGGCGCACGCCCGGAGCAGCTGCGAGGACACGAACGCCGAGCCGCGGTCAACCAGGATCGCGTCAGGGACACCACGGGCCATCAACCCGGACCGCAGCGCGGCCTCCAGACCGAACACATCCTCGCCGGTGCCCCACCGCCAGCCGACCAGCAGGCGAGAATGGTCATCGATGAACCCGAGCAGCACCGCCCGCCGTGCCCCGGCGCCGGCCAGCTTGGGGCCATGCAGACCGTCCCCCGTCCACAGCTCATTGCGCACGGCCGCTTCGAAGCGGCCATAGACCTTCCCGGCCGTGCGGCCGTCCGCGCGGACGTTCAGGCCTTGGCGGGCGAGGTGCGTCTGCAACGTGCGCAGCCCCGGCACCGGCGTATCGCCATCGGCGGCGATCATGATCTGCTGGACCTGCGCCGCGGTCCGGTCCGGCCGCTCACGCTTGAGCGCGAACGCCAGCTCCAGCACCCCGGCCGGCGTCAGCGGCGCCACCACCCGCGGCTTGGGCACCAGCGCGTCAAACCCGCCCGTGCGATACGCGCGGATCCACTGATCCAGCGTCCCGCGCGCGACTCGGACAAGACGCCCGTCCGGGCCGACATGCTCCCGTCCGGCGAGCGCGCGGACCAACCTGCCGCGCTCAGCCTTTGAGAGCGCCGGATCGGCCGCGTCGCGGATCAGCGAGTACCGGAACAGTCCGACATCCCTGCGACCGTCCTCATTCATCTGGTCTCCAACGCTCGACATTCACGAGCGCGGGACGGTCTCAGCTCACCTCACCGCCGGCAACGGGGTACTCGTGTTGCACAACAACCCGCCCGCCGACAGCGACGACACAATCCGCCACACCGGTGCAGGCCCGAACCGCAGCACCCACGCCCGAGCGGCCACAGCGATCGCCTCCAACGCATCCGCGACAGCACCGCCGGCCGGCAAGATCGGCCCGAGCTCAGGATCCAGCACGACCGCCCACCGGGTGAACAGCGTCCTGATCTCCGGCGCCCGAGCCGCGAACCGTCGCAGCCAGCCACGGACCGTGCCCGCCGGTAACCCCAACCGCGCAGCGATCCGCCAACACGCCTCACCTGAAGCCCTCGCCTCGATCGCCGCGCCGATCACCGCGACCTCGTCCTGACGCCGCAACAACGCGATATCCGCCAGCAGCACATGCGTCCCCGCGCAGCCCCGACACTTCGCCCGGCGCGGGCGCAACAACCGATCCCCGGACAAGCAGCGAAGCACCCGCTCTCGCGCGTGCCCCCACGGCCCGAGCGTCGCCCGACACGAAGGACACGACAACACGCCAGCCACCAGCTCACTCTCGACCCGCGCCTCCTCGGCGCATACGATCAACACGGGTGCCACCTCCGGCATCAAGAGAGCCCTCCCGGCAAACGCCAAGCTCGACGGGAGGGCTCTCGCACGTTCAGGAACGCGCCAAGCCTGACAACCCCGCCACACCCGTGCCGACGATCAACAGCGCGAACACGCCCGCTCGTGCCGAAACAAGCCAGCGCTCAACAAACAGCTTTGGATGTCGGCGTCAAACGCCCACACGTTGCCCCGGTTGACGGTCCTGCGGACCGTCTCCAGGGCATGATGCGCCGACCGCCCGGGCCGAAACCCGTAGCTGGAGGGCAGGAAGTCGGCTTCGAAGATCGGCTCAAGCACGATCTTGGCTGCCGCCATCACCACCCGATCGGCCACACACGGGATGCCGAGCGGTCGCAACTGACCTGGCCGCCCCGGCTTTGGGATGCGAACCCGCCGCAGCGGCCGCGGCCGGTAGGTCCCGGCGCGCAGCTTGGCGGCAAGCTCATCGAGGAAGTCACCGACCCCGGCACGCATGACGTCATCAATGGTCACGCCATCGACGCCGGGCGCCCCGCGGTTGGCACAGACCTCGCCCCAAGCCCTCTCCATGACGTCGCTGCGGGCGACCTTGTCAAAGAGGGCGTGAAAACGACGATCCTTGTCCTGCTTAGCGCAGCGGTACAGCACGCGTTGGAGAGCACGAACCCGGTCCACGCCCTTGGCGTGACTGACGGATCTAGCCGATACGGCACTCATCAAGTCCCTCTGCTCCTTCTCGTGCATCGATGAAGCGCGGGCCCTTTGCCATGTGGCCGGCTTTCCCGACC
>JBPCPC010000283.1:0-7022 GCA_050999585.1 Solirubrobacteraceae bacterium | reverse complement strand
GCGTCGCTGCGCTCTGCGCAACCTCCGACGAAATCCTCAGCCGCGAAACCCCAGCTCACCCGGCCAACGCCGCAGGTCCGTCACCCCCAAACTGACCGGAGACCCGGTAAAGCCAGGTGAAGAACATCGAGCGGCCGTGGAATCGCCCTATGCCCCGCCATGCTCGCAGTAGAGCCTCCTGAACTATGTCTTCGGCGTCGCCGCGATCGCCGACCAGCCGCACCACAACCCTGAAGAGGTAGTCGGTATGGGCGCTGGCTAGGCGCTCGAACGCCTCGACGTCCCCGGCCTGCGCCCGGTCGACAAGCTCGCCCTCGGTCAGCCGATCGCCAGGACGATTCGAAGCTGGGTCGGTCACGCCTCGACGGCCGGATCAGACCCGCTTTGCGCTTGTGCAGCGTCGGCGCGGACGCGATCGAAGATGCTGGCGGGCGCCGCCTCGCTCGGACCGTTAGCCGCGCCGTGCATTAGCCGTACGAGCGAGCGCAGGGCACGAATCCCGAGGCTGCACTCCGGGCACTCCTCGGCGTGCAGCTCGAGGCGCCGGCGCGCCAGCCAGTTCAGGTCCCCGTCGACGTAGTGCGAAAGATGCTGTTGTGCCCACTCGTGACGGGCGCCGACGTGAAGCAGTCCCCGCAGGCGCGACAGGCTCGGGTGGCGGTCATCGTGGCTCATCGGTTCTCCGGGGAATCATGCCTGCCCGACCCCGGTCGCGGCGACTGGCGGCGGTTATGGTGGCGGGCTTAGGCGGCATCGACCGTGACCGCACAGCTTGCCTGGTCTCGCTTCTCGAGGTACTGCTGGTGGTAGTCCTCGGCGGGCCAGAAGCGCTGGGCCGGCACGATTGCGGTTACGATCCTTCGTTGACGGCCCTCCTGCTGTGTGTCACGAGACCTGACTGCGTCGGCGTGTTGGACCTCGTCCTGGAAGAAGATCGCCAAGCGGTACCGGCTACCGATATCCCATCCCTGGCGATTGCGCGTCGTGGGATTGTGGTTGGCCCAGAATGTCCGGATTGTGGTTGGCCCAGAATGTCCGGAGCAGTTCGGGATAGGAGATCACGGTCGGGTCATATTCGACCTGCACCGCCTCGGCGTGCCCGGTGCGACCACGACACACCTGCTTATAGGTTGGATCCTCCGCGTTGCCCCCGGTGTAGCCCACGGTGGTGCGGGTGACTCCGGGCAGCTGGCGAAAGGCTGCCTCAACGCCCCAGAAGCATCCGGCGGCGAAGGTGGCGGTCTGTGGGGACATTTTGAGCTCCTCTCAGTCTTTGGGGTGGCAGGGAACAAGACCCGAATCGGCCGAGAACGGTGGCTCCGCCGACGCTTCACAGCGGCTTATTACTCGACGGCGGCGGCGAAGAGCCCGTATCGCGATTCGAGATGCAGGATCGGTACCGTGAGCTGGTCGCGCGCCCGCTCGAGCAACCCGCGTTCGAGCCAGTGCGAGTGCCCCGCCGGGTGAGTGGAAATGATGATCGCGTCCGCCGCGAACTCCCGAGTGGCGTCGTGGATCGCGAGCAGCGGATCGGCGTCGCCCACCTGGCTCTGGGCTTGCACTCCGTGCTCGGCGAGCGCCTTCACGGCATCTCTGAGTCGCACGTGGGCCTGTTGTACAGCCTCGTCTGTGTCTGAGACCCAGTGGCGCAGTCGGCTGTTGAGCGCCGGGGCGACCAGCAGCAGCTCGCCGTCTCGGCGGTCAAGGAGATCGCTGGCCTGCCGGGCAAGCCCCGGGCATGGGCAGGTCTCATTGGCGATAACGAGCAGGCGGCGATACTGGGTCTGAGTGTCTGACATCGGGTGCTCCAGTTCGTTTGGGTCGCGTTGCACGCGCCCCGTGCAGGGCGGGGCGGAAGTGAGTCAGGTGGCCCTGAGAGGGCAGGGTCAGGGGTCAGCGGTCGAGCAGCGCAAACGCTCCGGCTACCCCGATCCCATACACCAGGTGGTAGGAGAGGTCGAGCGCGACCTCAAGCGGCGGTGTTTCCCACACCGGAGGCGCGATCTTCATCGCCGGCAGCTCGATCAGACTGGCAGTCCAGACCACGACACCGAAGAGAGCTCCGTGGTGGATCGGAGGCCGGCCGAGGCTAGCCTGCACGATGCCGTAGACCGGCCCCCAGCTCGTGCCATAGAGCACGTGCATCGCGTTGTTGAGTCCCTCCATCCGATCCGGTGGCACTTCGCGCTGAAGCACACCTTCGATGATCCGCCGGCCCACCTCGGCGGGTGCGCCGCTCGACTCGCTGCCTCGGACTTTCGCCACCGCGAGCTGATAGCCGGTCATGACCGCTGTCCCGACGGCGCCGGCCGCGAAACCCCTGGCCACCGCGACCAGCGGTGAAGTGGCCGTCCTCACGCGACGTCAAGGTCGGGGTCGAGCTCGAGCGCGACCGAGTTGATGCAGTAACGGTCACGGCCATCGGGCCCGTCACCGAACACGTGGCCGAGATGTCCGCCACAGCTTGCGCAGGTGACCTCGGTGCGCCTCATCAACAGACCCCGATCCTCGTGCAGCTCGACGTTCTCGCGCACCGCCGGATCGGTGAAGCTGGGCCAGCCCGTCCCGGAGTCAAACTTCGTCTCAGACGAGAACAGCTCAGTCCCGCACGCCGCACAGCGGTAGGTGCCGTCTTGGCTGCTGTGGGCGTGCTCGCCCGAAAACGGACGCTCCGTGCCTTTGCGTCTGAGCACCTTGTACTGCTGAGGCGTCAGCTGGGTCCGCCATTGCTCGTCAGTCTTCTCGATCCGGGTTGGCATGCCGCTCCTTTGGTCGATTGCCGAAGACTTGGACCCGGTCGACGTCAGAACGGTTTACGGCCCGCCTCGCCGCTAGACCGGTGTGCGCGGCGGCCGCCACAAACCGGGCTCTGGGTCGGCTTCGAGCACACAGGTTCGCTGGCCGGGCTTGATCACCTAAACCGTGCCGGCGCGTACCAAGCCGTCCTGCAACCGTCGGCGCGGTAGATAGGTCAGAGCATGTGCGCCCTGGCCGTCAAAGCTCCAGCGATCGGCTCCCCACCCTAGGTCGATAGCATGAAGCACGCCGCCGTTGCTGGCAGCCTAGGCGATCTTGCCAAGCGATACCGGCCCGGGGACAATCGGCCAACGACACAAGACGTCACGCGGCGGTCAGCGCTCGCTCATCGATCTGTGCGAGTCGTGCTTCGCGTGCCTCGAGCAGCTTGAGCCAGATCTCGCTGCGGCTCGGGAAAGCCGGCACGGCGTCCCACAAGAGCTCGATCGGGGTCTGGCTGACGATCGCGATCGTTGCCGCGTGAAGCCACTCGGCCACGTCCGCACCGGTGAACGTGGCCCCGACGATCACGCCGGCTGTCTCGTCAACCACGATCCGACCTGTTCCAAGAGTGTCGCGACCATGAAAGCTTGCTCCCGCGGTTCCCGAGGTCGGCGCGTCGTAGGCGACGGCGTGGTGTCCCTGATCAATCGCGGCCTGAAGCGTGTAGCCGACCGACGCGACCTGGGGCTCCGTGAACACGACGCGCGGAGCGCCCGCCTTGTCCTGCCCGACTCGTAGCTGGCCGCCGTGAAGAATCTCAGACAGGACGTGGGCCTGGTACTTGCCCATGTGGGTCAAGAGCGAGCGTCCGTTGGCGTCGCCGATCGCGAATAACCACGGCCGGCCCGGAACTTGTAGGCGATCATCGACCTCGATCACCTCTCCCGGCGCCAAACCGACCGTGTCAAGGCCAAGATCCCAAGTCACTGGCTGGCGGCCAAGCGCCACTAAAAGCTCGTCACCCGAGACGACATGTCCGTCACTGAGCTCCACGTTCACCGCCGCGCCCTGGCGACTTACGCGCTCGGAACGAACCTCGAGTCGTACATCGACACCCAGCTGTTCGAGCGCGTCGCGCACCTGCGCGCCAGCAAACGGCTCCTCGCGGGCGAGCAGTCGCGGGCCAGCTTCGATCACCGTCACCGAAGCGCCCAGGTCGGCGTAGGCCTTCGCCATCTCGACCGCTACGGGGCCGCCGCCCAGAATGATCAATGAAGCCGGGATCTGCGACGACGTGGTCGCCCTGCGGCTCGTCCACGGCTCAGATTCGGCGAGTCCCGGGATCGATGGCATCGCCGCGGCGCTGCCAACTGCGATCACCACTGCCCTGCCGGCCTCATACACGGTCGCATCTACTCGCACCCTGCGTTCGCCCTCCAGCCGTCCATGGCCACGGATCAAGTCGATTCCCTGGTCCTGCAGCCATGGCAGCTGGGCAGAGTCATCGAGAGAATGGATGATCTCGTCACGACGCGCAAGAACCGCGCCAACGTCAAGTGCTCCGGTCACAGCCTCGGCAGATCCCGGCACGCGACGCGCCTCGGCCAGCGCCTGCGCTGGGCGCAATAACGCCTTTGACGGCATACACGCAAAGAACGAACACTCACCGCCGACCAGGCCGGACTCGACGATCGCGACCCGGTCGCCCTTCCCTGCCAACCGACCCGCAAGAACCTCGCCGGCCGGTCCGGCCCCGATCACGATTACGTCGTAGTGAATGCTGTCCATGGCTTCTCCCGAATATCGGTCAATCTTTCTCCCATAGACCCCACCCGGATCGGAACGGTTTTTACAGACCGCTTCGCAGGTGAAGGTGGAGACGACGGCCGCCGCATCCCAGACGGTTGAGGGAGCGCATGCTCCCCGGTGCGCCTGGCGGGAGATCGCCACGCTTGACGACGTACTTCTGGTCGCGGACGGCGCCTCTAAGCGCGTCCCGTCAAGCCGCGCGCCGATCGTTTAGGCGACACCGCATTGGACTTCTCTCGCTGCTCCCCGAACTCGCTCGCGTCGCCACCGCGGTCCGTGCGCGGTAGCGCGAGCACGGTCTCTTGACGGCGTTCGAGGCCGTGCCAAAGGACTGCACGGCCTCGGATCTTCTGCGTCCCCGGCCTTGGATCCGCATCCGACGCTCAGCGGGTAAACCTGCGCCTCTTGGCGTGAAAGGCTCAGGCGGCCAGCAGCGGCCGCAGCCGGACCTGCGCGTGATGTTCGACGGTCTCGCCGATCGCGCGTTCTACCTGGCGCAGGACGCGGTCAGAGCCCTCGGGCGCGTCGGCCAGCGACGAGCCGAGCGCGGCGACCAGGAAGTGGTAAGCGTCCTCGTCAAGTGCGAACGCCGCCGCCTCGCAGGCCGTGCAGACCACGCCCCCGGCGGCGCCGGAGAAGCCCTGCAGGTGGTCGGTCTCACCGCACACCGCGCACGCCGCCAGCTGCGGCACGATCCCCGCCGCCAGCAGCAGCTTCAGCCGGAAGGCGAGGCCATTGCCGGGGCGCGCGTGGGCGACGTCTGAGTGCAGCAGCGCCAGCTCGTTGGCTAGCAGCCGGAACACCTCAGGATGCGGCTCGGAGGTCTCGAACAAGCGCGTCACCGCATCGCAGGCCCGGGCTGCCGCATCGAGGGTGGCGGCGTAATCGCGCACCCCGGCGTGGGCCTGGATCGTGTCAACGCCGGTGACGGTGAGCAGCTCGCTGCGGCCCTCGTGCAGCATCGCGCGCACGTGGAAGAACGGCTCCAGCCGCGCCCCGAAGCGGCTGCGCGAGCGGCGCGCGCCCTTGGCGATCGCGCTCAGCCGACCGTAGCCCGGCGTGTACAGGTGCAGGATCCGGTCGGCCTCGCCGTAGCGGATCGAACGCAGCACGATCGCCTCGGTCCTCAGCGGGCCGGGCATCGCTCGGCCAATCGTTGCGCCTTCGCTATACTTTGTGAAGCGGTGAAACCTGTGATCATGTACACCACCGAGGCCTGTCCGTTCTGCTCGAGCGCCAAGGCCCTGCTGGCCAAGCGCGAGATCGAGTACACCGAGGTCAATCTGGCACGGGACCCGGACGGCCGCACCAAGCTCTCGGAGGAGACCGGCATGATCACCTTCCCCCAGATCGTGATCGACGGCGAGGCGCTGGGCGGCTTTCAGGAGCTGCTGGCCGCCGATCGCGCGGGCAAGCTGTCCCAGCTGCTCGCCGCCTGACGCACTGAGCACGCCTTCAGGCGATGCTCCGCCGGGACCGCGGGCGCGGCTGGCAGTGCTCGCAAACGTAGGTTCCCCGTCCGCCGATTACGAGCTTGCGGATCGTGGTCCCGCACCGCGTGCAGGGCTGACCCTCGCGCAGATGCACGAGGAATCGATCCTGGAACGAGCCGCGGGCGCCGTCGACGTGCCGGAAGTCGTCGATCGTTGCCCCCTTGGCGGCGATCCCGTCGGCCAGCGCATGCTCGATCGCCTCGCGCAGCGCCTCCAGCTGCGGACGTCGCAGCGAGCCGGCAGGACGCAGCGGGTGGATGCCCGCGCGAAACAACGCCTCGTCGGCGTAGATGTTGCCCACGCCGGCGATCCGGCGCTGGTCGAGCACGAACGCCTTGACCGGTGCGCGGCGCCCGCGCGCGATCTTGCGCAGGTGCTCGGCGGTGAACTCGGACGTCATCGGCTCCACGCCGAGGCGCTCGTTCAGGTAGGCATCGAGTGCCGGGGCGCCATGCAGCAGATGCCCGGTGCCGAAGCGGCGCGGGTCGACGTAGATCAGCCGGTGGCCGCCGTCCAGCGTGAAGCGCGCTCGCGTGTGCAGCGGATCGACGTCGGGGTCAAACAGCAGCGCGCCGGTCATCCGCAGGTGCACGAGCAGGAAGGCGTCGCCCGACAGCTCCCACACCATGTACTTGCCGTACCGGCGCAGCCGTTGCACCCGCCGGCCACGCAGCACGCCGGCCACCAGCGCGGGATCAGCGGGCCGCGTCCACCGCGGGTCGAGCAGCTGCACCTCGACCAGCGTGCGCCCCTCCAGATGGGGCGCCAGCTGGCGGCGGATCGTCTCGACCTCCGGCATCTCGGGCACGACCGCTGACCTTAGTGCCTCGGCTCAGAGGTCCGGCCACATATTGGCCCGACGACGACCTCGGCGAGCGGATCGTGGCCTGGGTCGTCCTGCGGGCCGACGAGCCCGGCGCCTCCGCCGACGAGCGCGCGCTGATCGACCACGTCGCCGGGCAGCTGGCCCCCCACAAGCGC
>JBPCPC010000281.1:0-8084 GCA_050999585.1 Solirubrobacteraceae bacterium | reverse complement strand
CCCGCGTGGAGCGCGGCGATGCCGGCGGCCGCCCCGCCGCTGCCGGCCACGGCCTCGGCGGTTGATGCCGCTGCCGTCTACCTGCCGTCGTGCCTGAACCGGATCATCGGCAACGCGCGCGACGCCCGCTCTGAGCCGACGCTGCCCGAGGCGCTGGTCGCGGTCTCGGCGCGCGCTGGCCTGCCGCTGTGGATCCCGGCGGACGTCGCCGGGCACTGCTGCGCGACGCCCTGGACCTCCAAGGGATACGTCGACGCGGCGCAGCAGATGGCCACCCACACATCTGCGGCGTTGCGACGCTGGACTGACGGCGGCCGCCTGCCGGTGGTGATCGACGCCAGTTCATGCGCGCAGGGACTGCGTGAGAACCTCGCCCTGGAGGGCATCGAGGTGCTCGACAGCATCGATTGGGTGCATGACCGGCTGCTCGATCGCCTGACCCTGACGCGCCGCGAGGCGACGATGGCGGTTCATCCCACGTGCGCCGACACGCGGCTGGGCTCGACGGGCAAGCTGGCCGCGATCGCCGGCCGGCTCACCGAGGAGGTCGTGATCCCGGCCGCCACGCGCTGCTGCGGCATGGCCGGCGACCGCGGACTGTTGCACCCCGAGCTCCCGGCCGCGGCGCTGGCCGGCGTCGCCGAGGAGCTCGACGGGCGCTCGCTGAGCGCGTGCGTGTCCAGCAACCGCACCTGCGAGCTGGCGCTGCGACAGGTCACCGGTAGGCCCTACGAGTCGTTCGTGCTCGCGCTCGAGCGCGTCAGCCGGCCGTGAGCCAGCGCGCCGGCGGCCCGCCCACCGGCCTGTGCGAGAGCTGCCGCCACCAGCGGGTGGTACGCACCACCCGGGGATCGGTGTTCTCGCTGTGCCGGCGCTCGCGTGACGAGCCCGAGCGTTATCCGCGCTATCCGCGGCTGCCGGTGCTGCGCTGCCGCGGCTATCAGTCCGGGACTGCGCCGGAGGCTGATCCAGAAGCTTGAGAGGCTCGGTCCGGCCCGCGCTCCGTTCGCATGGCGCACGAGTGTTCGGTGACCGTAGATTTGGGTACGCTCCTCTTGTCTGAATTACCGACGTGAGGAGAGCGACATGGACACCGGCAGCAGCGCAGCGAGCACCGGCGCGGGAGACTCCGCCGGCGGTCTGAGCCTCACCACCGGCACGCTCGTGGCGGCTGCCCTGGCGGTGTGCGTTGCCCAGGTGGCACTCGCCATCCCGGCGGTGCTCAACGGACTGTTTCAGCAGGACCTGGGCACGAGCTCCTCGCAGCTGACCTGGATCTCGGATGCGTTCCTGGTTCCGGTGACGCTGCTGGAGCTGACCTTCGGCGTGCTCGGGGATCTGTTCGGGCGCAAGCGTCTGCTGATCTTCGGCGCCGGCATCATGGCCGTCGGCGAGTTGGTCTCGGTGCTCACGCCGGGGAGCGGGTCATCGACCGACACGCGGGTGGCGGTGCTGTGGATCGGGCAGATCCTCGCCGGGATCGGCGCCGCGGCGCTGTTTCCGACGACGCTGGCGATGATCGCCGCCGGCACCCATACGCCGCAGGAGCGCGGTCGCGCGATCGCGCTGTGGGCAGCGGCCCTCTCGACCGGCGGGTTTGTCTCGCCGGTGCTCGGCGGTCTCGTCGCCAAGCTCAAGTTCGGCTCCGATCCCAATGCCAGCTGGCGCTGGGCGTTCCTGGCCGTGATGGTGTTGGCGCTGGTCAGCCTGGTGGTGTCGGCACGCTTCGCGCGTAACTCCTCCGCTCCGGAGGGGCGCTCGCTGGACTGGCCGGGGCAATTCACGATTGCGATCGCGCTGTTCGCACTGCTGTTCGCGATCATCCAGGCGCCGACGAGCGGCTGGGGGAGCGCCGAGGTGGTGATCGGATTCGTCGTCGCGGTCGTCTCGTTTGGGCTGTTCATCGCTGCCGAGCGGCGCTCGCGCGCGCCGCTGCTGAGACTCGAACTGTTCGCCAACCGGGCGTTCGCGGTCACCGCGATCGTGACCGTGTCAGGGATGTTCGCGATGCTTGGCACCGCCTACGCCACCAGCGTGCGCCTGTCCTCGATCCAGGGGTTCACGCCGTTGAAGACCTCGATCGCGTTCCTGCTGCTCAACGGCGTGTGCCTGGTCCAGGTGCCGCTGACGATCAAGATGCTCCCGCGCGTGAACCCGCGGTGGATGCTGACCGCGGGGTTCGCACTGATCGCGATCGGCGACTTCTGGCTGTCGGCGACCACGGCGGCCAACACCTCGCTGTGGCCGATCGTGCCGCCGCTGGCGCTGGTCGGGATCGGCTTCGCGCTCAGCGTCTCGGCGGTCACGTCGGTGGCGATCAACGCCGTCCCGGTCGGCCTCGCCGGAATGGCCAGCGGCACCACCAGCCTGCTGCGAGATTTCGGCTTCACGCTCGGCCCGGCGATCGTCGGCGCCGTCGCTCTCAGCCGCGCGGCCTCCAACATCAACGCCAAGGTCGCGGCCTCGCCCGCGCTGCAGAAGGCGCTGAATGCGTTCTACGCCGCTCCCGCCCACGTGCCAGCCGCGCAGAAGGCCACCGTGACGGCCGCCGTGGGGGCGGTGAAGTCAGGGCCGCTGGGTCAGAACGCGGTTCCGGCCACGGTACCCAACCCGATCCACCCGGGCGCCCATCCGCGGCCGTTCAACCCCCTGCACACGGTCGCGTTCCACGCCCTCGATCACTCCTACAACATCGGGTACTTCGTCTGCGGCGCGGCCGCAGCAGTGTCGT
The DNA here is from genome assembly GCA_050999585.1 of Solirubrobacteraceae bacterium. Taxonomy (GTDB): domain Bacteria; phylum Actinomycetota; class Thermoleophilia; order Solirubrobacterales; family Solirubrobacteraceae; genus Palsa-465. The sequence continues at coordinate 5,353 of JBPCPC010000281.1, read as the reverse complement.
TCCTGCTCGCCGCGGTGGCGATCAGCGGTCGCAGCGACGCGGTGGAGTCAGGCCAGGCTGAAGCGACGGTTACGGGCTCGGCGCCGGTGTCGCCCGCGCCGGTTCGTTGACCAGCCGGGCGCTCAGCGCCAGCAGCACGACGCCCGACAGCATGAATGCCCCCCGGCGCACTGACGCCGTGCCCTGGGACAGAGTGATGCTTTGAATTGCGGTGTTCCCGGGTAACAGCGGACTGCAATCGATGCCAAAGGAGTTCTCGATGAAGCATCGTCGGACAGGGGCCGTGGTTTACGCCATCGCAACGGCGGTAGCGGCGCTCGCCGCCGCCGCGCCGGCCGCGATCGCCGGCTCGGCCCCCTCAATCGTCAAGCTGCAGCACTCGGGCTCGCCCGCTGCGCAGCGCACGCCCACGGTCGGATCGGTGGCGGGCAACACCTCGATCCCGTTCGAAGTCAGCCTCACTTGGCCGACCCGCAGGGGGCTCAGTCCTTGGCCCAGGCGGTGTCGACTCCGGGTAACGCGGCCTACGGTCAATATCTGACGACCGCCCAGTGGGAGGCGCGCTTCGCGCCGTCACAGCAGAGCGTTCAGAAGGTCGCGCAGTTCCTGCAGAGCAACGGCTTCTCGGTCGGCCAGGTGCCCGACGACCGGCTGTTCGTACCCGCTACCGGCACCGCGTCGCAGATCGAAAAAACGTTCGGTACCTCGCTAGCGCTGCACGAGGTGCAGGGCACGACGCTGCGTCTGGCGAACGGCGACCTAGGGGTGCCTTCGACAATCGCGGGAGCGATCTCGGGCGTCAGCGGCGTCAGCCAGACGCTGATGAAGCCCACCAGCACGACCGGTGGCGGCTCGCCCGCGCCGACGCCGGCGCCAGCCGCGACCGACGGCAGCAACATCCCGCAGCCCCCCGGTTTCCGCGTGGCCACGCCGTGCGGGCAGTACTACAACCAGCAGCTCGACACCCAGCTTCCGCCGTATGGCAACGGCTATCCGCCGACGCCGCCGTGGGCGGTCTGTGGCTACGTCCCCGCTCAATATCGCCTGGCCTATGGTCTGACCAGCCCGGCGGACGGATCCGGGGTCACGGTGGCGATCGTCGATGCCTACACGTCGCCGACGCTGTTCTCCGATGCCCACAAGTACGCCGCTCAGGAGGATCCTGGAAACGGGCTCAAGCCCGGCCAGTTCTCCAAGCTGACGCCGAAGTCCTATAACGACGCCGGCCCCAAGGTCTGCGGCGCTCCCGGCTGGTTCGGCGAGCAGACCCTGGACGTGGAGGCGGTGCACGCGACCGCTCCCGGGGCGAACATCCTCTTCGCCGGGGCGAGGAACTGCGAGGACGGTCTCATCGCCACGCTCAACAAGGTGATCCAGAATCATCTGGCCGACGTCGTGACCAACTCCTACGGCGACCCGGCCGGTGACGCGCTGGACAGCGCCGGCGATCGTGCCGTGTATGACGACATGCTGCAGCTGGCGGACGCCACCGGTATCAGCGTGCTGTTCTCCAGCGGCGATTGGGAGGACAACTACACGCTGACCGGCACGGTGTCGCCGACGTTCCCGGCGTCCAGCCCGTACGCCACCGGTATCGGTGGAACGACGCTGGCGATCGGCAGCGATGGCACCCGGTCAAACGAGTACGGATGGTCGACCGCGCGCAGCTTCCTGTGCAATGCGGCCTATGTCACCGCCGGTGGCTGCACGGCCGCCCAGGAGGGCCAGTGGCTGCCGATCGACCTCGCGCTGGATGGCGGGTCCGGTGGTGGGACCAGCTCGGTATATGCCCAGCCGTCCTATCAGGCGGGAGTGGTGCCGACGTCGCTGTCGGAGGCCAACTCCTCATCGCCGATGCGGGTCGAGCCCGACATCTCGATGGATGCCGATCCGGGCACCGGCATGCTGGTCGGGGAGACGCAGACGTTCCCCGACGGCGTGTACTACGACACATACCGAATCGGTGGGACGAGCCTCGCCTCGCCACTGATGGCGGGCGCGATCGCGCGCGCTGATCAGACGGCCGGGAAGCCGCTCGGCTTCCTGAACCCGGCGTTGTACTCGCTGTCGCGCAACGCGAACGCGATCTACGACGTGCTTCCGGCCGGCAAGGTGGATCAGTCACGGGCTGATTTCGCCAACTCGCTGGACACCACCAACGGGTTGTTCTACACGACCCGGATCATCGATTACGAGGGTCCGGAGCAATACTGCACCGGCACCACCCCGAGCAGTTGCTCGACGGTGCAGCTGTCGCAGCACGTCACCAGCGGCTACGACAACATGACCGGTCTCGGAGCGCCGAACTCCGGCTTCCTCCCGGCCCTGGTCGCGGCCGCCAAGTAGCGGCCGCCAGCGATACGGCGGGGCGCGTCGGCACCGGCGCGCTCCGCCGACCGCTGCGGCTAGCGCGCGGTTGGGAAATTCGTGAGCAGATCTCGCGCGTGGCTCCAGGCAGCCGGATCGCTCCCACCCCGCCCGTCCGGCCATTCCGGCAGGGCTGGCTGCCGAGCGGGCCGGGGGCGCATGAGGCCACAAATCACGACCGACCCCGCAGGTTTGCCGCGTTGGCGGCAAGCGACAACGCTGCTGCGAACGTGGCCTTCCGGCGGTCGCCGCGGCGCTCAGAGGTTGACGGCGACGTACTTGGTCTCGAGGTACTCCTCGATCCCCTCGTAGCCACCCTCGCGACCGAAGCCGGACTGCTTGACGCCGCCGAACGGCGCCTGGGCGTTGGAGACCATGCCCTGGTTGAGCCCGATCATGCCGGTCTCGAGCTTCTCGCAGACGCGCAGGGCGCGCTTGAGATCGTTGGTGTAGACGTAGGCGACGAGGCCGTACTCGGTGTTGTTGGCGGCGGCGATCGCCTCGTCCTCGTCGGCGAAGCCCTTGATCGGGGCGACCGGACCGAAGATCTCCTCCTGCAGCAGCTCGGCGTCGTCGGGGATCTCGGTCAGCACGGTCGGGTTATAGAAGTAGCCCGCGCCCTCGCGGGCCTGGCCGCCGACCACGGCGTGAGCGCCGCGGCCGATCGCGTCCTGCACCAGCTCTGAGACCTTGGTGCGCTGGGCATCGTCGATCAGCGGGCCGACGTCGGTGTCGGGGTCGACGCCGCGTCCGAGCTTCATCGCGCCCATCTTCGCGGCTAGCTTCTCGGCGAACTCGTCGGCGACGGCGCCGGCGACGTGAAAGCGGTTGGCCGACGTGCACGCCTCGCCGATGTTGCGCATCTTCGCGATCATCGCCCCATCCACGGCGGCGTCGACGTCGGCATCGTCAAACACGACAAACGGCGCGTTGCCGCCCAGCTCCATCGACAGCCGCAGCAGCGTCTCCGAGGCCTGGGACATCAGCTTGCGCCCGACCTCGGTCGAACCGGTGAACGACAGCTTGCGCAGCCGCGGGTCGGCGATCAACGGGCCGGTCGATTCACTCGACGAGGACGCCGTGATCAGGTTCAGCACCCCTCCGGGCAGGCCGGCCTGCTCCAGGATCTGGCCCAGCATCAGCATCGACAGCGGCGTCTGCTGCGCCGGCTTGACCACCATTGTGCAGCCGGCGGCGATCGCCGGGCCGATCTTGCGCGTGCCCATCGCCATCGGGAAGTTCCACGGCGTGATCATCAGACACGACCCGACGGGCTGCTTCATCGTCAGCACCCGTCCGGCACCGTTGGCGGCCACGGCGTAGCGGCCGTCGATCCGCACCGCCTCCTCGGAGAACCAGCGAAAGAATTCCGACGCGTAGGCGATCTCAGCCAGCGACTCCTTGATCGTCTTGCCCATCTCCAACGTCATCAGCAGCGCGAGGTCGTCCTTGCGCTCGGTGATCAGCTCAAACGCGCGGCGCAATATTTCTCCGCGATCACGCGGGGCCATGGCGGCGAACTCCGGCCCGGCGTCCACGGCAGCGTCCAGCGCGGCCCGGGCGTCATCGACCGAGGCGTCGGCGATCTCGCACAACGGCTCGGCGGTCGAGGGATCCTCGACCGACAACGTGCCCTTGGCGCCATCACGCCAGTGCCCGCCGATGTACAGCTGCTTGGGGACCTGGTCGACGATGGACTGCTCTTGGGAGGAGGTGATCGTGCTCATGCCTGCAACCTACTACCCGCTGCGCCCCGAGCCGAGCGCCGGAAGGACCCGGCCGGCCATCTCGTGAACGGCCGGCAGGGGTGAGGCCGAGGTGAGGCGCTGCGGATGCTGCGCCTCGGGTCAGGCGACCGCGGTGGTCACCGCTGCGGACTCGAGCGCGACACCGAGCACCTCGTCGATCGTCATCGCGAAGTGAAACGACATCTGCTCGCGGACCTCCTCGGGCACGTCGTCCAGATCGCCGCGGTTGCGCTCGGGCAGGACGACGTCGGTCAGTCCGGCCGCGTGAGCGGCCAGGACCTTCTGCTTGAGACCGCCGATCGGGAGCACGCGACCCTGGAGGGTCACCTCGCCGGTCATCCCGACTGTGTGCTTGACCGGGCGGCTGGAGAGCAGCGAGGTCAGCGCCGTCACCATCGTCACGCCGGCCGACGGGCCATCCTTGGGGATCGCCCCGGCGGGGACATGGACGTGGAACGAGCGCTCATCGAACTGGCCGGCGTCGATGTTCAGCTCGGCCGCGTGGCCACGGACGTAGGAGAGCGCGATCTGCGCCGACTCCTTCATCACGTCGCCCAGCTGACCGGTGAGCGTCAGGCCCGGCTTGCCCGGCATCGCCGTGGCCTCGACGAACAGCACGTCGCCGCCCGCTCCCGTGACCGCCAGACCGGTGGCCACGCCGGGAACCGCGGTGCGGATCGCCGACTCTTGGAAGTGACGCTGGCGCCCGAGCGCATCCCGGATCTGCTCGAGCTCGATCGTCACCGGAGCGACAACCTGCTCGGACGCGATCTGGGTCGCGGTCTTGCGCAGCAGCGTGCCGAGATCGCGCTCGAGCTGGCGGACGCCGGCCTCACGCGTGTACTCGGTCGTCACCGTGTCGAGCATCAGGTCTGAGATCTCGACCTCCTCGGACCGCAGGCCGTTGCGCTCCAGCTGACGTGGCCACAGGTAGCCGCGGGCGATCGCCACCTTCTCCGAGGTGGTGTAGCCGTCGAAGCGGATCACCTCCATGCGGTCCAGCAGCGGGCCGGGGATCGTGTCGGCAACGTTGGCGGTCGCGATGAACATCACGCTGCTGAGGTCGAGCTCCAGATCCAGGTAGTGATCGCGGAACGAGTGGTTCTGTGCGGGGTCCAGGACCTCGAGCAGCGCCGCCGACGGGTCACCGCGCCAGTCGGCGCCGACCTTGTCGACCTCGTCGAGCATGATCACCGGGTTCATCGTGCCGGCGTCCCGCAGGGCGCGGACTAAACGGC
>JBPCPC010000270.1:0-12802 GCA_050999585.1 Solirubrobacteraceae bacterium | reverse complement strand
GCCGCGCAAGTCCCCGGCCGCGGCTACCAGCCCAACATCCCAGCGTCCATCGGCGATCCCGCGCACACGTCCGATCCGTTCACCCCCAACTCGACCGGAGACCCGAAGATCATCACTGCGCGCTGGCGGGCGCCCGCGCCGCTGCTGTCGGTCGGCGACCTGATCATGGCCCGGCGGCAGCTAGTGAACCTCGCCCCGCTCGCCGAGAGCGGCCGCTCCGGCACGGCAATCTGAGCGCCCACGCCGCGCGCGAAGGCGAGCCGTGACGCCACGAGCCTTGCGTCGCCGAAACGGTTGCGATGTCGAGCAACCTTCCAGAGGCGAAGCGATCGCCGGCCCGCGCAGTGCTTTCGCGTATCTGAGGCCCGCTGCCGAGACATTCGACAGACGTCGGCGGTAGCGGAGGCGGGTCTCCGCCTGAGCATGGGGGTATTGATCCCCGCTTGGCGCCACGGTCTCACCTTGTCAAGACCATCCTGGCATGGACCACGGCGAGCCTCCGCCCATCCGGCATGGGCTCAGTAGGCGCGGATCACCAGCTCCAAGTCCCCTGACTACACCGTTGGGCGCTGTATGTCACTCGCTTGGGGTTCACCCAATACTTGTTGGGATGAAAGGTCGCCGAGCTGTGCGGCGCGATCCTCAGCCGAGTGAATACGCCGCCCACGGGTCGCGACACCCGAATGCTTGCGCGCACTGCGTAAAAGGTGCCTCCGCCGATACTTGGATAGCCATCGTCCACCCAGAGGTAGCCGGATGCGCGTCCCTGCCTCGATGTCCACGTTGTCCAGTGGAGGTTGGCGCTCGGTCCGGGGCTGTAGCTGACATGGCCGTGATGGCTGTACCCGGACAAGGCGCCGGACCCGTCAACCGCTAGCTCGATGATCTTCGGCCGGGTCTTGGGCGCCTGGCATACGCCTCTGCTGACGGGAGCCTCAGCCGCGTACGCGACATGTGCCAGCGCCACCGCGCCGCCCATGACCAAAACAATCGCAGTGGCTGTTGCGCCGGCGCGACAACACGGCGCACCGGCATCTTTCGCTGCGACTGCCTGCTCGTGCATCCGGCCTCCCAAGCTGTAGCTCACCCCGGTACTAGGCTCGAATGATACCGGCCTCACGTCAGGGAGTAGTGCTGCGCTGCGCGCGTGGTCATCGTGGGGATTTCCAACGGCCGAACCACTGGCCGAATTGGATAGTCGCCCCAACAATCGGGTTGGTCGCCGTCGCGCACACGCTCAGCTGACGGTAGATCACGAGGCCGTGTGAGTTGTGGGGCGGCACGATACGAAGACCGAACGCCGTGACGGCTCTTGGGCAGAACTCTCCTCCAAAGGTAAGTGAACGTTAAGTATGCACGCTGACCTGGGTCGAGCACCACGGTCTGTATATCTGTGTTCTCGTTCTCGATGTTCGCATGGCGCGGATCGCGGTGGTCGTCCAGCATCTGCACCTTGGGATAGCCGGTTAGCGTGCATCTTGCGCCCGTATTGCGCAGAGCCAAGTCGATGTACTTATGTCCAAGGCCAGCCGTGAAGCTGACGAACTCAAGTTTGAGAGAGTCAGTCGCGCAACGCGGGGTGTTTCTGCGCACTCCCCAGCTCAGCGGCGCCGCGACCACGAGGACGGATGCCGCCAGAAGAAAAGCCAGCCAGAGCCGAGCTCCGAGGTACCAGCAGACGCGTGTCACTGCCTAGTAGGAGGTGTTCCGCGAGGAGTACGGCGCCAAGTACCCCAAGGCGCTGGCCAAGCTCGACCGCGACTGGAAGCCGCTGACCGCGTTCTTTGACTATCCCGCCGAGCACTGGCGCCAGGGTGCCTGGGCCGCGCTCCGACACGTTTACCCGGGCGCGGGCGAGTAGCGCTGCTGGTTTCACGCCTCCGGGAACGTGATCGATGCTCTGCCCAGCGCCCAGCCGGCGTCCGTCCGCGTCGGGGCCTCGATGATCTCGCCCAGCAGTCCCTTCGCGCGGGACTGCAGCCGCTTCGAGGAGCGTCAGGTCCGCGCTCTCGTGGTCTGTTCAAGTAGTCGCTGAACCTCCCGCGACCATTTGGCCGGCACCTCTTCGTCGAGCTTTGCCAGGAACTCGGCCAGATCGAACGACGGGGACGAGCCTGCCACCTCGCGATGCTCGCCGAGGCACGGTTTGGATGATTGGAGCTTCACTACCAAAATCCAGCGCATAGGCGAGCTGACGAGGCTAACCCGTTTGCGTGCGAGACGCCAGCCTCGTAGGCTTGAAAACAGGGGTCGGTCTCAAACGCAACCCAGGCAGGGGAAATCATGGGCGGGAAGTGGGGTCCGGCGGACCCGAGAGCCGACGGCCGGGAGGATCTCGGCTCGTCAATACTAAGCTCCCCGTGGGGGCACACGGAAACATTAACTCGGTCGGCGACCCACCGTAGGCACATCCCTTCGCTCTCTGGCCCACCCAGGCGGATGCGTCGACGCTCCGGCTCCGCAAAAGCGACAAAGTCTCGGATGGGCCTGCCCCTAATGGGTCCGGCACTGATCGTACTCGCCGTCATACTTGCAGCACTCGTCGCTACCCCGTCGGCGAATGCTGACCCCGCCGGACCCTTTGCGACGATCACCGGCAGCGTCCCAGCCGGGAGCAATATGAACTTTTCGGCCTTACCCTTGGCTACCGGACACACCAACGTCGTCGTGCGGATCACGGTGTCCGGAGGGGAGGCGAACTTTTCGTCGCCGGGGTCGCCGTACTTCGACAATTTCCCCAGCCTTTACTCCGGAGACGTGTCCTGGGAAGGCTTGCAAGGCTCGTTCGCTCCCGGCGATACCCCACAAATTCAGGTCGAAGCCCTTGGAAATACGACACAGTCAGTCTCGTTCTCCGCTGAATTCTTCGACGAGCCGCGTGCTCCCGCGTCCTATTCGGGCTCGAGCTCGGCCCAATCCGACGAATCGGATCTTCATTTTTCAGTGCCTGGCGCGGCTACATATGTCGCGGACGTCAGCTTGTCGGGGGGGGCCATAACGCTTTCCGGGGGCCTGAACAGCCAGACCTTCGACTCATCGGGTGAGTACCCGCTTGGTCAGAAGACTCCCGGTGACAACTTCGTTGCGATCAAACCGGTTCAGGGTCCGGCATCGCAGTGGACGATCACCATCCGCGCCCTACCCGTAACTGTGTATGACGTGAGCTTCGACGACGCGGACGTGCAACCCGGGGTGATCGACACGTTGAGCTACAGCACGACTGGCACGACAACGACCTCGACTGTAGTCACCAACGCGACCGGGACAGTTGTGCGCAGCTTAGCCAGCGACTTCGGCGTCCAAATGGGAAGTCATACGTTGATCTGGGATGGCCGAGACGCCAGCGGTAACCCGGTGCCTACCGGCATCTACACCGCAACCATAGCCTCCACAGACCCTTTCGGAAATATTGCCAGCGGGCAGACGCGAATCGTGGTGGATTCAACGCCACCGCTTATCACGCCGGCGTCTACATCCCTGAGTCTCAGTCAAGCGTTGGTTGTCGAGTTCGCCGATACGTTTAGCGGCGTGGCCTCAGGATCGCTGACGACCCCCACCGGTGGGAAGGTCTCGTTGGGACACGGACAGAATACGCTGTCTTACGTCCCGTCGGGAGGTTGGCAGCCAGGCCACTATGAGCTCACAGCCGCCGCGACAGACAAGGCCGGCAACAAAGCCGTAAAGATGCTGTCGATCACCGTTCGGTCACCCGCGCGCAGAACGCGCGGACCAGCGTTGCCCAAGGTGCCGATCGGCTATGGCAAACCCCAGTTCAAGCCTTATTTCCTAACGACCACAGGCGACGGCTCGGGCTACTACGGCGGCCGAACTGGCCAGAAGGTGACTGGTGGTCCACACCATCGAGCCAACTTCGGGCATTTGGCCTGGATGCACTACACCGCGACCAATGCCTACGCTACCGGCGTTGAGTGGGCCAAGTTCGGCCCGGGTCCGCTGAGCATCGACAGATTCAAGATCTTCGGCACGGTCGCGTTACACGCTTACCGGCCCCGCTCAGGCGTGTTTACGCGATTGGAGGTTTCGGGGACGTATGCCGGACATCACTTCCACGGCATCAGTGATGCTCGGTACTCGGAAGGCAGTTGGTACTGGTAGTCGACCGTCATTCGGTGATCGACCGGCTTTCGGCTAACGCCGAGGCCTTCTGCCCAGAATCTCTGACCGCTGCGGAGGCTTTTGGTCTGCGCTCCCGAATCTCGCGCCCGACCAGCGGAGCGCAGCACAGCGCCCAGCACAACAGTTTCAGCCTCGGCGCTGTGGAGGCAGCGTACCCGCTGCCCGGAATACGCCGGAATCGGTCAGATCAGCGGGTACGCCGCTGCCTTCGCGAGCATGAGCCGGCACCGGCATCGGCACCGGCGGCGTGGCGGTTTGGGGGGGCTCCCGGCTGGTCGCGGTCGATCAGCTCAGCGACCTCTTCCGCGGTCGTGATCTCGAACACATCCACGCCCTCCCGCCCGTCCAGGCGCGACAGGACCGACTCGATCAATCTCAGCAGTCGGGTCTTGCCCGCGTCGTTGGGCCGGTTAGGACGGTCACGTCCCCGAGCCGCAGAAACGCTCCCCGCAACGGCTCCTCAAACAGAAACGCAAATCCCCACCAGACGACGCTTAGCGCGGGTCTGACGCTACCGCCCCACCTGTGCAACCGCAACGCTCCACCGGTCGATCGCGAACCGGATCCTCGAGCTGCCGGTCATCGCCTCGTCGTGCCGGCGACCCCCCGCGACAGCCCGTGCCGAGCCAAAAATGCGGCGTGAACACGACGTTCAGGCGCGAGCGATCTTCGGTCGGCTGCGGTCGTGGAGAAGCGGACGTTTGAGGTCGTCGTTCACCGCGAGCCGGGTAGCGGCTACTGGACCGAGATCCCGGAGTTGCCGGGCTGCTTCGTGACCGGGGACACACCCTCGATGAGCTGCTCGCCGGCCTGACCGACAGCGTGGCGGTCTATCTCGGCGAGCACGAACCCGAGCGGCTCCTGATGCGCGTGACCGGGCTGGTGCTCGAAACCGAGCATGACCTTTGCCCTCCCGGAGCCGACACCGCGCCGTATGAGCCGGGCCGCTGGACCCGCCGGTCGCCACCGGACGAGTGAACACCGGGCCGCGGTGCCCGCCGGTCCGTCGGCGGCGCGGGGTAGTCCAGGACGCGGCGTGGCCGCCGGCGGGTCCGCGTGCCGACGCGTCGTGGCGGCCGCCAGGATCGTTCTCTCGCGCGCGCGGCTTCATCACTGAGCACGGATGCGAGGTCATCGCCTCGTTCTCTCGCGCGCGTGACCCTTGGCTCTTTTCGGGTGACCGCCAGACCCGGGGGGCGTGCGCGTGCTGCCCTGCCGAGCACGGATGCTCGGCCACTCGCGTCCGTGCGCGACCCAAAGCGGTGATTGACCGCCCGCCGCTTGTTTCGTTGCCTGTTCTGTCCATCCGCCCAGCGGCCTGCCCGGGCGCCCGGCAGGCCGCGTGCGGATGACCATCAACCGGGGCGCCGTGGCCAGCGACGCCGCGTCCCCTCCTCCGCCGTTTCCTGGCTTGATGGCTCGGGATCGATCGGCGGCTGCACCGTGTTGGGCGGATCGATGGGCCGCGCGGCTGGGGCGTGTTCCCAGTCCCAGTCCTCGTCGTCCTCGTCGTTGCGCAGATGAGCGTCGAGCTGGGCGGGGTCGGTGAGGATCTCCTCGGGGTGATCCCAGGCTTGCTCAAACCACGCGGCGAACCGGTCATGCAGCCCACCGTCGACCCGACGCGCGAGTTGCAGGACGACGGGTGACATGTCGAGCTGGCCCGACAGCGCCAGGGTGACCAGCATCGCCTCGCCAGCGCGCAGCAGCCCGGGGCGTTCGTTGACGGCGAGCCTGACCTCGATGTTCTGATGGCCGATCAACGCTCCCAGCCGCCGCAGCGCCTGAACGCTGAGCAACCGGATCTCACACCCAGCGTCCGCGCGCGCAAGCAGCGCCTCGACCGCTCCCGGCCGGCGCAACAGCTCGCCGCGATCATCCAGCACATCAAGCCGATTCCGGGCGCCCGCGATGAACGCGAGCAGGCTCGGCGCGCCGAGATCCTCGCCGTTCCCCCAGGAGCCGACCAGATCCCCTTCCGGCACCCGGTCTGGCCCGACCGGATCCGCGGTAACCGACACCGACACCGGCAGCGAGAGCGGCATCTCATCGGGCCACAGATCGCGTGCTGAGAGGCCAAGCGCCCGCGCGACCGTCCCCCGGTTACGTGGATACGGGACCGTGGTCCCGGAGACCCAGCGTTGCACGGTCTTGGGGTCGACCTGGATGATCTCAGCGAACTGCTCGACCGTCATGCCGGCATGTTCAAGCGCGTTCTTAAGGTTCTCGTTCGCCATCGACGGATCCGGGGACGTTCTCCGGAAAGTGACCTACTGCAGGTGTTTGTCAGTGTACGGCCGGCAAGATGTCCGAAGTTGTCCGAAGTTGTCCGAAGTTGTCCGAAGATGTCCGAAGTTGTCTGGCAAGACGTCCCGAGATGCGGTTGCGCTGCCCCCCGGTCATCACGCATGGTTTTCGGCATGGCGATCACCGCCCCCCAAACCAACCACCCCGCCATCCCTGCTGCGCAGCGGGGGTTGACGCGCGATGAGGTGATGACCGCCACAGAGGTCGCCGAGCTGCTGCACCTGCCCGTCTCGACCGTCTACTACCTCGCGCGGCGGGGGGAGCTCCCGGCGTGCCGGCTGGGGCGGACGTGGCGGTTTCTGCGCCCGCGCCTGGAGGAGCTGCTGGGCTCGTAAACGGGTCCGGGGGCGCGATCATGTTCACGGTGCCGGATTGGGGTCCATCGCATCAAACTCGCCGCGAGCGGGGGCCGATCTATCGGTGGGTGATGCGGGCGCTCAGCGTCGTGGTGTTCGTGGCGGTCCTGACCGGCGCTGCCCGGGGGGAGGGCGCCACCGCGCTCATCGGGGGGCTGGCGTTGTGGGTGCTGATCATCATGGTCGCGGTCCCGCGCGCCGGGCAGCTGCTCGCCCGCGTGCGCCGCGGGCGCTTGCGACCGTCGCGGCTGGGTAGCGATCCGCTCGCCCAGGTCCGCCAGGCCGCCCTTGCGCGGGGTGGGGGCGTGTATCTCGGCGCCAGCGATAGCGGAGCGCGTCACGCCCGGGCAGAGCGGGCCGGTGCTGATCGTGGGCCCTCCCCGCTCGGGCAAAACGAGCGGGGTGATCATCCCCGCGGTGATCGCGCACACCGGCCCCGCCGTCTCCGCCTCCACCAAACCAGATGTCGCCCAGGCGACCCGGGCCGCGCGGTCGCGTGACGGGCAGACGTGGGAGTTTGATCCCACCGGCGCGGGCGGCGGCAGTTCGGAAAGTGAGGAGCTGCGCTGGTCACCGGTGCAATCCTCCCGGTCCTGGGACGGGGCGCTGCTGATGGCCCGCGCGATGACCTCCAGCATCGGCGCGGGGACGACTGACCGGTCGCACTGGGTATGCGCGCGCAAGCGCTCCTCGCGCCGCTCCTGCACGCCGCGGCCGTCCATGGCCACGACATGGAAACCGTGGGGGACTGGGTGATGCGCCACCAACTCGACGACGCCGGACTGCTGTTGGAGGACGAGCGCTGCTCACGGCTCGCGTTCGCCAGCCTGCTCGGCCTGCACAACACCGAGGACCGCGAACGCTCGTCGATCTTCTCCGCGACCGCCGACGCCCTGCAGGCCTACGTCAGCGAGAACGCGCTCACCGCGGCGCGCGACCCGAACTTCGACGCCGACGCGTTCGTGCGGTCCGCCGACACTGTGTACATTCACGCGCCAGCGGAGGAGCAGGCCGCCGCGGCGCCGATCGTCTGCGGGCTGCTGTCAGAGATCCGCCGTCAGACGTACCGCGCCCACGCCACCGGGCAGCTCAGCTCGGGGCGGATGCTGTTCGCGTTGGATGAGGTCGCGAACATCGCGCCCCTGGCGGAGCTGCCGCAGATCGCGTCTGAGGGCGGCGGGCAAGGCCTGATCCTGCTCGCCGCGTTGCAGGACCTGTCACAGGCCCGAGCGCGGTGGGGCGCCCAGGCCGACGGGTTCTTGACCCTGTTCGGCACCAAGCTGATCCTCCCCGGGATCGCTGACCCCCGCACCCTGGACGCGATTTCGCAGACGCTCGGGGAATATGACCGCCAGGTCATCTCCAGAACCCGCTCCTCGGGCGGGGCGCTGCGCGCCGTCATCGTCCCCGGCAGCCCCCGCCCGCAGCGCAGCACCACCGCCTCGACGCAGCGCACCCGCGTGCTGTCGCCCGGGGAGATCGCGAACATCCCCACCGGCCGGGCGCTGCACCTCGACGGCGTCCAGTGGGAGCTGCTCGCGCTCACCCCCGCGCACACCACCGAGCCGTGGCAGACGCTCACCACCCCCACCGCACCATGACCAACGGCGCCCCGAACGCAGCCTCCAGGGCGGTCCGGGCGCCGCGAATTCCCCGGGACATCTGCGGACAACTTGGGACGCCAGCACCTAGTGCGTGGAGTGTGGGCCTGCTGCTGGAGACATCTCAGAGGACAGAACGGTCTGAGGAGGCGGCGTCGTGCTGACGGTCGCGAAGATCACCCAGACCTCCGCTGTCCGCTACGCGGACTACCTCAACGGCAAAGCCCAACCACCAACATTCGGGGACTACTACCTCAAGGATGGAGAACGGACCGAGACACCAGGACGATGGGCGCAAGGCGCCCACCACTTCGGACTTGACGCCGAGCAGCCGGTCACCGGCGAGCAGTTGCGGACGCTGATGGCTGTCCGCCGCCCAGACGATGGTCAAACGCTGCGCCGTATCGGTGGCTCAGGTGAAGCCGTCGCGGCTCTGGACGCGACGTTCTCCGCCCCGAAGTCCGTGAGCGCGGTGTGGGCGCTCGCCGGCCCCGACCTACGCGAACAGATCGAGCAGGCGCACGAGACCGCCGTCGACCGCGCGCTCACCTACGCCGTCCGGCAGGTCGCGATGCTCCGCCGGCGGGTCAGCCAGGACACCGTGATTCACGAGAAAGCGATCGGGCTGGTCGCGACCAGCTGGCGTCACAGCACCGCCCGCGCCGTTGACCAGCAGATCCCCGACCCCCAGCTGCACTCCCACGTCCTGCTGCATGCCGCCGTGCGTCGGGACGGGCGCCTGGTGGCGATTGATTCGCGGTCGTGGCTGGTGCATCAGCGCGAGGTCTGCGCCGCCTACCGGACCGAGCTCGCCCGCCAGCTCACCGACCTCGGGTTCGCGGTCACGCGCGGCACCGGCCGCGGCGGGCGGTATTTCGAGCTTGACGCGATCCCCCCACCGCTCCTGGATCGCTGGTCAAGCCGCCACCACCAAGTCCAAGCCGCCATCCGCGACCACCTCGCCGATCAGCACCACGCGCTGCAAGCAATCATCGCGCAGGACGGACCGAACGCCACTGACGCCGTGGCTCAGCTTGAGCGGTTGCGTCAGACCGGTCAGCTGTCGCCCAAGCAGGAACGGTTGATGGTGACCGTGACCCGCAGCCCCAAAATCCCAGTGACCATCGGTGACCTCGACTCAGCGTGGCGGCGCACCGCGCTCCCGCTCGGCGCCAGCCGAGAGCGAATCGAAGTCCTCCGCCACGGCCCGCACGCCGCGCTGCTCCCCGCCAGCCCGGCGGCACTGCTCGATGGGCTCACAGAGTTCGACGCAACCTTCCCGGCCCGCGACGCCCGCGCCGTCGCGCTGGAGCGATCCGCCGGCGCGCCGATCGAAGCAGCGCTCGAACAGCTGCGCGAACTGCGCGCCAGCGACGAGATCCTCGTGCTCGCCGACGGGACCGGCACCACCCACGCACATCGCGGCCGCGAGCGGACTGTTGTCGCGATCACCCAACGACTCGCAGAGCGCGAAGTTACGCCGATCCCTGCTGCCGCGACCGCTTGTGAGACCGATCGACTGGACCGCGAACTCGCCCAAGCCGGCGGGCGGCTCTCCGGGGAGCAGCGCGCCGCGATCGAACTCGCGTGCGGCACCCAACCCCTGGTGGTGATCGAGGGCCACGCCGGGACGGGGAAGAGCACGACGCTCATCGGCATCGCCCGCGCGCACCAATCGTGTGGCCGCGAGATCCTTGTCACCAGCACCGCCGCGCTCGCCGCACAACGCCTCGCGACCGAACTCACTGACCACGGCGTGAGCTGTGAGGCGTATTCGACCGCGGGCCTGGAGGCCGCGATCACCCACGACCGCGTCACCCTCGGCCCCGACAGCACGATCATTCACGACGAGGCCGCGCTCGCCTCCACCCGCGAGCAGCTCGATCTCCTGCACGCCGTCGAGACGTCAGGCGCGCGGCTGATCGCGGTGGGTGACCCGCGGCAGAACCAGCCCGTTGGCGCCAGTGGACTCTGGAACCACATTGAGGACGTGGTAAACGAGGCGGGCGCTCGGGTGCAGCTGACCCGCAACCAGCGCGCCCGCGACCCCGCCGACCAACGCGACCAAGCCCTCTTCCGCGACGGGCACGCCGAACAAGCCGTCCGCGGGTACGCCGCCCGCGACCGCATCCACCACCACCCCGAACAACGCCGCGCTGAAGACGAGGCGCTCGACGCTGCGCACGCCGACCGCACCCACGGGAAGACGACGATCGTGATCGCCCAGACATCCAACGAGCATCTCGACGCGCTCAACGCCCGCGCGCAAGCCATCCGCCACCAAGCCGGCCAACTCGGCGAGCCCCGCCTCCCCATCCCCGGACGCCCCTACCCCCTCCACGCCGGCGACCACGTCCAGATCCGCCACACCATCCACCACCCCGACCACGGACCCCTACGCAACGGCACCGCAGCCCACGTCACCTCCGTCGACCCCCACACCCGCCAGCTGGCTCTCCAACTCGGCGACGGCACCCAGCTCGAACTCGACGAGCAGCAGACAGCCAATGCCGATCTGCGGCTCGCCTACGTGCAACACCCGTTCCCCGCCCAAGGACAGACCACCGACATCACGCATCTGATCATCGACCAGCACGCCACCCGCGAAGGCACATACGTCGCCTTGACCCGCGCCCGCGACACCACCCACCTCTACACCGCCACCACCCCCGACCCGGCCGCCGACCACGACCGCCTCCAGGCCCTCGCCGAGCGCATCACCCGCACCGAACCCGACCTCCCGTCGATCCAGACACCGCTGGCGCACGAGACCGCCGTCACCGCCGAGATGGCGGACACGAGCATCCCCACCCCAAACCCGCCAGCCCAGGCGCAGCTCACAACCGGCCGCGCAGCCGACCCAGACCCGGAGGCCGTCACACCAGACACCGGCGCGACCATCGCGACCGAACACCCGCGCACCCACCACGAGCGCAGCATGCGCGAGCCCACCCCCAATCCGACACCCAACGATCCAGACCCAGAGTTCAACACCCAACCAGCACTCGCCCCCGCGCAAGACGACATCACGATCAGCAACGAGCGACCGCGCCGCGTGTGGCCAGGCACCCAGCGCGCCGAATCCACCAGCCCCGAATACGCCACCGAGCGTGAGAACACTTGCGGCTGGGAGCCGTAACGAACACGCGCAAGGACTCGTCCGCCGCGGCCCGCTACCGCGCATAGCGGGTCTTTCGCTGGGGGGCCGTGAAGCGGCCCCGAACCCTGGGACCGTTTCTGTCTCATGCGCAATCCCGGGCCCTGAGCACGACGGCCGGCTCGAGATTGCGGAGCGTGCTCGCGGACTCTGACCGATGGTGGCGAGCAGAGTTATGGGATTACCTGGATTGTGTCGCCGACCGACCGCAGCGGCGAGCTCGAGGCGTCATTGAGCAGTTGGCCCGCTGACGCGAACTGGGTCGAGCCGCCACCATCGAGGTTCATCGCGTTGACCGCGCCGAGCGAGCGCATCAGATCGGCCTCCTCGGTCAGAGTCAGTCCCTCGCTGACGCCCGGGATCCCGTCGGCGGTGGCGAGCAGCAGCCGACCCTGAGCGTCGACCCCGACAAACGTGCGCGCGTGACGGTAGGCCGAGAAGGTGTAATCGTTGAGATCTCGCGGGTCCAGCACGCCCTCGCCGACAGCGTCGATCGCGGCGCGGCCGTCACGCAGCAACACCGGCCCGGCGCTGGCGACGCTGATCTGCGGGTTCAGCCCAAACGGCGCGCCCGACGCGTTCCGCACCTGCTCGGAAACGTTCAGCCACCGGCCGACCTGGGCATGCGCGGTCACCCAAGCGGCATCGGAGCCGATCGCCTGGACCGCGGAGTCGCCAGCCGGCAGTGTCCCGCCGGGGGCTCCGAGCGAGACGACCCGCCCCTGCGCGTCGAGGATCGCCTGGACCGAGAGGCCGGAGCTGGGCGCTGATGGCAGTGGCGCGCCGAACATCGGGGTGAACAACACGATGTCGTTAGCGCCGGTGCAGAGCGTGTTCTGGCGCGGCTCGCTCGTCGGAGCAAAGCCCGCGACGCCGCAGTCCTCGGCGCTGCCGGGCAGCCGGTTGACCCCAAGGATCGGGATCGAACTGCTTGCCGCGCGCAGGAATGCGACCGAGGTCAGATTCTCGATCTGTGCCGGTCGACGGCCGTCGAGCACAAGCGCCGCGCGGTCGCCGTTGGCCAACGACTCGATCTGCCCGTTGTAAACGCTGAGACCGGTGTTGACCCCGGCGACCGCGGCCAGTGGCGTATCGATCGTGAAGAAGCCGCCGTTAGTCGCCGCTACCGAGCCAAGCGCAGCCGACGCCGCCGGGACGGTCTGCCGGCTCGCGATCGCCGAGCCGTGATACGCGATCACCCGGCCCGCGAACCGCCATGGATCGACGATCGCGACGTGCACGAG
>JBPCPC010000200.1:0-9045 GCA_050999585.1 Solirubrobacteraceae bacterium | reverse complement strand
GATCGTGTCCACGATCATCTCCTTGGCCCGGTCCAGTTCGGCCTGGCCGACGTCGGCGGCGTCGAAGATCCAACCGGTCAGCACCTGCTCGATCGAGCCATAAAACACCTGCACGGCGAACTCGGGCGTGATCTCGGGGCGAAACATGCCGTCGGCCTGGGCCCGGGCGACGATCGCGGCGATTCCCGCGTAGGCGTCACGGATCGTGGCCAGGTGGGTCAGCCCAAACGTGTCCGCGGCCCGGGTGACCTCGACGATGATCACCTTCATCAGCTCGGGGTCGTGGCGATAGGAGTCGATGATGAACCCGGCGATCGCACGCAGCTTCGCTCGCGGCGACAGTCCGGACCCGTCAGCCTCGGCGATCGCGGCCAGCATCACGTCCCAGCGTTCGAGGAACAGCGTGTCGAGGATCTGCTCCTTGGAGGAGAAGTAGTGGTACACGAGCCCGTAGGCGACGCCCGCCTCGTCGGCGATGTCAGACACGCGGCAGGTGTGAAAGCCCTGGCGCGCGAACACCCGCACGGCGGCGTCGAGGATCACCCGGCGCTTCTCGGCGGCGGCGGTCGTCATGCCCGCCCCCGGTGCAGCGGACGCCCGGCGGTGTCGCGGTGGCGATCGGGGTCCTCGGTGGCGTTGAACTGGATGGCGCCGGCGCGCAAACTCGGGTTCTCCTGGGTGGGCGGTCCGGGCGAGCCGTGACCGACTGACTGGTCAGTCAGGATTGCACGATATCGGACCCCATCCCGTCGCGTGCGGGTCGCCCACACGATCCAGACGGTCGCCGCGGCACCGCCAACGCGCTCCCCGACGGTCGTGGCGGGCTCGCCAATACGATGCCGGACGGTCGTGGTGACCTCGCCAATACGATGCCCGACGGTCGTGGTCGCGTCCACTCATCCGATCCGGGGGCTCCCCCACCGCGGCGCGTTCGGCGACGCGCGGCCGCCGGCGCTTGACGGGCTGGCGCTGCCGCCGGCGCCGATGCCCGGCCGCATGGGCACCCGGCCGCTGAAGGCGTGGCGCTTCGTCGGCGTGTTCGGCTCCGAGCTGATGATCTGCCTGGCCGCGATCCGCGTCGGGCCGGTCCACCAGTGCTTCTGGGCGGTGTGGGACCGGCGAGCAGGCCGCCTGTATGAACGCACCCACCGCGGCGTTGCGGCGGTGAGGCTGCAGCGTGGCTCCGCCGTGGTGGCCGGCGGCGAGCTTCGCCTGGCGCTCACGCTCGAGGAGACCGCGGGCGTGGAGAGCATCTGTCCTAGCGGCGACAGCTACGCGTGGACGCGCAAGCAGGGCGGGGTCCGGGCGCACGGGACGCTCGCGATCGGACGCGGGTCACCGCGCCCGTTCGCGGCCCGCGCGGTCATCGACGACACGGCCGCCTACTACGAGCGTCACACCCGCTGGCGCTGGAGTGCGGGCGTCGGCAGCGCGGTCGACGGACGCGAGCTGGCCTGGAACCTGGTCGCCGGCGTCAACGACCCGCCGCGGGACAGCGAGCGCAGCGTGTGGGTGGACGGCGTCGCGCACGAGGTCGGCCCGGTGAGCTTCGCCGCCGATCTGTCGAGCGTCGGCGGCCTGCACTTCACCGCTGAGGCGACCCGCCGGCGCGACGAGAACCGCGGGCTGGTGCGCAGTCGCTACCGCCAGCCGTTCGGGACCTTCTGCGGAGAGCTCCCCGGCCCGATCGCCATCGCCGAGGGCTACGGCGTGATCGAGGACCACGACGCCTGGTGGTGACCGGGACTATTCGATGTCCGCAGCGCGCTGGCGGCGCAGCTCGGCCAACAGCAGCTTGGAGTGCATCGCGCCGATCAGGTCGCGCAGCGGCTCGGTGCCCGAGGCGATGATCTCCACCGCGCGATCGACCGGCACCTCGCCGGCCAGGCGCGACAGCAGCACCGCGACCTCCTCCTGCACCAGCGGCGCCAGCGCCTCGCGGTAGCGCAGCGTGTCATAGACGGTGAAGCCGATCGCCTCCTCATAGCCACCGGCGCGAAAGCGCGAGATCGCCTCGATGATCGCGACGTCGTCGCGGTCATAGCCACGGACGTTGGGGGTCAGCACCTCGAGCTCCTCCAGGCGCGCCAGCACGTTGCGCGGCATGTCATAGGTCTCGCGCACGGCGGTGCGCGAGATCCGGCCGCGCTCCCCGATCTCGGCGGCCAGCTCCAGAACGCGGTCCTCGAGCTCGATCAGTCGTGCCGCCTGCGCGGGGTCAGAGCTCATCACCTCGCGGATCACCCGCAGCGGCATGAACCGTTCCTCCTGCAGGCGCTTGATCAGCCGCACCCGGTCGACAAACTGCTCGGGGTAGTACGCCATGTTGCGGCTCGTGCGCACGACCGCCTCGTCGGCGCCCAGCAGGCCCTCGCGCAGGTAGTGCTTGATCGTCCCGGAGCTGACCCCCGAGCGCTGGGCCAGCTCGGACATCTTCAGCATCCCGGGCGCGCTCAAGCGAGCCGCGTGGTCGGGATCGGGATGGGCGGGATCCCGAGCCGGGCGCGCGCCTGCTCGACGCTGGCCGGTCGCCGTCCGCAGTCCTCACACAGTCGGCGCGCCCGCGCGATCAGGTCGCCGTTGGAGCGCGCCATCTCACCGTCGGGCAGGTAGAAGTTGTCCTCCAGGCCGACGCGCACCGATCCTCCCAGGGTGAGCGCGGCGGCCACCATCGTCCACTGGCCGCGGCCGATGCCGATCACCCCCCAGTGAGGCGGCGCCGCGTCCTGACCCACCGCGACCGCCTCGAGGTTCTCGGCCATCATCGCCAGGTTGCGCGCAGTCGGCGGGACGCCGCCGACGATCCCCATCACGAAGTCGGCGTGCAGCGGCGCGTCGAGCCGGCCCATGTCGACCAGCGGCGCCAGTGACCCGACGTGGCCGACGTCGAAGCACTCGTGCTCGGGTTTGATCGCCAGCCGTCGCATCGCCGCCAGCAGCTCGATGATCTCCTCGAACGGGTTGGCGAACACGAACTTGAACACGAAGTCCTTGCGCGAGCGCGAGTACTTGGCGTAGTTCAGCGAGCCCATGTTGAGTGCCGCCACCGCCGGCCGACACGCCTCCAGATAGGCGATCCGCTTCGCCACCGGCACGCCGACGGTGCCGGTGGAGAAGTTGATGATCGCGGCGTCGCCGATCTCCTGGACGATCGCGTCGCGGATCGCGCGGAAGTCCTCCACCTCGACGCTCGGCGCTCCGTCGGGGCTGCGGGCGTGGATATGGATGTGCACCCCACCCTCGTCGACGATCCGGCGCGCCTCGGCCGCGTACTCCGCCGGGGTGTAGGGGATCGCCGGGCACTGATCGCGGTTGGCGATCGCGCCCGAGATCGAGCAGGTGATGATCGCGGGATCCGCGACGCTCATACCGGCACCACTCCTGACTTCTTCCACGGCCGCTCCACGCGCTTGCCGGCCGACAGCTCCAGCGCCCGGCAGATCGTCGCCCGCGTCTCCCGCGGGTCGATCACGTCGTCGATCATGTCGTTGCCGGCAGCGACGTAGACATCGATGATCTCGCGGAAGGTCGCGATCAACTCGCGGCGCTTGGCCTCGGGATCCTCGGCGGACTCGACCTGCTTGCGGAAGATGATCTCGACCGCGCCCTCGGCGCCCATCACGCTGATCTCCGCCGACGGCCAGGCGACGATCAGGTCGGGCTCATAGGCGCGTCCGCACATCACGTAGTACCCGGCCCCGTAGGCCTTGCGCAGGATCACCGTGATCTTCGGCACGGTCGCGTCGGCGGTCGCGTAGAGCATCTTGGCCCCGTGGCGGATGATGCCCGCCTGCTCCACCTTTGTGCCGACCATGAAGCCGGGCACGTCCATCAGGTAGATCAGTGGGATCGAGTAGGCGTTGCAGAGGTTGATGAAGCGGGCGGCCTTGTCGGCGGAGTCGTTGTCGAGGATCCCGCCCAGCTGCTTGGGCTGATTGGCGACGATCCCCGCGGGGCGCCCGCCGAAGCGCGCCAGGCAGGTGATGATCGTCTTGGCGAACTGCGGCTTGAGGTCGAAGTAGTCGCCGTCGTCGACGATCCGGCGGATCACCTCGTACATGTCATAGGGCTTGCGGTTGGACTCCGGGAGCACGTCGAGCAGTTCCTCGTCGGCGCGATCGATCGGGTCCGCGGCCTCGATCACCGGCGCCGACTGCTCGCAGTGGGAGGGGAAGAAGCTCAGGTAGCGCTTGATCGCCTCGATGCACTCGGGGTCGTCGGCCACCTCCAGATCGCCGACTCCGGACTTGCGGCAGTGCACGCGCGAGCCGCCCAGCTCCTCCTGGGTCACGTCCTCGCCGACGGCGGCGCGGACGAGGTGCGGACCGGCGAGCGCCATCGAGCCCCGTCCCCTGACCATCGGCACGAAGTCAGCCAGCCCGGGGATGTAGGCGGTGCCGGCGGCGCACGGGCCCATCAGCGCCGCCACCTGGGGGATCACGCCGGAGTTGATCACCTGCTCGCGGAACAGATGGCCGGATCCGGCGAACAGCGATCCGACGGCCTCCTGGATCCGCGCGCCAGCCGAGTCCAGCAGCCACACGATCGGGATCCGCTTGGTCAGCGCCAGCTCGCGCAGCCGCGTGACCTTGAGCTCGCCGGTCATCCCCATCGAGCCGGCCATCACCGTGAAGTCATAGGCGACGACGGCGGTCAGGCGCCCGTCGACCTTCCCGTAGCCGGTGATCACGCCGTCGGCGGGCGCGTCCTTGCCGTCCATCGCGCGCTGGGAGAAGTGCGGGCGCCCGTGCAGGCCCAGCTCGACGAACGTGCCAGCGTCTATCAGCAGCGCCAGGCGCTCCCGGGCGGTCAGCTTCTCGCGCTCGTGCTGGGCGGCGATCTTCGCCTCGCCGCCGCCGAGCATGATCGCCTGCCGCCGGGCGTGGAGATCCTCGGCGAGCGGGCGCAGGAGGCTGGCGGGGGTGTCGGTGGCCACGGCGAAAGCGGAAAGTGAGACGCGCTACTTTTCACTCTGCCACGTTCGCCGGCGACGCGTCAAGCGACGGTCGCCGCTCGCCCCGCCCGGAGTAGGAGTCCGCGGTCGCCCGGTTCCGACTTGCAATCGACGAGCGCTCGCCGCTAGGCTCGTCGCCACGCGCCGACTCCTGGTGCGCCTGAGCCAGTAGATCGACCCGGGTGCCGGCGCACATGACCAGTCGGCGCCCCAGCCAGCGATGCGAGGGTGCTCGTTGACCATCGAGCCCAACGGAGCCGGAATACATGCCTGAACCGTCGCCCCGTCCGTTCTGGACGCATACCCTCGCCCCCTATGCGAAGCCGCGCCTGGCGCGCAGCCTGCTCGATGTGGCCACGTCGGTGCTGCCCTATCTGATCCTGTCGGTGCTGATCTACCGCTCGATCCGGGTCTCGCCCCTGCTGGCGCTGGCGCTGGCGGTGCCGGCGGGCGGGTTTCTCGTACGGACGTTCGTGGTCTTCCACGACTGCACGCACGGATCGCTGCTGCCCTCCAAGCGAGCCAACGCCTGGCTGGGCGCGGTGCTCGGGATGCTCGTGCTGGCCCCGTTCGCGCGCTGGCGCCACGACCACGCCAAGCACCACGCCAGCTCCGGCGACCTCGAGCGCCGCGGGGCCGGCGATGTGCTGACGCTGACGGTGGCCGAGTTCCAGCAGCGCTCGCGGCGCAGCCGCCTGGGCTATCGGGCGCTTCGCAACCCGCTGGTGATGTTCGGGGTCGGGCCGATCTTCGCGATGATGATCGGGCCGCGGATCGCCACCCGCGCGCAGCGTCCGCGGATGCGGCGCAGCGTGCTTCTCACCGACGCAGCGCTGCTGGTCGCCGTCGGCGCGCTGTGCGCGTGGATCGGCGTCGGCAGCTTCCTGCTCACCTGGGCGCCCGCGGCGCTGCTCGCGGGCTCGGCGGGCATCTGGCTGTTCTACGTCCAGCACCAGTTCGAGGACGCCTACTGGCAGTGCAGCAAGGAGTGGAGCTACGCCGACGCGGCGCTGCGCGGCAGCTCCTACCTCAAGCTCCCCCGTGTGCTGCAGTTCTTCTCGGCCAACATCGGACTGCATCACGTCCACCATCTCTGCGCGCGGATCCCCAACTACAACCTGCAGCGCGCCCACGACGAGAACGAGATGTTCCACCAGGTCCCGGTGCTCACGCTGGCTGACGGCATCCGTGCGGTGCGGCTCAAGCTCTACGACGAGGAGCAGGGCAGGATGGTCACCTTCGCCCAGGCCCGCACGCAGCGTCCGACGGTGCGGCTGGCCCAGGCCGGGGCCGGCGACGGGGAATAGTGCGACGGGGGCATCTGTGGCGCGTGCCTGATCGCCGGTGGAATAGTCGGCTGTCCCCCGGGGCGGCGGAGCGGGCGGGGTTTTTCAACCACGCTGGGCGTCCCAGACCGGGTTTGTCATCTGGGGTGCGCTATACGGTCGCTCACTTGACACACCCCCTGGCATAGCGGCGTACCGCACCGCCCGCTCGGTCCTGGGCGTGCAGCTGCCGCCGTCCACGCGGCGATCGGGCCTCGGGAGTCATCACTGCCTGCTAACCCGTGGCCAGTCCTCAACAGCCGCACATTCCAGCGCCTTGCGCGACACAGCTAAAACCCCCGTCCGGGCCGCCTGGATGAGTCATTCCGTGCTGCCCAAGCGGCAGAACAACGCAGCACAACGCCGCGCGGAGCGTCACCGACGCGGAGCATCAAGCATCTGCTGGCGCCGTCCCACCGCGCGGCGCTCAGCGCCCCTTCCATTCGGGCTCGCGCTGCTCGAAAAACGCGCGCACCCCCTCCTGGATGTCCTGCGTCGAGAACGCGATCGTCAGCTGCGAGCGCAGGAAGTCGATCGCGTCGGCATAGGCCATGTCCTGCTGACGGAACATGGCGTCCTTACCGAGCTTCATCAGCACCGGTGACTTGCGCGCCAGCTTGACCGCCCAGTCCTCGACCAGCGCGTCGAAGCCATCGGCGGCGACGACCCGGTTGACGATCCCGACCCGCTCGGCCTCGGTGGCCGAGATCTGCTCGCCCAGCAGCATCAACTCGGCGGTCTTCTTGCGCCCGACGTTGCGGTAGATCAGCGCCATGATCATGAACGGGAACAGGCCGACGTTGATCTCCGGGGTGCCGAACCGCGCGCCCTCCTTGGCCACGATAAGGTCACAGGCCAGCGCCAGCCCCAGCGCGCCCGCGAGCACGTGACCGTTGGCGGCGCAGATCGACGGCTTGCCGAGCTCTCCCAACAGTCCGAACACCCTCGGGAAGCGCGTGGTGTCGAAGTGCTTGTGCACGAGCGCGACGTCGGCGGCGAACCCGCCGAGGTTGCCGCCGCTGGAGAAGACCGTCGCGTGGGTGGAGGTGAGCACCACACAGCGCACCGCGTCGTCGTCGCGCGCGGACTCAAGCGCCTCGATCAGCTCCGCCAGCAGCTCGTCGGACAGCGCGTTGCGCGTGGCCGGCTCGTCGAGTGCGATCGTGGCCACGCCGGTCGGCGCGACGTCGTAGCGAATCTTGGCGTAGCTCATGGGCGAGCATGATGCCGCACGGCTGGCGCACGTCGCGGCGACTCGCGTGACGGCCGGCCGAGTGCGATCACGCCAGACCAAGCTGCGCAGCGGCTGTGGCCACCACCCCGTGGTCGACGGCAAGCGGGCCCACGCCGCGCACGGTCACTGCGGCGAGCGCGCGGTGAAACAGCGTGACCTGGATCCAGCTTGCCTCCAGCGCGGACCACCAGCGCAGCCCTGCCGCGTCGGGATGGCGCTCGAACTGCTGCACCGCATAGGCCTGCGTGACCGCTCGGCGCCCGGTCGCCACGGTTGAGGGGCGTAGCGCCTCGGCCGCCAGGACGGCCGGGTCGTCGAGGTCGACGAGGATTGCGCGGTCGTCGAGTTCCAACTCGGCGAGGGCAAGCTGCCGCCCGGAGTGAACGAGCAGTTCGGGCCCCAGGTCACCGGTGCCGCGAAACGGTGCGAGCGCTTCCGCGACCGCCGCCACGGCATCCTCGGCCAGATAAAGACAGCCATAGCGATCCGGCGCGTCGTGACGTCCGGTGCCCTGCAGCGCCCGGGGTACCCACAGCGCCCCGCCTGGCGCCCCGGGCGACGCCGACCGGTCCCAGGGCAGGACCCGCCACAGCCTCACGCGAAGCTACCGGCCCGCTCGCTCGCAATCGCGTCGGGCACGTTGGCGCCCGACTCAGCGAGACGGGTTCGGCGCGCCCGTCATGACGGTGATGCCACCGCCTCCCGAGTGGCCGTAGCTCACTCCGGTCGACCCGCACGCCGGCGTCAGTCCGCCGGGACGACGGCCGGGTATCCGGCTCACAATCGCTGTCTTGCGATACACCCCCAGCCGTGCAGCTGCCCCCTGAACGTCGTCTGCTCAGCGAGCAGCGCACTGTCGTGGGGATCGAGGATCAGCTCGGAGGTCCAGCGGTGGCTGGTCAGGGCGATCCCGATGCCGGGGCGCCCGAGGCGATCGCTGACCGGACCGAGCAGTCGCGCGCCGGGGATTGTAGCGGCCGCGCGGTAGATCGCGGCGCGCAGCGCCGGTGAGGCGTCGCTCTCGCGCAGGAAGTCGCCGATGTGCATGAACGCCTCGGCTGACCCGGGCGGTCCCCCGGCGATCTCGGCCAGCTTCTGCAGCAGCGTCTTGGGATCCCGGAAGCTGCCGCGCAGATAGGAGGCGTCGCCGATGCTGTAGCAGCCGCGCGCCCACCACGTGTCGCTGGTGGCGCGGCTGTTGAGCAGGATGCTGTGGGAGCGCCGGCAGACGAGCCGGTCATGGGTGGAGAAGAACGATCCCTGACCGGTGCTCTCAAGCACGCGGCCTGATCCGTTGGCGCTGATCCAGATCTGCCGTTGCTCGGCGACAAGCGTCGAGCAGCCGCCCTGGACTGACTCGCCCGCTTGGGTCGAGTCCACGTACAGATAGTGCCCGGGGGCCGGGGCGCTGACCGGGCGCTGCCCCGACGCGACCCTGGCCAGCCGCTGCAGCACGGCGGCCGCCGCGCGGGGCGGGGCGCTTGAGCCGGTACCGGCGACGATCGCGAGCGTCGCGGCCACGCAGGCGGCCG
>JBPCPC010000143.1:0-30206 GCA_050999585.1 Solirubrobacteraceae bacterium | reverse complement strand
GGCGACGAGGCCGGAGGGCGCCAGGCGATCGCGGCCGGCGCGGCCGTGCGACGCCGGTTCGTCGTCGTGGCCGGCGGTCCGGGCACGGGCAAGACGACGACGGTGGCGCGGATCGTGGCGCTGCTGTACGAGCAGGCCGAGAGCGCCGGTCATGTCCAGGGCCGTCCCGGGCTGTCACCGCTGATCGCGCTGGCGGCCCCGACGGGCAAGGCGGCCGCGCGGCTGCAGGAGGCCGTCCATGCCGAGGCGGCCCAACTCGACGTCGCCGACGCGGTGCGCGATGCGCTGACCGCGCTGACCGCGTCGACACTACACCGGCTGCTGGGCTGGCGGCCGGAGAGCCACAGCCGTTTTCGCCACGGCCGTGACCAGCGCCTGCCCCACGACGTGGTGATCGTCGACGAGACCTCGATGGTGTCGCTGTCGCTGATGGCGCGGCTGAGCGAGGCGCTGCGGGCCGACGCGCGGCTGGTGCTGGTGGGCGACCCCGGTCAGCTGGCCTCGATCGAGGCGGGGGCGGTCCTGGGCGACATCGTGGCCGCCGGCACCGGAGACGGTCGAGACCGCCCAGCCGGCACCGACGCGGGCGTTCAGGGGCTGTGCGCAGGCATCGTGGTGCTCGACCGAGGTCACCGCTTCGGCGGCGGGATCGCGCGACTGGCGGAGGCGATCCGGCGCGGCGACGGCGACGGCGTGATGGCGCTGCTGCGCGACCCCCCCGGCGATGTAACTTGGATCGAATCAGACCTCGCGCGCGAGCCCGCGCCGACGGCGATCAGCGAACCGGCACTGGCCACCGCGCGCGCTGTCGTGCGGGCCGCTCGTCAGGGGGAGGCGAGCGAGGCGCTGCAATCGCTGGGAGCGTTCCGGATCCTGTGCGCCCACCGCCGCGGCCCGTACGGCGTGGCCAGCTGGACGGCGAGGCTGCAGACGTGGCTGGCCGACGAGCTCGAGGGCCTCGGCGTCGCCGACCGCTGGTACGTCGGGCGCCCGCTGCTCGTGACTGAGAACGACTACGAGCTGCGCCTGAACAACGGCGACTCCGGCGTGATCGTGCGCAGCGCCGACGGTCGGGTCACGGCGGCGTTCGAGCGCGGGGAGGCGACGATCTCCTACAGCCCCAGCCGCCTGGGGTCGGTGGAGACCGTGTACGCGATGACGATCCACAAGAGCCAGGGGTCGCAGTTCGACGCCGCCGCGGTGATGCTGCCCGAACCCGAGTCACGGCTGCTCACTCGCGAACTGCTGTACACGGCCGCCACCCGGGCGCGCCGGCACCTGATCCTGGCCGGCACGCAGGCGTCGGTGCTGGCCGCGGTCAGCCGGCCGGTGGCGCGCGCCTCCGGCCTCGGGCGGCGCCTAGGGAGCGCCCCCGGCGCCGCCGAGCCGCTGGACGAGCGCGGTGCCGTTGGGTGAGCCGAGTCCGGTGCACGCATCCCAGCCGCGGCCGGCGCTGTAGGCGCCGTTGTTGCCCGAGATGACGTCGTGAAACGCCGCGCTCCCGAGCAGCGGGTACAGCCGGGGTTGGGCGAAGCCGAGCGGAGCGCCGAGTGACTGGTTGAGCAGCGCGATCAGCCCGGCCCACAGCGGCGCCACGGCGCTCGTGCCGCCGACCGTCTGGTCTGCGCCGTCGGCGCGGATCCGGTAGCCGGTCACCGGATCGGCGTCGCCACTGACGTCGGGGACCCCGCGCCCCGGCTTGCCGGTATCGACGTTGTTCGCAACCTGGGCGGCCGATTGGTAGCTCGGCAGGGCGAACTGGCGGCTCACGCCGCCACCGGTGGTCCCGTGGCCGGTCGTGTTCCAGACCGTCTCGGAGGCGATTCTGGCGCCGGACGCGTGCAGCGTGGTCCCGCCACACGCAAGCGCGTGCGGCGCCGACGCGGGGAAGTCGACGTGCTGCTGGCCGTCGGTGACGCTGTCAGTGGAGCCGTTGTCCCCGGCGGCGACGGTCACGGTCACCCCCAGCCCGCCCGCCTCGGTGAGGATCTGCTCCATCTGGGCGCGGGCTTGCGCGGTCCATGAGTCCTCGGACTGGCCCCAGCTGATCGAGATCACCGAGGGCTTGTGGGTGCTGTCGTGCACCGCCTCCGAGACGGCGTCGATGAACCCCTGGTCGGTGTTGGGAGCGAAGTAGACGGCGATCGCGGCACCCGGCGCGACGGCGCCGGCGACCTCGATGTCAAGCATCACCTCGGTGTCGGAGCTCGTGTCGGTCCCGGGGGAATTCGCGCCGCCGTCGACGGCGACCGCGGTCACGCTGGGCGTGGTCAGCCCGAGGCCCTGGAAGTAGGTGGTCAGGTCGCTCTGGGCAAAGCCGCCGCCAAGCTCGACGATCCCGATCGTCTACCCCGCGCCGGTGACACCGGTTGGGAACGCGTACGCCTGCGCCACCTGCGGCGGGGTGTAGCTGGTGGTAGCGAGCGCGGTAGCGGCGAGCATGCGCAGATGCTTGGCCGCCTGCGGGCGGTCATCGATCCCGAAGACCCCGGTGACGACCCCGTCCAGATCGGCCGGCACCGTCAGCGCCCCGCTGCGCCCGCGGTAGCGCTGAGCGCCGCCAGCAGCGGCGTATAGACCCTCGAATCGGGCGGCAAACGCAGCGGCCACGGCGTCGACCGTGCCGTGCAATCCGATCGACCGGCGCGCAGCATCGATGCCGGTGACGGCGAGCCGGTGCTGATTGGCGAACGCGACGACCGCATCGATGTCCTCGGGACGCGCCCCATAGCGCTCGGCCCACTCCTCGCGCGACGGGCGCCGGCGCTCGGCGGCCGGGCGCGTCGCCTCGGCGTCGACCCAGCCCAGCGTGTCGCGCGGGCGCAGGTACACGGTGACGTCGATCTCGGCCTGCTGATCGACGTCGCCGACGCGGTTGTGCTCCGGGTCGAGCTTGCGCTCGCTGCCCGGGATCTGAACGCGATCGGGCGCTGACATGCGAACCTCCGGCAATGTTGACGGTCCGCTCAGGCTACCGCTTCGGCGGGCGCCCCCTGGCCCGCTGGACAGCCCGTGCTGGCCGCTGGGCGTTGGCTATCTGCCGAGGCGCCTGCCAGACTGCGCGCCCATGAACGCGAGCGATGCGCGGCCACTGATCGCGGTCACCACGTCAGAGGTACGACGGATGGAATCGGTCTCGCTCACGCCTCAGGGCGAACCGCCCCAGCACGAGATGGCGCTCGGACTGAAGTACCTCCAGGCGCTGGAGGCGGCGGGCGGGCTCCCGATGGTCTGCCCGCCGCTCCCGGCCGAGCTCGCCGAGTCGCTGCTGGATCGCGTCGACGGCGTCTGCATGTCCGGCGGTCCGGATCTGGACCCGCGCGCCTACGGCGAGCGCCGGCACGAGGCCACTGGTCCGGTCGAGTCCGCGCTGGACGACTTTGAGCTCGCGTTGGCGCGCGCCGCCGACGCCCGCGGGCTGCCGATCCTGGCGATCTGCCGCGGGATGCAGGTGCTCAACGTCGCGCGCGGCGGGTCGCTTCACCAGCACCTGCCCGACGTGTTCAGCGGCGAGATCAACCACCGTCAGACCGAGCCGGGCTCGCGGCCCACGCATCCGGTCACGATCCGCGAGTCCAGCCGGGTCGCGCGCGTGCTCGAGCGCACCCGTACCGAGGTCAACTCGTTTCACCACCAGGGCGTAGCTCGGCTGGGCGACGGCCTGGTGGTCACCGGGCGCGCGCCGGACGGCACGGTCGAGGCGATCGAGGCGATGGACCGCGACTTCGTGCTCGGCGTCCAGTGGCATGCCGAGACACTCCAGAACCGGCCCGAGCAGGCCGCCCTGTTCACCGCGTTCGTGGACGCGGCGCAGGCCCGGCGGGCCGGCGCCGGTCGCCTGCGCGTCGCGTAACCGGGATGTGCGGCTTCGCGGGCGAGCTCGCCGCCGATCGGGCAGCCGACGCCGACGCCGTGCAGCGGATGGCGCAGACGATGGCGTCGCGCGGTCCCGACGGCGAGGGGTCGTGGTCACAGGACGGGGTGGCGCTTGCTCACCGCCGGCTGAAGATCATCGACCTGAGCAGTGCCGCCAGCCAGCCGATGGTCGACCCCGAGCTGGGGCTGACCGTGGTCTTCAACGGCTGCGTCTACAACCACCGCGAGCTGCGCGCCGAGCTCGAGCAGAACGGGTACCGCTTCTTCTCCACCAGCGACACCGAAGTGATCCTCAAGGCCTATGCCAGGTGGGGGCGCGACTGCGTCCGGCATTTCAAGGGCATGTTCGCGTTCGCCGTCTATGAGCAGCGCACCGGACGGTTGCTGCTGGCCCGCGACCGGCTCGGGGTCAAGCCCCTGTACCTGGCCGAGCTGCCCGGCTCGCTGCGCTTTGCCTCCACCCTGCCGGCGCTGCTCGCCGGCGGCGGGATCGACACCGAGATCGATCCGGTGGCCCTGCACCACTACCTCAGCTGGCACGCGGTGGTGCCGGCGCCCCGCACAATCCTCACCGGCGTGCAGAAGCTGATGCCGGCCACCACGATGCTTGTGCAGCCCGACGGGCGCCGGGACGCAGAGACCTACTGGCGGGCCGACTTCGGCCGGCAGTCCGACTACGCCGGCTGGAGCGACGAGGACTGGGCGGACGCGACGCTCGAGGCGACCCGCGCCGCCGTCCAACGGCGGATGGTGGCCGATGTCCCGGTGGGGGTGCTGCTCTCCGGCGGGCTGGACTCCAGCCTGATCGTCGCCCTGCTGCAGACCTCAGGGCAGGACAAGCTCGCCACCTTCAGCATCGGCTTTGATGACGTCGGCCCCCGAGAGGGCAACGAGTTCAGGTACTCCGACGTGATCGCCCGGGAATTCGATACCGACCATCACCGGATCCACGTCGACACTCGGCGGATGCTGCCGGCGCTTGACGGCGCGATCGCGGCGATGAGCGAGCCGATGGTCTCCCACGACGCGGTCGCCTTCTACCTGCTGTCGGAGGAGGTCTCGAAATCCCACAAGGTCGTCCAGTCCGGCCAGGGCGCCGACGAGGTGTTCGCCGGGTACTCCTGGTATCGACCGCTGTGGGACGTGGAGGGCAGCGGCGCCGATCAGTATCAAGCGGCGTTCTTTGACCGCGCGCACGCGGAGATGGCGAGCACGGTCACCGATACCTACGCGCTGCCCGAGGATCCCAGCCGCGCGTTCCTGGACCGCCACTTCGGCGCCGCGGGGGCCGATGTCCCGGTGGATCGCGCGTTGCGCCTGGACACCGAGGTGATGCTCGTCGACGACCCGGTCAAGCGCGTGGACAACATGACGATGGCCTGGGGGCTGGAGGCGCGCACGCCGTTTTTGGATCACGAGCTGGTGGAGCTGGCGGCCGCCTGCCCGCCGCAGCTCAAGCTCGCCTCGGGTGGCAAGGGCGTGCTCAAGGACGCCGCCCGCAGGGTCCTGCCGGGGGTCGTCATCGATCGGCCCAAGGGCTACTTCCCGGTGCCCGCGCTGTCGACGCTCGAGGGCGACACGCTGGAGCTGATCCGCGACACGATGCACTCAGAGCCGGCGCGCTCCCGCGGCCTGCTGAGGCCCGAGCACGTCGAGATGCTGCTCAATGCCCCCAACGAGCACCTGACCAGACTGGAGGGATCCAAGCTCTGGCAGCTGGCCCTGCTGGAGCTGTGGCTCGGACGCCATGGTGCCTGACGGGCCGCCGACCGGCCCCTGCGACGAGGACCGCTATCCCGACGGCAGCGTCCGCCCGCTGTATCAGACGCTGCTCGCCGCGTTGGAGCGGATCGATCTGCTCAAGCTCAGCGCGGCCGTGAAACGCCGGTTGGCGCGGGACGGGGTCAGCTTCGGCGAGCTGCCGTTCATCGTTGACCCGGTGCCGCGGCTGATCGCCGCCGAGGAGTGGACGCAGGTGGAGCGCGGGCTCGCGCAGCGCACCCGCGCGCTCAACGAGTTCCTCCGCGACGTCTACGGCGAGCGTCGGATCGTCGCTGCCGGGATCGTGTCCGCGAACACGATCGAGGACGCCGAGGGCTATGAGCCCGACCTGCAGGGTCGCCTCCCCGCCGCGTTCGCGCCCCCGGCGCCGATCGTCGGCTTTGATCTCGTGCGCCATCCCGACGGGCGCTTCCTGGTGCTGGAGGACAACCTCCGCACGCCCTCGGGGATCGCCTACCTGGTGGCTGCGCGGGCGGCGGTGCTCGCGGCGCTGCCGGCCGCCCTGCCCCGTCCGCGCCCGGTGGACCCGGCGATCTATGAGCTGCTGGAGTCGACGCTGCGGGCGGCGGCGCCCGCTGCTGCCGCCGAGGATCCCGTGATCGTAGTCGTGACCGACGGGCCCGGCAACGTCGCCCACTATGAGCACGAGTGCATCGCGAAGGCGCTGGACATACCGCTGCTGACCCCCGATCAGCTGCTGGCCGACGCGCACGGCCTGGCCCACCGCGATGGGGACGGCGAGCGGCGCCGCGTCGATGTCGTCTACCGGCGCACCGACGAGGATCGCATCTGCGACGAGCAGGGCGCGATCACCGCGATCGGGCAGCTGCTCGTCCCGCCGTGGCTGAGCGGCCAGATCGGCCTGGTCAACGCGTTCGGAAACGGCGTCGCCGACGACAAGCTCGTGCACGGACACGTCGAGGATTTCGTGCGCTTCTATCTCGGCGAGGAGCCGCTGATCGCCTCGGTGCCGACGCGGTCGCTGCACTCGCCCCAGGCGGCGCGCGACGCGATCGAGCACCTCACCGAGCTGGTGATCAAGCCCCGTCACGGTCACGGCGGCACCGGGGTGACGATCGGCTCCCATGCCGGCGAGGCCGAGCTGGCGAGCGCCCGCGTCGAGCTTGAACTGCACCCCGAGCGTTACATCGCCCAGCCGATCGTGCCGCTGTCGCGCCATCCCACCGTGATCGACGGTCGCCTGCAGCCCCGTCACCTGGACCTGCGGCCGTTCGCGTTCTACGCCGGCGACGTGGCGCTCGCGCCCGGCGGGCTCTCCCGCGTCGCCTTCGACGAAGCTGAAATGGTCGTCAACTCCTCCAAGCACGGCGGCGGCAAAGACACCTGGGTGCTGGAGTAGCGGACTACTTCTGGCAGGCGGAGCACCAGAACGTCGTCCGGCCGCCGACGGTGTCCCGGGACAGCGTGTGCCCGTCGCGCGGGCAAACCCCCTCGCGCTTGCGCGCCTTGACGAACCGTCCGGTGTGCACCCCACCCTGACGCGTCGCGGAACGGATCGCTGAGCGCAGCTCGCGGCGCAGGCGGTCAAGCTCTGAGTCGTCGAGGTCGCCGGTGTCGCGTCCGGGCCGGATCCGGGCCTGCCACAGCGTCTGGTCGGCGAGCAGGTTGCCGACGCCCGAGATCGCCCGCTGGTTGAGCAGGCGGGCCTTGACGGCGGTGTGTCCGGAGCCGATCAGGCGCCGGAAGTCATCGCGTCCCACGCCGGCGGCGTCAGCACCGACGTGGCTGAAGTCAGGGTTGAGCACCGCCCGTCCGAGACGGCGCTTGTCGCGCAGTGCCAGCCGGGTCCCATCCTCGAACTCGAGCGTGAACCGGTCCCAGCGCGTCGGTGGCTCAGCCGCCTGATCGACCACGATGCGGCCGGCCATCCCCAGGTGCAGACCGAGCGTCGGCCCGTCGTCGGTCTCCAGCCAGAGAAACTTGCCGCGACGGTGAGCGCTGGTCAGCTCGTGCCCGATCAGTCCGTCGCCGATCTCGCCCGGTAGGTGCGGACGGCAGACGTAGGTATCGGCGTCATCGACCGCCGCGATCCTGCGCCCCACCGCCGTCTCGAGCGTCTGGCGAGCGCGTTCGGCTTCGGGCAGCTCAGGCACCATCCCAGCGTAGTCAGCACCGCCCCGGGCTGCTCGTTGCGGCCGCGGATCGCGGCCACCGACAACGGCTCACGCCGCCGAGGCGTTGTCCTGACGCGGGCCCGGTTCGGCCGCTCCCGCCGCGGTTGAGCCGTTCGCCGCGGTCTCCGCCGTCTCCGCGGCGGAGATCAGCTCCTTGAGCTCGGCCACCCTCAGCTCCACGGTGTGGGCCTCCCCCTCGATCGCGTCAAGCTGCCCGCGCACGTCGGCCGGGGCCAGCGGCGCAAACGCGGGCGCCGGCTCGGGCTCATGCGGCTTCAGCTGCGCCCGCATCTCGAACTGGGTCCCGTTCTCGCCCCACTCGATTGCAAACCGTCCCTCGAGGCGCGATCCGACCCAGGCGATCACGACCATTACGATGCCGACAATGATCACCGGCACCGTCCAGGTCGACCCGATGACCTTCAACGCGCCGATCAGGATCAGCACGACGCCGACCATCGCCAAACGCATGCGCGGGCGACGCCAGATGGACAGGATCCAGCCGCCGATCCGCTCTAGCGCCGATCCCGCGCGCGGACCCGGAGACCACTGGGCCGCGGCGCCGGGCAACGACGTGGCCGCCGACTGCGTCGCTTCGCGCGCTCGCTTTATCTGCTGCTCGAGCCGCTGTCGCAGTTCGGTCGGCGGTCCCTGGATCGGCTGTTCGGTCATCGGGTTCCAGTCAGGCTGAGTTGGTGATACCCCAAGACTTCCCGGCTGCCAGGCCTGCGAATCAGCGCCACCGGGTATGAAACCTCGTATTGCATGAGCACCATTGTCCAACACCATCCGGTCGGCATCACCTGGCATGAGTCAACCGCAATGTCCCGCGCCGCCCACGCCGTCGCCGACGGCGACCGCGTGTGGCTGATCGATCCGTTCGAGGATGCGGCCGCTCTGCAGGCCGCCGCCATGCTGGGTCAGCCGGCCGCGGTGATCCAGCTGCTGGACCGTCATCAGCGCGACGGACAGGCGATCGCGCAGCGTCTCGGGGTGCCGTTGCTGCGCCTGCCGGCCGCGCTGCCGGATACGCCGTTCACCGTCGCGTCGGTCGCGGCACGGCCGTGGTGGCGAGAGATCGCGCTGTGGTGGCACGGCGAGCGCACTCTGATCGTCGCCGAGGCCGTCGGCACCGCACCGCTGTTCGCGCTAGACCGCCCGGTCGGCGTGCATCCGATGCTGCGGCTGCTGCCGCCGCGCTCGGCGCTCGGGAGGTTCGCCCCCGAGCGTCTGCTGGTCGGTCACGGACCGGCGCTTGAGTCCGGCGCCGCGAGCGCGCTGCGCGACGCTCTGGTGCATTCGCGCGGCGACGTTCCCAAGCTGCTGCTCAAGCTGCCGTCCGCGATCCGCGATGCCCGGTAGCTACCGTCCGCATCCGCGGTGCCCAGTGGCTAAAGGTTGATCGCCTTCATCCCGGCCTCGTCGTAGCGGGCGCCGGCGACCTCGGGTAGCTCGGCATCGATCTCAGACAGTTCGGCCGCGGTCAGCTCGACGTCGACCGCGCCCGCGTTCTGCTCCAGATACGTGCGGCGCTTGGTACCCGGAATCGGCACGATGTCCTCGCCCTGGGCCAGCACCCAGGCCAGCGCCAGCTGGGCGGGCGTCACGCCCCTGACCTCGGCGATCTGCGCAACCTTGGCGGCAATCGTGAGGTTGGCATCGAGGTTCTCGCCGGTAAAGCGCGGGGCGCTGCGGCGAAAGTCACTGGCGTCCAGGTCAGCGGGCGAGCTGAAGCGGCCCGAGAGAAAACCGCGGCCGAGCGGCGAGTAGGGCACGAAGCCGATCCCCAGCTCACGGCAGGTGGGCAGGATCTCGGCCTCGACGTCGCGGGTCCACAGCGAGTACTCGGTCTGCACGGCGGTGATCGGGTGCACCGCGTGGGCGCGGCGGATCGTGTCCGCGGACGCCTCGCTGAGTCCGATGTGGCGGATCTTGCCTTCGGTGACCAGCTCGGCCATCGCGCCGACGGTGTCCTCGATCGCCACATTGGGGTCGACGCGATGCTGGTAGTAGAGATCGACGTGGTCAGTCCCGAGGCGTTGCAACGATCCCTCGATCGAGCTGCGCACGTGCGCGGGCGAGCCGTCCAGCGGTCCGAGCGTCGACAGATCGCCGGCAACTGTGGTCGGCTCGATCCGGCGAGCGAACTTGGTCGCGATCACGTACTCGTCGCGATGGCCCTTGATCGCGCGTCCGAGCAGCGCCTCGTTGCTCATCGGGCCGTACAGCTGAGCGGTGTCCAGGAAGTTGATCCCCAGTTCCAGCGCGCGCCGAATCGTGGCGATCGATTCCTGCTCGTCGGTATCGCCGTAGTAGGCCGACATCCCCATGCAGCCCAGCCCGAGGGCCGAGACCTCCAGCGTGGCGAGCTTTCGCGTGTTCATCTGGTCTCCATCTCTCGGTTCGTTTCTCAGCCTGCAGGTTCGACGATAGGACGTGCGACGATCCCCTCCGATGCCAGCGGACGCGGTCGAGATCGAGGTCGGCGAGCGCACGGTGCGGGTCTCGAGCCCCGACCGCGTGTACTTCTCGGCCCGCGGCGAGACCAAGCTTGATCTCGTCCACTACTACCTCAGCGTCGGCGACGGGATCGTGCGTGCGCTGCGCGAGCGGCCGTGCATGCTGCACCGCTTCCCCAAGGGCGTCGACGGCCAGAAGGTGCACCAGAAACGCCTGCCGCCGGGAGCACCGCCGTGGCTTGAGACGGTCCGCGTGCACTTCCCGCGCTATGGCCGCCACGCCGACGAGCTGTGCGTGACCGAGCTGGCGAGCGTGATCTGGGCCGTGCAGATGTCAACCGTGGAGTTCCACCCCTGGAACTCCCGCCGCGCCGAAGTGGAGCGCCCGGACGAGTGGCGGATCGACCTGGATCCGATGCCCGATTGCTCGCTCGCCGCCCTGCGCCGCGTGGCGGGCGTCGCCCACGAGGTGCTCGACGAGCTCGGTGCGGTCGGCTGGCCCAAGACGTCGGGCGGGAGTGGGATCCACATCTACGTGCGGGTGGCGCCGGACCACGGCTTCGGTGATGTGCGCCGCGCAGCGCTGGCGTTCTCACGCGAGGTGGAGCGGCGGATCCCGCAGGACGCCACCACCACCTGGTGGCGCAAGGACCGGGCGCCCGACAAGGTGTTCGTCGACTACAACCAGAACGCGCGTGACCACACGATCGCCAGCGCCTACTCGGTGCGTGGAGTGGTCGAGGCGACGGTGTCGGCCCCGATCCGCTGGGACGAGATTGAGGACGTCGACCCCGGCGAACTGACGATTGCCACGATGCCCGCGCGCTTCGCGCAGCTTGGTGACCTGCATGCCGGGATCGACGAGGCCGTGTTCTCCCTCGATCCGCTGCTGGAGTGGGCGGCGCGGGACCAACTCGAGGTCCCGGCCGACGACTGACGGTTGATTTCGCGCGGTTAGGGATGCGCCCTGTGGGGCTTTGCCGCGTTCGAGGTCGGCGTCCGTCGTGGGGTTCAAGGCAGACGATGGGTATTGAGCTCGCCACCACCGCGGAATCACTCATCAGTCGCGGCCGCGCGGCCCGGCCGCGCCGTCCATCCCCGGCCCGGGGTAACCCCCACGCCGAGGATCCCACCGGGGGCGACGCAAACCACAACACCGCCTGCACCATGCGACAAATCCGACTAGCGCTCCGAGATTTGTCACCCATCGCACGCTCAGCCCGCAGCCGGTGACAAACCTCCGACGGTCGATCGGGTTTGTCACACCATGCACGCCGGGGCGGGCGTGGGGGGGTGGCGCGGCCGGGCGTCGCTGAGCAAGCATCGAACTGGCGATCGAGGTACTCTGACCGGGGGGGCGATGCTTGACAGCCCCGCCCGCGCCGCACAATGACTCGGTCCCACCCACCCGTCGGGGCTGACGCCCCGACCCGGCCAGAAACCCCACAAACCCCCCACTCGATGCAATCCGCCAAGGGGTGCGGGCCACAGGCCAAGCAACCCACCGCCTCACCCCCACCCCCCTCGCAAACCCCCATCCATCGGCACCGATGTGGTGTCTATGCAACGACTCAGGGCGCCAGCCCCCGGATCGTTGCCACACAGCGCGACCACGACCCGGATGTCAAGCAGCGCCCCCACCCAACAAAGACCCACACCCGATCCACCGCTGCTTGATCATCCGCAGCGAGGCGCGCTAGGACACGAGAACTGGGGCGCTTCTGTCGGTCACAAGTGGTGCTGGCGGTCGATGTCGAGCGCTGGTCGGGCCCTAGGCGTTCACGGCGGCCTCCTTGCGCACGTCGGCGCGGCGCGGCAGTAGCGTCTCGCGCGCGATCACCAGGCGCTGGATCTGGGCGGTGCCCTCGTACAGCTGCAGAATTTTGGCGTCGCGCATCAGCTTCTCGACCTTGTACTCCTTGATGAAGCCGTAGCCGCCGTAGACCTGGACGGCATCGGTCGTGACCTCCATCGCGGTGTCGGCGGCGAAGCGCTTGGCGTGCGAGGATTCGAGCGTGTTGCGCTTGCCCTGGTCCAGGAGCACTGCTGAGTTCCACGTGGCCAACCGGGCCAGGTGCACCTTGGTCGCCATGTCGGCGATGATGAACTGGATCGCCTGGTGCATCGCGATCGGGACGCCGAACTGGACGCGCTGCTTGGAGTACTCGATCGCCATCTCCATCGCGGCGCGGGCCACGCCGACGCCCATCGCGGCCACACCGGGACGGGTGCGATCGAGCGTCATCATCGCGATCTTGAAGCCCTTGTTCTCCTCGCCGACGAGGTGGTCGGCCGGAACCTCGACGTCATTGAAAGAGATCGTCGCCGTGTTGGAGGCGCGCTGCCCCATCTTGTCCTCGTGCTTGTCAACGACCACGCCGGCGTCACGGGGGACGATGAAACAGGAGATGCCGCGATGGCCGGCCTCCTTGTCGGTCTTGGCGTAGACCGTGTACCAGTTGGCGTACTCGCCGTTGGTGATGAAGCACTTAGAGCCGTTGATGACCCACTTGTCGCCCGTGCGCACGGCGGTTGTCTTCATCCCCGAGACGTCGGACCCGGCGTCGGGCTCGGTGAGACAGAACGAGGCGAACAGCGGCGCCTCGGCAAGCCGGCCTAGATACTCCTTCTTGAGCTCCTCCGACGCCGCCAGGATGATCGGCGCGCTGGCCAGACCGTTGCACGAGAGCGAGGTGCCGATGCCCGAGCAGCCCAAGGCGATCTCCTCCTCGATGATCACTCCGTCGAGCACGTCCAGACCGGGACCGCCGTACTCCGACGGGAGGTGGTTGTTCATCAGCCCCAGCTCCCAAGCCTTCTCGAGCACCTCGGCGGGCCAGGTGCCGTCGCGGTCGTAGTCCCAGGCCACCGGCCGCATTTCCTTCTCGGCGAAGTCGTGCGCCATCTCGCGCATGCTCTTCTGCTCGTCAGTGAGCGTGAAATCAACCACTGAAGTCTCCTTGATGACGACTCGATTGACTAGTCAGTCAACCGTCTGAGAACGAGGATACCCCGAACGCTTGACTGCGCAACCCAGTGCGCGACCGCGGATACGCAACACTTCCTGCGTGCAGGGCGCGTTTGCCACTGTCGTGTGGGTCGTGTGCGCGGTCGGGATCGTCGGCGCCGTGGTCGGCCTGCTGCTCAATCGCCGCACCTGGGACGAGTACGGCAAGGATCACCTGCTGCTCGACTCAGAGCAATCGCGAGCGCGGCCGGGCGCAGCGCGATCCGGCGGAGCGGTGGCGGCGGCCGAGCGCGACGAAGAGGTCCGCCAGA
Organism: Solirubrobacteraceae bacterium; assembly: GCA_050999585.1. GTDB lineage: Bacteria > Actinomycetota > Thermoleophilia > Solirubrobacterales > Solirubrobacteraceae > Palsa-465. The sequence continues at coordinate 16,675 of JBPCPC010000143.1, read as the reverse complement.
TGCTCGAGGCGCGCAATGCCCGGCGCCGGCGCCGCGGCGAGCCCGCGATCGATGTCGAACGAGAGCTGTCCCGACTGACCGCACCGGCGGTCGACGACGAGCTGCGCGAGGAGATCCGCGAGTTGGTAATCGCCCGCAATCACCGCCGCGCGCGACGCGGCGAGCCGGCGCTCGACGTCGACGCCGAGGTCGAGCGTCAGATCGCCGAGCTGAGCAGCCGATGAAGTTTGGGATAGGCTGGACGGTCGATGGCTGACCTGCGCACCGTGGAGCTCGACGAGCTCGTCCAACGCCCCGGCACCTACTTCAATCCGCAGACCGAGGTCGTGGTGATCGTGGACGACTCCCCGGAGCTCGACTCCGAGGTGTTCAACATGGAGCAGGCCGAGGGGGCCGACTGGGTGATGATCTCCGACGAGGTCCCCGTCGACGAGCACCGGCGCGACGAGCTGCTCGAGGCGTTCCAGGTCCACCTGCACGCCGGCGCCGCCGAGGACGACGAGGACGAAGAGGTCCCCGACGAGCTCGAGGCCGACGAGCCGGAACCCGGGCGCGAGTAGCGCTCCGAGCTAGCCGGGAGCTAGCCGCCGTTCAGCAGCGACGCGCACTTCTGCATCTTGCTCACGTCGCCGCCGGCCTTCTGGATGCACTGGCTGTACTTGGACACGCCCGCGGCCGAACCCGAGCCGCCGGGGGCGGGCGCGCCCGAGCCGCTGGAACTGGTCGTGGTGCCGCCCAGCGCCGAGCCGCCGAGCGCGCCGGTCAGCGCCTGTCCGATCGACTGCAGCTTGGTGGCGAACTCGCTGTAGGGGTGCACGTTGGTCGGCGTCGCAATCGACTGCGCCTGATTCAGGTCGGAGTACTGGACGGTCAGCCCGAGGCCGGCAGCCGTCATGCCGCCCAGCTCGGTCGAGATCTGGCCCGTGACCGGCACGCTGAGGCTCAGCGCCAGCTTGCGCAGTGTGGTGTCGCTCTTCCCGGTCCACACGTCGACGGTGGCGTTCTTGACCACCGACGCAATCTTCTGGGCGGTGGCCGCGGGGATCTGGCTGGGAATGCCGCCCGTGGTCGACTTCTTGGCGGCCTTGGCCAGGAAGGTGTTCAGATCGGAGATCAGCGCAGTGACGTTGACGCCGGCCCGGATGTGGGTGGTCGATGCTCCGCCGACGGTCTCGGTGCCGACGATCGAGGGGTTGGTCAACCAGTGCATCGGGTTGATCCCCAGCTGGGCCAGTCCGGCCTCGCCGGATCCACTCCCCGACGTCGAGGAGAAGCTCGACTCCAGCTTCTGGAAGTCGGCCTGGGGCAGCTGGTAATTGACGCCCTCGAGATTGACGTAGCCCGCGGAGCCGGTCGAGATCACGCCCAGCGAACCGCGCTTGCCCAGCGCGCTGATCGCGAGCGTCAGATCGGACTGGGGAAGCTTGCCGCTGCCACGACTCTGGAACGGTCCGCTGACGCTGAGCGTGATCGGCGTCGAGAGCGTGCTCGAACCGGTCGGCTTGACCGTAAGGGCGAATCCGAGGACGCCGCTCTTGGCCGAGCGGCTACTGGAGAAGGTCTGCTTGATCAGCGACTGCGCGCTGCCCGAGGCACCGCCGGTAGTGCTGCTGGAGCCACATGCCGCCACTGCCAGCACCGCAACTATCGACGCGATCAACTGTCCAAACCTGGGGATGCCCCGGAATCGTCTGTGCATGCAACTTCCTCCTCAGCTGTCGCCAGCACGCATGCGCGAGCGTAGCATCGCCCACGTGCGCAGGAGCCTGTTAGTCGTGCTCGCGATCGCCGCCTTTCCGTGCAGCGCGGCCGCGGCTCCGGTGTTGATGCTCGGCCACGATGGTCGCGTGACCGCCCGCAACGACCCGTTCGTGAACGGGCCGGCGGTTACCCCCGCACCGGCGAGCGCCGCCACCAACCTGCGCGCCCACGCGGCCACGGCCAAGCCGACCCGGAAACGGAAGCCGCCGGAGCGCACTGTGCTGTCCGAGCTGGCCCGGCTGGAGCGCACGCACGCGATCGACGCCGCCACCTACCTGGCCGACACGGGCAGCTACAACGCGGCGCTGACCGAGGAGAAGCAGCTCACCGGCACGCGACGCGCCGAGCTTTCCGCCGTGACCGAGACGCTGCACACGATCGCCGCGTCCAAGCAGCTGACCCCGTCCCGACTCCCGGCGCTGTTCGCCACACTGGCGGCCAACCGCCAGTGGTGGGCGCACGGCTCGCTGCTCTCCAGCGGTGCGCGCGTGGAGTTCGCCGGCTCGCAGCTGGTCTGGGAGTACTACCCCGGCCAGGGGATCCAGCTGCAGGTGCTGGGGAGCTTCGGCAAGGCCGACGGGCTCTACACCGCCGGCGCCGCCGACTACCCACAGCTGGTGCAACTGCTCTCCCAGCTGATCCCGCTGGCCGCTCAGCGCGGCGGCGGCCTGACCTGGGAGTACTACTTCGCCTTCGACGGCGGAGCGCCCCCGTGGACGAGCGCGATGTCCCAGGCCACCGGCCTGGAGGCGCTCACCCGGGCCTACCAGGCGACCCAGAACCCCTACTACCTGCAGATTGCCGCCCGCGCGATGCCGATCTTCGGCCAGGCACCGCCGGTCGGAGTGAACGTCAGGACGTCGGTGGGCACGCGCTTTCTGCAGTACACGTTCGCGCCCCGGGTGTCGATCATCAATGCATTCCTGCAGACCCTGATCGGGCTCTATGACTATGGCCAGGTGAGCGGCAACGTGACCGCGCAACAGCTGTTTGATCAGGGCAACGCGGAGGCGCAGGCCGAGGTGCCCCAGTTCGACACCGGGGCGTGGTCGCTGTACCAACCGGGCGTCGAGGACACGCTGGACTACCACGAGCTGGTGACCGGCTTTCTCGGCCAACTGTGCACCCGTACCGGCGCGCCCGTGTACTGCACCACCGCCCAGCATTTCAGCTCGTATCTGAGGACCCTGCCGACGCTTGCCGACCTGACCGCGAGCGTGCCTCGCGCGCGATCGTTCTCGCTGCGCTTTCGTCTCTCCAAGGTCTCGCACGTGGGCGTGGTCATCACCCGCGGGGCCTCGACCGTGTTCTCAACCAGTGCCAGCTTCGGCTACGGCATCGACCAATTCACCGTCCCGGCGCTGAAAGCGCCGGGCGGCTACTCGGTGCGACTGGCCGCCACCGACTTGGCCGGTAACTTCGCGCGGATTACCGGCACTCTGACGGTCAGGCCCTGAGCGGCGGGGGGCGCCCGTCGCGGCGCGGTGGTCGGGCCCCTAGACTCGCCCGGCCATGAGGCCGCGCACGATCCTCTACACGGGCAAGGGCGGCGTCGGCAAGACATCGGTCGCGGCCTGCACCGCGCGCGGCTGTGCGGCGGCGGGGCTACGCACGCTGGTGGTCTCCACCGACCCCGCGCACAGTCTGTCGGAGTCTTTGGGAACAGAGCTGAGGGCCGAACCGGTCGAGGTCGCGGCGCGGCTGTGGGGTCAGGAGGTCAAGGCCCAGGATGAGATGGAGCGCCACTGGTCCGGCGTGCAGGAATGGCTCGGGGAACTGCTGCAGCAACGCGGTGTCGATCGGATCTCCGCGCAGGAGCTGACGGTCCCGCCGGGGATGGACGAGCTGTTCGCGCTGCTGCGCCTACAGGCCCACCACGACTCCGGCGAGTGGGACGCGATCATCGTCGACTGTGCGCCCACCGGCGAAACGCTGCGCCTGCTGTCGTTTCCCGATGTCGCCCGCTGGTGGATCGACAAGGTGTTCCCGTTTGAGAAGCAGATTCTCGCCGCCGCGCGGCCGATCGCGCGCTCGCTGCTGGACATCCCGCTGCCCAGCCAGGCGGTGTTCGCCGACATCGAACGCCTGTCGGTGAACCTGATCGCGATGAACGAGATCTTCCGCGACCGCGGTCGGTGCACGATCCGCCTGGTGATGAACCCCGACAAGATGGTGATCGGTGAGGCGATGCGCACCTTCACCTACCTCAACCTGTACGGCTACCTGACCGATGCGGTGATCGTCAACCGCCTCTTCCCCGCCGAGGTGGGGGACTATTTCGCGGCCTGGCGGCGCCTCCAGGAGGAGCACATGGAGCTGGTGCGCTCGGCATTCTCACCGGTGCCGGTGCTGTGCGCGCCCTACTTCGAGCAGGAGGTCATCGGTCCCGCGATGCTCGACCGCCTGTCCGCAGAGCTGTTCGGGTCCACCGATCCGTCGGGGGTGCTGCACGACGCGCTCACCCAGGAGCTGACCGTGCTCGACGACGGCGCGCTGTTGCGGCTCGAGCTGCCGTTCGCCGAAAAGGGCGACATCTCGCTGAAGAAGATCGGCCTGGACCTGATCGTCGGGGTGGGAGGACAGCGGCGAGTCGTTAAGCTCCCGCCCGCCATGGCCGCGATGCAGCCAGGCGCGGCAACGTTCGAGGAAGGCGCGCTGCAGATCAGGTTTGATGGCTAAGGGTTCTGAAAGCGAAGCCGAAGTCCTACGTCGGCTTGAGCAACGACTTGACCGCGCGGCGGAGGCGGCCGAGCGGCTGCTGGCCGACGCCGTCGCCGCCGGGCTGGGTAATTCCGGGCCAGCCGAGGGTGCCGACCGGACTCCGCCTGCCGACGGCCCCGCGCCGCCTCCCCCGGCCGGCTGGCAGCAGCGCGAGCCCGATCGCGACGCCCGGCACCGAGGCGGCGAGGTGGAGTTCCTGTTCTCCGTGCTGACCGCGGTGCGCGATCGCATCCCGCCCGAGCTCCAGCAGCGCCTGGCCGAGGCAATCCGCGACGTGCTGCTCGCGATCAGGGCGTTGATTGACTGGTATCTGGAGCGCGAGCAGCCACGGCGCAACGAGCCGGCGCGGGTCCAGGACATCCCGATCCTGTAGCACTTGGCGCGGGGCACACGCGGCGGGCGGCGCCCGGCCCGGCGCCTACAATCGGTCACGTGTCGCGCACCTGGATCCTCACCGGGTCGCCGGAGAACCACGCGGCGACGCGAGCCCACGATTTCGGCGTGATTGGGCTCAAGGAGCGCAATCACAACCGGGCGCTGGAGATCGAGCCGGGTGACCGGATCATCCTCTACGCGACCCAGGTGCGGGCGTTCGCCGGAAGCCTGCGCGTCGAGGGCGAGCTGTACGAGGATCGGACCAAGATCTGGCCGGGCAAGCCGGGCAAGATCGATGCCTATCCGTGGCGCTTTCCCACCTCGGCTGAGCTCGTCCTGGACGAGCGCCACTGGGTGGCGGCGGAACCGATCGCCGGCGAACTCGAGCACGTCGCCAAATGGCCGCCCGAGTACTGGACCCTGGCCTTCCAGGGCCAGATCCGAGCCGTCTCCGAATACGACGCCAACCTGCTGATGCGGCGGATGGGCGTCGGCGCGGGAGCGACCGCATGAGCACCGCCGGCGAGGACCACGGAGCTCCGCCGGACCCGGGGAGCGCTCCGGACCCGCCCCGATCGCGGCGGAGACCACCCCCGGTGCGGGAGAGCCCGTCGCCGCGCCTGGAGGCCGTGATTGACATCGTCGACTCGATCTGGGGCCGCCTGAGCCGCGTCTGGAGCAGGCTTGGATCCGAGCGCCGGCTGGCGGCGCTGGCGGCCGTCGGCCTGTTCGTGACGCTCTTCTTGCCCTGGTATCAGGAGACGGTGATCGCGCGGGGGGTGACGAATCTGCGTTCGCTGAGCGACTCGATGACCGGCTGGGGCGCGTTCTCGTTCGTCGAGGCGGCGGTGCTGTTGGTAGCCGCTGGCGTGATCGCGCTGCTGTTCGTGCGCGCCGAGGGACGAGCGTTCCACGTGCCGGGGGGCGACGGCGGCGTGATCACGGCTGCCGGAGCCTGGAGCTGCGTGCTGATCCTGTGGCGGATGTTCGACAAACAGGGCACCAGCGCCCACGGCCTCTACACGACGACCTCGGGGATCGAGTGGGGAATCTTCGTCGCCTTGGCGGTGGCGGGCCTGCTCACCTACGCCGGCTCGCGGATCCGACTGGCCCGCGAGTTGGAGCCTCCGCTGCCCGGCCAGGGGGCCCGCGGCACGGTCGAGGGGGGCCCGTTGGCCGGCGGCGCGGAGGAAGGGGCCGCTGCGTCCTCGCCGGAGGACGATGGCACCTGGGTCCTCGACGCTCCCCGGACGCACGAGCGCCCGTCGCGGATGATCGAGTTCGACCTCGACGACACCTGGGTCCAGGTCGAGGGCTCCTCCCGAATGCCCGCCGACTCCTCCCGAATGCCCGGTGAGTCCTCCCGAACGCCCGATCCACCCGCGGCCGCGCCCGCAGACCCGGGGATCGCGTCAGCGACGTCGCCCACGGCGGCAGCCGCAGCGCCCACGGCGGCCGCACCGCCCACCGCCCCCACCGCGCGCCGGCGGCCGCGTAGCATCGCCGACCCGCAGCCCGATGATCAGCTCGCGGGTCGCCGGCACCGTCCCGACTGACCCGATCTCCGCCGAGCGCCTGCGCGCACAGGGCCGCGCGGGTGTCTGCCGGTTCCGCGCAACTCTCCCCTGCACCAGCGCGGGCATAATCAGCCACGCTGGGCGGCGCAGCCCAGAATTCACCGGCTCGCCCTACCCCGCCCCCGGCTGCAGCACGAACGAGAAATATGCGCTGACCAGGCCGATGATCAGGATTCCGGCGAGGATCAGCGCGCGCGAATGGATGATGTGACCGAACACTCCGATCACCAGGCCGACGACCAGCGCGGCCACCGTGACGTGCAGGTCGGTCGACTGGGAGGCGGCCAGGAAGAGCATGCGATCTCCGAACCCTATATTTGAGCGCACCCTATGACCGCCACCACCCCCCAGGGCCAGCGGGATCCTAGCTCCGCCGCCGAGGTCGCCGACGGCCTGCGCGCCGTCGGCTATCTGCCGGGCGAGTCCACGGCGCTGGTGGCCTTCCTGGCGACCAAGCTCGGCAAGCCCGTGCTCGTCGAGGGGCCCGCCGGGGTCGGCAAGACCGAGCTGGCCAAGGCATTGGCCAAATACCTGGATCGCACCCTGATCCGTCTGCAGTGCTACGAGGGACTGGACGAGGCCAAGGCGCTCTATGAGTGGAATTACCGCAAGCAGCTGTTGCGGATCCAGGCCGAGGCGGGCGACACCGGGTGGTCAAACGTCAAGGAGGAAGTCTTCGGCGAGGAGTTCCTGCTCGCCCGCCCGCTGATGGCTGCGATCGCGTCTGAAACGCCGGTCGTGATCCTGATCGACGAGATCGACAAGACCGACCAGGAGTTTGAGGCGATGCTGCTCGAGCTGCTCTCGGATTTCCAGATCTCGATCCCGGAGTTGGGACGCATCGAAGCCCGCTCCCAGCCCGTCGTGCTCCTCACCTCCAACAACACCCGCGAGCTGACCGAGGCGCTCAAGCGGCGCTGCCTGTACCTGTGGCTCGACTACCCCGAGCTCGAACACGAGCTGGAGATCGTCCGCCTGCACTCCCCCGGCCTGGATCAGGCGGTCGCGCGCAAACTGGTCGAGATCATCAACGAGGTTCGCGAACTGGACCTCAAGAAGCCGCCCAGCATCGCCGAGTCGATTGATTGGGCGCGTGCGCTGCTGCTGCTGGGCGCAACCGAGATCGACGCCGACATGTTCCGCCAGACGATGAGCGTGATCGTCAAGCACCGGACTGACCTGGACACGGTCGCGGCGCGCGTCGGCGTCAAGCTCGAGTCCGTGGCCTAGACCGCGGACGGCCGCCGCCAGATGCCCACCCCTCCGCTGAGCGGCAAGGTCTACGCCCGGATCCCCGAGCGTGGCCCGGGCGGCTTTGACGGCCAGCTACTGGGCTTCGCCGACGAACTGCGTCAGGAGGGGATGGCGCTCGGCACCTCTGAGCTGCTGGACTCCTTCCAGGCGTTGCAGCACGTCAGCTGGACCCGGCAGGCCGACTTCAAGGAGGCGATCGCGGCCACGCTGGCGAAGTCCCCGGAGGACCGCCGCATCTTCGAGCTCGTGTTCGAGCGCTTCTTCTTCCGCGCCGCCGAGGCCGAGGCGTCGCGACAGAACATCTCCGAGGGCGCTGCCGGGCAGGGCGGGGCTGCGGACCTTGACCTCGACCTCGACGCCCTGCGCCAGCAGATCGCCGCCGCGCTACAACAGGGCTCCGACGCGCAACTCGGCGACCTGGCGCGCCTGGCAATCGCCGCGTTCGGCCGCGGCGAGGGCTCCGGCGTGCTCGGCGTCGACGTGCAGCGGATCCGCCGCGCGCTGGGCCTGCGCACCGAGCCCCAACCCGATCTGCCTTCGGATGACCCGCGCCGCGCCGGCGTCCCCCGTGACCAGCTGCGGCGCTTCGAGGCCCATCTGCGCCGCGAGCTGGAGCGCGGCCTAATCGAGAGCACGGCGTCGCGGCCACCGAAACGTCCCCTCACCGACCTGGATCGCGCGCTGCCCACGGGGCCGATCCAGGATCTGGCCTCCGTGCATCGCGTCGTCGCGCAGCTCAAGCGCCGGCTGGCCAGCCAGGGTCACGAGCTCAAGGGCCGCAAGCGCCACGCCCACGTCGACGTGCGCCGCACGATGCGGGCCTCGCTCCAGACCGGCGGCGTGCCGATCGACCTCAAGTACCGCCCGCGACGCCCCCGACGCCCGGAGATCTTCGTGCTCTGTGACGTCTCCACCAGCGTGACCAGCGCGAGCACGTTCTTCCTCTCCGGCCTGCACGCGCTGCACGACTTGTTTCGCAAGCTGCGCTCGTTCGTGTTCATCGAACGGATCTCGGAGGTGACCGAGGTGTTTGAGCGCGAGCGGGATTTCCGGGCGGCGTCGGAGGCGGTCTCCAAGGACGCCGGCGTCGCCGACATCTCCGGCTACACCGACTACGGCCGGGTGTGGACCGAGTTCCTGGAGCTGATCGAGGACGAGCTGCACCCGCGGGCGACGGTGATCGTGCTCGGCGACGCGCGCACCAACGGCCGCCCGCCCCGTGACGATGTGTTCGCCGCGATCACCGCCAAGGCCGGGCGCACGTTCTGGCTGAACCCCGAGCCCCGGCTGTACTGGAACTACGGCGACTCGGTGATCGCCGCCTACGCCGAGCACTGCACCGCGTTCGAGTGCTGGCGCACCGATCAGCTGGAGGAGTTCGTCAAGGCGCTGGCGCGGCCGATGGCGCCTTGAATCACGTCGACTAATCGCAATACCAATCCGATGGTATTCTTCTACCATGAGAACAACCATCGACGCGGCCGGTCGCCTGGTGGTCCCCAAGCCGTTGCGGGACCAACTGGGCTTCGCCGCGGGCACCTACCTGGAGATCACGGCCATCGACGGGCATCTCGTAGTCGCGATCCCTTCCCGAGTGCGTATCGACGAAGTTCCGCATGGGGTCCGGTTCTCTGCCGAGACCGACGAGCGCCTCGATGCCAGGCAGATTCGTGAGCTGATGGAACGAGGCCGACGCTGACCGCCGACGAACGAGGCCGACACTGACCGCCGACACCAGCGCGGTGATCGCCGCGCTGTCGGCGTGGCACGAACAGCATGTGCCCGCGGCGGCTGCCCTTGAGGCCGTTGAAGTCCTCCCCGCGCACGTCGTGATCGAGGCGTACTCCGTGCTGACAAGGTTGCCTTCGGGCCTCGCGGTCGCTCCGACGCTCGCCGCACAGACCTTGGCGCGCCGATTCAGTGAGCCATCGTTGGGTCTCGACCGGGCCCAGCGCAACCGTGTCCTGCGGACGTTGGCAGGCGCAGGCGTCTTCGGCGCAGCAAGCTACGACGGCCTGGTCGCTCTCGAAGCCAAGGCGCATGCCCACACCCTGCTCACCCTCGACGAGCGCGCCCAGTCCACCTACCAACGTTTGGGCGCCGAGTTCACGGTCATTGCGGCCTGACGCGCGTGTCTGCCCGCTGCGGGGCGACAGCGCTTTAGAAGACCCTCGGGGAGCTCGCCTCTGAGGGTGACGGGAGAACGCGAGCGTGTTGCCCTGACCCGGCGGTCGTTTCGCGGCCGGCTTGAGCGGATCAACCCCCTCCCACCGGCCGACCCGGCTCCTGGTGGGCTGTCCTGATCGAGCAGATGGGGTACCGAATTTTGTGAACACCGGTCTCTGAGCGCCCTCCGCGTACATCCTCTGGTCCGGAGCGGTACGATTGTTGGAGACGAGCAAACCAGGGGGGCTGGCGGGCACGCTGGCTGAGATAGCGCCCAAATGCCCATGGCGGGCGACCCGGCGCTGACCCTTCGAACCTGTGGGGTAATGCCCGCGAAGGGAGATGAAGCGATGATCGGGGCTCCGCTCACGGGGCCTCGCGAGCTCCACGGAAGCGGATCCCATCCGCCCGTGCGCGTGGAGCACGTGAGCAGGACCTTCGCCGGACGCCGCGGTGTGACGGTGCAGGCATTGGCCGACGTGTCGCTGCACGCCGACGCCGGCGAGGTCGTCAGCGTCGTCGGGCCCAGCGGCTGCGGCAAGACGACGCTACTGGAGCTGATCTGCGGGCTGCAGCGCCCCGACCAGGGCACGGTCGCGAGCGCGCCAGCGGCGTTGATGCCCCAGCGCGACCTGCTGCTGCCGTGGCTGACCACGATCGACAATGCGGCGCTCGCGCTCCGGGCCCGGGGGATCAAGCGCGCGGCGGCCCGGACGCAGGTCTTGCCGTGGTTGGAGCGCTTCGGGCTGGCCGGCTTTGAGCAGATGCGGCCGGCAGAGCTCTCGGGCGGGATGCGCCAACGCGTCTCGTTCCTGCGTTCGCTGCTGGCCGGCAAGCCGGTGCTGGCGCTGGACGAGCCGTTCGCGTCGCTGGACGCGATCACCCGGGTCGAGATGCAGGGCTGGCTCACCCGCGTGCTGGCCGCCGAACGGCGCACGGTGGTGCTCGTCACCCATGACGTCGAGGAGGCGGTGATGCTGGGTGACCGCGTGGTCGTGATGTCCGCCCGGCCGGGGCGCGTCACGGCGCAGATCGAGGTGACCCCGGCGCGCCCCCGGAAGCGAACCGATCCTGAGATCGTCGAGCTGCGTGAGACCGTGCTCAGCACCCTCGGGGTTACCGAGTGAGCCGCCTGCTCCGCGCCAGCAGGCCGCTGCTGGTCGTCGTCGTGCTGCTCGGCATCTGGGAGCTGTACGTCGATCTCGGCGGCGCGGACCCGTTGATCCTGCCCTCCCCCCACGCCGTCGCGCAGTCGCTCTATGACGATCGCGGGCTGTTGTGGAGCAACTTCCTGGTGACCGCCGAGGAGGTGCTGCTGGGGATTCTGGTGGCCGCGGTGGCGGCTTTGCTGGCCGCGATCGCGATGCATTTCTTCGTCACCGTGCGCCAGTCGGTCTACCCGCTGCTGATCGCCTCACAGACGATTCCGATCCCGATGCTGGCGCCGGTGCTGGTCCTCTGGCTGGGCTTCGGGATCCTCCCCAAGCTGGTGGTGATCGCGCTGGTCTCGTTCTTCTCGATCGTCGTCACCACGCTGGCCGGGTTCGCCGCCGTCGACCCGGAGCTGATCAAGCTGATGCGGACCTTCGACGCCCCCCGCCACCGCGTGTTCTGGAGCATTGAGCTGCCGACGGCGCTGCCGAGCGTGTTCACCGGCGCCAAGATCGCCGTGATCGTGGCGGTGATCGGCGCAGTGTTCGCCGAGCAGAACGGCGCCAGCTCGGGCCTCGGTTACCTGTTCACGCAGTCGATCCCGCAGCTGCTGACCGCCCGCGCGTACGCGAGCGTTGTGGTGCTGTCCGCGTTCGCGATCTCGCTGTTCGCGGTGCTGACCCTGGCCGAGCGGCTGACGATGCCCTGGGCCCAACAATCGAAGGAGGCCGAACGATGAGACGACGACTGGCATCGCTCGCCGGCGCGCTGCTGGCGGCGCTAGCGCTCGCCGCCTGCGGCGAGAAGCACGACCAGCTGACGCCGAGCGCAGCCCACGCCCAATCGCTGAGCCTGATGCTCGACTGGCAGCCCAACGCCGACCACGCCGGTATCTACCAGGGACAGGCCGACGGCGCCTTCAAGGCCGCCGGGCTGAACGTCACCGTCAGAATCCCGTCGGATCCCGCCACGCCACTGCAGCTGTTACAGGCCGGCAAGGTCGACGTCGCCGTCTCCTACGAGCCCGAGCTGATGCTGGCTCGCGACAAGGGCGCGCCGCTGGTCGCGATTGGGGCGATGGTGCAGCGGCCGCTGACCTCGATCGTCTCGCTGCGCGACAAGCACATCACGACGCCCGCACAGCTCAAGGGCAAGACGGTAGGCGACGCCGGGATCCCGTATCAGCACGCCTACCTGGACACGATCCTGCGCCGCGCGGGCGTGCCCTTGAGCTCTGTCAAGGAGGTCAACGTCGGCAGCAACCTGGTGGGATCGATGCTCTCCGGCCAGGTGGACGCGACCCTGGGCGCCTACTGGAACGTCGAGGCGGTGCAACTGCAGCAGGAGGGCCGACACCCCAACGTGATCCACGTCGAGAACGCCGGGGTCCCCAACTACGACGAGCTCGTGCTGGTGACCACCGAGGACACGCTGGCCAACAAGACGAGCGAGCTGCGCCGCTTCGTGCAGGCGCTAGGCCGCAGCTACCAGGCGGTGCGCTCCGATCCACAGGGGGGCGTCAACGCGCTCGTGCATGCCGATCCGTCGCTCAGCGCCCAGGTCCAGCAGGCCAGCGTCAAGGCGACGCTGCCCTCGTTCTTCCCCGCCTCGAGTCTGCCGTGGGGCTGGATGACGCCGTCGCAGTGGACCGCGTACGGCAAGTGGATGCTGGGCGAGCACCTGATCTCCAATCCCGCGGCCGTCGCCGATGCCTCCACCAACCAGCTGCTCGCCGGCCAGGGGCCGTAACCGTCCTGCGGCGTGACGCCCGCGGCGTGCTGGCGGTCGGCCGGGCCAACCCCGCGTGGCTCTGCGGCCAGCTGGCCCGGGCGTGCGGCAACGCCGTGAGTTGGCGCGCGGGGGGACAGGGGCGGCCGCCGCCTGAGCACAGAGCGGCCCCGGACGCGTCCTCGTTGCAGCATCGCCGCCGGTGCGCCCGTACGATTGACCGCCATGGTGCGCGTGATCGCCAGGACGCTGGCCGCATCGACACTGGCCGCGCTGACGCTGGCCGCGTGTGGCAGCTCGGGGACAAGCTCGACCAGCGGGTCGCCGACGCCGGCCCCCGCCCGGCACTCGATCGGCGTCTGCACCGCCCCGCAGCTGAAGCTCACCTACGTGGGCACCGACGGCGCCACCGGCCACCTGGAGGTCACGCTGGCGCTGCACAACGTCTCGGCCAGCCGGTGCACCCTGCACGGCTATCCCGGTGCCCGGCTGCTCGGGACCAACGGCTCGGCGCTGCCGCTGAGAGTCAAGCGAGGCGGCGGATTCTTCCCCGACACGCAACGTTCGGCCCACACGGTCACGCTCAAGCCCGGCGGGCGGGCACGCTTCGGCGTCAGCTTCGTCACCAACAACGAGTTCGCCGGCGCCCACACGTGCCGGACCGCGGCAACCGCGATGTCCTCTCCACCCGGCGCAACCACCCACTGGTGGCGACTGTCGCTGCGCGGCGCGCCGCGGATCTCCCCCTGCGGAGATCAGCTCGTGGTCTCCCCCGTGTACGCCTGACCTAGCCCAGCGTCGTGTCCACCGACTGCGCGCCGAGCGCGCCGAGAACTTGAGCAACGTGTTGAGGTATTAGACAGAAAGATGAGCTTTGCTACGTTCTGGCCATAGCTGGATCCGGCAGCCAGGGGGCCCGGAACCGAAACAGGTCATCTACAAGGACGGATGGGGCATGCCAGGCAAGATTCTCGTAACCGGGGGCGCCGGTTTCATCGGCTCGCACGTGGTCGAACTGCTGTTGGAGAAGGGCCGCGACGTGGTTGTCTATGACGCCCTCGTCGATCAGGTGCATCGCGGTGCCGGGCCGGTGAACGTGCCCAACGATGCGAAGTTCGTGCACGGCGACATGCGCGATCGCGCCGCCGTGGCCAGCGCGCTGGAGGGCGTCGAGGCCGTGGTCCACCTCGCCGCCGAGGTCGGCGTCGGGCAGTCGATGTATGAGATCTCCCGCTACGTTGACGCCAACACCAGCGGCACCGGGGTGCTGCTGGACGTGATCGCCAACCAGCCGACGGACATCGAGCGGATCGTGGTCGCCTCGTCGATGTCGATCTACGGCGAGGGCGCGTACGTGTGCGCCGAGCACGGTGAGGTCCATCCGCACCTGCGGTCCAGCGCGCAGCTCGAGGCCCGCGACTGGGATCCCCGCTGCCCACGCTGCGGGGAGCCCGTGACGCCGATCGGTACCCACGAACTCAAACCGCTGCGCCCCACCTCGGTCTACGCGATCTCCAAGATGGACCAGGAGCTGCTCTGCCTGTCGGTGGGCGGCGCGTACGACATCGGCGTCGTTGCCCTGCGCTACTTCAACGCCTACGGCCCCCGTCAGGCGCTCTCGAACCCGTATACCGGAGTCGCGGCGATCTTCAGCAGCCGCCTGCTCAACGGGCGCGCGCCGCTGGCCTTCGAGGACGGTCAGCAGCTGCGCGATTTCATCCACGTGCGCGACGTCGCCCGGGCGACGGTCACGGCGCTGGAATCCCCCGCCGCCGACGGCGAGGCGATCAACGTCGGGACCGACGATCCGATGACGGTCACCGCTGTCGCGCGGTCGCTGGCCAGCGCCCTCGGAGTCGATCTGGAGCCCGAGCTCACGGGCACCGCGCGTGCCGGCGACATCCGCCATTGCTATGCCGACATGAGTAAGGCGGACGCGCTGCTCGGCTTCCGACCTGAGATCGACTTCGACACGGGTGTCAGCGAGCTGATCGAGTGGGTCTCGGCCCAGCAGGCACACGATCTGGTCGATCGCGCCCAGCGTGAACTGGCCGCTCGCGGCCTCGCGCGCTGAACCATGCCGACGCCGATAGCCGTTCTCTACGCGGCCGCCGAGGTCGGCTACCTGCTCTGCCTGCTGGTCGTGCTGTGGTTCTATACGCGACGGGTCGACCTGGTCGACATCGATGCCGCGGTGCGCTCTTGCAACGAACTCCCGTGTCCGGACATCATCGTGCTCTATCCGGTCCTGGACGAGCTGGAGAGCACGATGCGAACGGCGATGCTCGGGTTCCAGCGCGCCGAGTACCCACGCGGGACCAGGCGCGTGATCGCGATTCCCAACGCCGATGACCACAGCACGATCGAGTCGCTGCGACGGATCGCGGACGACCATGAGTTCCTGGAGGTACTGCCGGTTCCGCCCACCGACGATCCGCGCTGGCAGCCGGTGTGGACGGCCTGGGAGAAGAACCCAAAGGCCTACTGGTGGCACGTCGGCAAAAGGCACCACGCACGGGATCTGCCGCCGAAGAAGACGCGCCAGCTGACCTACGCTTTCTATACGCTGGCAGCCGCTCATCCAGACGCGCTGCTCTCCTACATCGACGCCGACAGCGTCGTCCCGCCCGATTACTTCCTCACCGCTGCCGGCGGCATGCAGCACTACGACGTGATCCAGAACACCAACGTCGCCGGCAACGCGCTGGATACGTGGGCCACCTCGATGTTCGCGATGGATCACATGTCCTGGGACGGATCGCTCTATCAGCACATGACCGCCGGGGGCCGTCATCCGTTCTACGTGCTCGGCAAGGGCCTGTTCTTCAGGATCTCCGATCTAGTCGAGGTCGGTGGCTTTCACCCGTGGCTGACGATCGAGGACCCCGAGATCGGGATGCGGCTGTGGACCAACGGGCGCCGGCTGGGAGTGGTGCGCAGCCCCCTGATCGAGGAGGTCCCCAATACCTTTGGCCACGGAGTCACGCAGCGCAAGCGCTGGGTCGCCGGTTTCTTCCAGTCACTCGGCGCGCCGCTCACCCTGATGGGCATGCGCTGGCGTCAGCGCCTGCGCGCGAGGCTGAACTTCGTTCCCTGCTTGTCGTTGTTGATTTGCCCAATTGGCTTGACGGTCGGGGTCTGGGCTCTGGTCGCCGCCGTCGCCACCGGTCACCGCGTCGTGAGCCTGCCACTGGAGGTTCTCTCGCTCGTCACGATCGCGATGATGCTCGTTGTCGTCGGGATTTCCCAGCGCGCCGCGTATCGGCAGACTGGTCTGTTCCTGCTACATCGCCGCGAGCGGATCAGGATGATGCTGCGGATCAATCCGGTGTTCGTGTTCGTGTTCTGGCTGTGGTGGGCGATCCCACTGGCGATCGGCTTCACGATGTTCGTGCGCGACACCGGCCTGCGCTGGGAGCGGACACGCAAGGTCGATGCCAATCACGATCTCGTCCGTGACGAGATCCCGATCATCACCGAGGCGATGGGCGCGCCGTCAGGTGATCAGGTTGACGTCGGCCCAGCCGCGGCGCAGGTCGTCGGCGTCCACGGTCAGCCCAGCGACGACCGGTAGGCCGCGAGCGTCCAGGGTCACGTCCGTGACGTGACCGCAGTAGATATCGAACCGCCGGCCGCGGACTCGGAGCTGCATCGTCGGCCAGCGCTTAGGCCGCAGATCCTCCCAGCGGTCAGTGCTGCCGCACTCCAGTTGCTCTAGGAGCTGCGTTGCCTCATCCATGGCCGGCCCTCCTCCCTTGACACGGATCCGACAAACTATGTGCCGATTGTTGCACGAATCCGGTTCCCCGGTGCACGCACTCGCTCTCGATCGGACGACCTCGCCGATCCCTCGAGCGACTGCGCCGAATTTCAGGCAGTCAGACGCAGCCCGGCGTCGCCACCGGCCCCGCTCAGCGCGTGCAGCCCGGCCAGGCCGCACC
>JBPCPC010000087.1:0-40733 GCA_050999585.1 Solirubrobacteraceae bacterium | reverse complement strand
AGGAGAAGAGCAGATGATCTTTAGGCAGATCACCCACGACGATCTCGGCTGTGCGTCGTATCTGATCGGTGATGAGAAGGCGGGGGTGGCGGCGGTGGTCGATCCGCGGTTTGAGATCGATGAGTATCTCGATCTCGCCCGGTATATGGGGGTCAGTATCGAGCACGTGCTCGAGACTCACAATCATGCCGATCACGTTTCCGGTCACGGGCGGCTGGTGGCGGCGACCGGCGCGACGATTCATGTGCACGGCGCGGCGGAACCGGTCTATGAGCATGAGTCCTTCGTCGACGGCTGGGAGCTGGGGCTTGGTGCGATCACGGTTCGGGCGTTGCACACGCCTGGTCATCGTCCCGAGCACACGGCGTTTGCGTTGATCGACACGGCGCGCAGCCAGGAGCCGTGGGCGGTGCTGAGCGGCGACACCCTGTTCGTCGGCGATGTCGCGCGCCCGGATCTGGCGATCGAGAAGGCCGATGGCGCCCGCGGGATCTATCGCTCGCTGCACGATCAGCTGCTGGTGCTGCCCGACCATTGTGAGGTGTGGCCGGGTCATCTGGGCGGGTCGATGTGTGGCGGTCCGGGCATGGATATGAAGGTGTCGACCACGATCGGCTACGAGCGCGCTAACAACGTGGTGCTTTCGATCGACGACGAGGAAGAGTTCGTCCGGCAGGCCTTGGACAAGCTCGGGCCGCAGCCCCCGAACTTCCAGGCGATCGTCGAGCTTAACCGCGGCCCGCTGCTGACTGACGGCGTCGAGCTGTTGCGCCTCGCGCCTCGTCAGGTCGAGCAGAAGCGAGCGGCGGGGGCGTTGCTCGTCGACGTGCGCACCGATATCCAGTTCGACGATGCGCACATCGCCGGCGCGGTCAGCATCCCGGTGATGCGCGCGGGGTTCGGGTCAAAGCTGGCGTGGCTGGCCGATCGCGATCAGGAGATCGTGCTGCTCGGTCGCGATGACCAGGACGGCCGCCACGCCGGACGGCTGGCGGTGGCGGTCGGGCTGCGTAAGCTCGGTGGCCTGCTGCACGGCGGGATGACCAGCTGGCGCCAGGAGCGGCAGCCGACCGAGTGCATCGAGCGCCAGACCGTCGAGCAGCTGCACGCGCGCACCGAGGGCGGGGAGCGGATCCAGATCCTCGACGTCCGCGATGCCAAGGAATGGAACGACGGCCACATCCCCGGTGCGGTGCTCAGAACCTGGCATGACATCACCGCGCTGCCCGAGGGCCTGGATCGCGAGCAGCCGATCGCGGTGATCTGCGGATCCGGGCAGCGCGCCGCTACCGCAGCGAGCCTGATCGAACGCTTCGGGGCCAGGCACGTGATCCACATCGTCGACGGTGGCGTTGCGAAATGGGGCCGGCTCGGCTATCCGCTGCAGCAGCCCGACGCGGTAACTGCCTCCGCTTGACGTTCGCCTTCCGGGGGGTCAAAAACCGACCGACGGGTCTCCTCCGAGCTAGGGTCAGATGGACCGGCGCGGAGCTAGCCAGACGGTGTCGAACCGTAGGTCAGTCTTCTCCGACACGATCTCGTAGTCGTGGTCGTAGTGCAGGACACCTGGGTCGTGGATGTCCGCCGGGGCCGCGATGATCAGATCGACCGGCGGCAAGCGGCGGTGCCCGGCCCGCGCAAGCTGGCGCTGATCACGGGCGTTGCGCGCCGGGTAGCCGGTCTCCAGCAGGAATGGGAGACAGGTGGCGATCCGCCCCTGCTCCAACCACCGCGCAATCTCTTCGGCGCGCTGCGGCCGCGTTCGTCGAGCAAGGAGGAGGCCGACCGGGAGCGACGATGAGCGGCCGTTTGCTGCGGGCGGTCGAGGTCTAATGGGTTCCTCCGCGCGTGATCTCGCTAGCTCGTCGCGCCAGCGTGCGAGCCCGTTGCTCGAGTGCTTCGCGGTTGCCCGGACCGGTTCTGTCAGTTGGCCGCCCAATGTGCGCGCCAATCGCGTGGTGGCGGACAGCTGGATGTCGCGCAGCAGGGCGCGGTTGGCGTCCTCGTCGCTGACTGCCCAGGTCACCGCGAAATGACCGCCGCAGAGCCCGCCGGCGCAGCGCGTGGCCGCCACGGCGTCAGCCGAGCGATCGAGCATCGCGATCAGTTGCTGGGCGGAGGCGACGAGGTGGTCGTTGCGCGCTACGCAGAGTGGACAGGGGACGGTGACCAGCCAGCCGTTGGTTCTGATCGAGCGCTGGCTGGTCGCAGGCAACATCGGCAAGGATCGCCAGACAAGGCTGAGCAGCGCGTCGCTCGATCCGCCGGCGGTCGCGAGAGCCTGCTGGAGTTGGGCGGAGTGATCCCGGCAGCACCCCGGGCGCGAACGAACTCCTCCGCGGCACGGGCCGGCGGTGCAAGCTCGCGACGGAGCCGCTCGAGGAAGGCGACCTCGAATTCGTGGGCGTCCAGGCACAGCGGGCAGACGCCGTGATCGGCGGCTCGGGCCAGCCACGGAAACCCTGACCCTGCTGGCAAGACACCTTCACACGCATGGTTGACGAGAACACACGTAGAGGCCATCAGCGGCGCGGCCGCGGTCAGGAGCGAGCCTCATCGCTCGTCTGAGACGCTAACCGGCTCCGCGTCGACGGCAAGCGCGCCGGTGGCACTGGGGTGTTGCCGAGCCGCTTGCGATAATCTGAGCCGCAGGTCAGATGGAGTCCTGACGTAAGGGTCGACGCCCTTCGAACCGCCCGACCAGAAAAGGGCTGATGGCCCCTTTCGCGAAACCCGCGCTGTAAGCGAAAGGAGCTGTGCCAGGGCCGTGCTGACCCTTCCCGATTGGGCGATCCAGGTTCTGCAGGTCGTCACGATCCTGGCGTTGGCGCCGCTGATCAGCGGGATCATCGCGCGCGCCGAGGCGATTGTTCAGCAGCGCCGCGGCCCGCGCGTGCTGCAGCCCTACTACGACATCGTCAAGCTGCTGCGCAAGGAGACGGTGCTGCCCGAGCCGGCCGGCCCGGTGTTCCGCGCCGCCCCGTACGTCGCGTTCGCCGGCTACGCCACGATCCCGCTGCTGATCCCGGTGCTGACGACGTTCGGTTTGCCGCTGGGCTACATGGCCGACTTCTTCGGGGTCGGGCTGATCTTCGCGCTGACCAGCTTCACGGTCTCGCTCGCGGCGGTCGACAGCGGCAGCCCGTACGCGCAGCTGGGCTCGAGCCGCCTGCGGTCCTTCGGGGCGTTCAACGAGCCGACGGTGATCTTCGTGACCTACGTGCTGGCGCTGACCACGCACACCGATCTGCCGTATGCGTTCGGGGCGACGATCCGCTCGGCCACCGTGCAGGTGCTGCGCCCGAGCCATCTGTTGATGATCGCGGCGTTCTTCATGCTGGTGCTCGCCGAGACCGGACGGATCCCGGTCGAGAACCACGGGTCCACGCTGGAGTTCGGACAGATCGAGGAGGGCCGGATCGCCGAGCACTCCGGGCCGGGGCTGGCGTTTCTGCGCTGGGGCTCAAACGTCAAGCAACTGCTCTTCTACCCGATCTTCATGAACGTGCTGGTCGTACCGTGGGGGATGGCTGGCAGCGGGCACCTCGGGGTGGTGCTGCTGGCGATCGCGCTGCTGTTCCTCAAGGCGTTGGTCGTCGGCGCCGCCGTGGTGGTGATCGAGTCAAGCTTTGCCAAGCTGCGGCTCTACAAGATCCCCGAGTTCACCGTGGCGAGCTTCATGTTCGCCGTGCTGGCGGTGGTGATCCTCCTGTTCGAACCGTCATTCGGAGACCTGCACCTCAGCGTGTTCGGTGCGATCGCCACGATTGCCGCGGTGGCGGTGCTGTTGCTGGAGTACGGAATGCTGCGCTCCCAGGACGTGTGGGAGCAGCTGCGCCTCTACGCGCTGGGCTCGACGGTCGTCGCCGCGCTGGCGATCGGCACCGCCGCGACCGGGAACGGCTCGAGCGAGCTCTACGTGCTCGCCGCGGTCACGATCGCGCTCAAGGCGCTGCTGTTTCCGTTCGGCATCCGCTTCGTCCTGCGGCGCCTGGAGGCCGGGGTCCGCGTGCCGTCGGCGATCGGCGTGCCCAGCGCCATCCTGATCGCGATCGTGCTGTGCTCGTTTGCCTTCATCGCGTTGCGCCCGGTGCACCTCGGCGCCGAGGCTGCGCTGCCGCTCTCGGCGCTGCCGGTGGCCGTCGGCGGCGTGCTGGTCGCCTTCCTGCTGATGGTGCTGCGCCCCTACGCGCCGTCGCAGCTGCTGGGCTTCCTGGTGTTGGAGAATGCCGTGTCGGTGGCCAGCCTGGTGATCGCCCCCGGCCTGCCGATCATCCTCGCGCTCCTGTTGCTGTTCGACGTGCTAGTGGGCGTGCTGGTGTTCGTGGTGCTCGTCCAGTACCTGGCCGTGGAGCGCACCGCGGTCAGAACCGACGGGTTGAATCGGCTGACCGGATGAGCTGGGCGCTCTACAGCCTGCTGGCGGTGCCGCTGGTGGCCGTGGCCGGCACCCTGCTCGATGGCTGGCGGCTGGCCCGCGCGCTCACGCTGGCCGCCGGAGTGATCTCGCTGGCGCTGGCGATCATCATCGCGATCAAGGTCGAGCACGGCCGCGTGATCATCGCCGCCGGCGGCTGGCTGCGAGTGGACTCGCTCGGCGCGGTGTTCCTGTTGACGACCGGGCTGCTGTATGCGATCGCGGGGATCTTCTCGATCGGCTATCTCGGCGTCGATCGCGCCCACCACGGCTTCGCCCGGTTTGCCAAGCGTTACTTCGCCTACCTGAACCTGTTTGGCTGGACGATGCTGCTGGTGCCGTTGGCCGCCGACTTCGACACCCTGTGGGTGGCCGTCGAGCTGACCACGATCATCTCGGCGCTGCTGGTCGCGATCGACCGCACCGACGCCGCGCTGGAGGCCTCCTGGAAGTACATCCTGATCGCCTCCAGCGGGCTGGGGATCGCGCTGTTGTCGATCATCGTGCTCTACGCCACCGGCACGCACGTGCTCGGCGCAGGTTACGTGCCGCGGTTCACCCGCTTTCTGGGGCACGCCTCCGGGCTCTCGCGCGAGGCGGTCGCACTGGCGTTCGTACTTTCGGTGGTTGGGTTTGGCACCAAGGCGGGATTCGTGCCGATGCACACCTGGCTGCCCGACGCGCACTCCGAGGCGCCGGCGCCGGTGTCGGCGCTGCTGTCGGGCTCGCTGCTGGCCGCCGCCTTCTACGCCATCCTGCGCTTCTTTCAGGTGGCGGTGGCCACCGGCCAGCAGTCGTTTGCCGAGCACGTGCTGATCGTCTTCGGGGTGATCTCGCTGGTCACGGCCGGCCTGTCGGTGATCCGTCAGGGCAACTACAAGCGACTGCTGGCCTACTCCTCGATTGAGCACATGGGGATCATCGCGCTGGGGATTGGCTTCGGCGCGCCGCTGGCGGTCGCCGGGGCGCTGCTGCACGTGGTCACCCACGCCTCGGCCAAGGGCCTGGCGTTCTTCGGCGCCGGGTCGCTGCTGCGCGGCTATGACACCAAGGAGGTCGACGGGGTCACCGACGCCGGACGGGCGATGCCGTTCACCGGCCCGATGTTCATGGCGGCAGCCCTGGCGCTGTCGGGGTTGCCGCTCTCGGGTGTCTTTCGCAGTGAGTTTCAGATCGTTGTCGGCGGCTTTTCACAGTCCCAGTTCGTCGGAGTGACGCTGCTGCTGGTGTTCGTCAACATTGCGTTCTTCGGGATCATCTGGCATGCCGCGCGGATGGTGCTCAGCGCCCCCGCGCCTCAGCTTGTGGGGGCTGCGGCGCCGGGGGAGCGCAGCGGCTGGATGATCGCCGGGATGATCGGTTGCCTGTTTGTCACGGTCGCACTTGGCGTGCATCTCCCGGGAGATCTCTCAGCGTTGCTGAGCAGCGCCAGCCACCGGTTGGCGGTGCCGGCATGAGCACCGCCGAGCACGAACTGCAGAACTTCCCCGGCGAGCTCCCGGAACGGCTCGAGGCCACGCGCGAGCCCGGGCCGCCCGGCGAAGTGCGTCTGCGCGTACCCCGGTCAGAGCTCGAGTCCGCCGCGGGACTGCTGCGCGAGGCCGGCGCGCGGTTCATCACGATCACACTGGCCGACGCCCCCGAGCCGTCGGTGCTGGCGGCGTTTGCGCTGCGCGGCGTGCTGATCGTGGTGCGCGCTCCGAGCGACGGCGCCGACCCGCTCGGCTACGGCTCGCTCGGGCTGACGTGGCCTGCGGCGCGCTGGGCCGAGCAGGAGCTGCGCGAACGTCACGGACCTCCGGTGCAGGAGGGTCGGCGGCTCACCGAACCCGACGCCGACCGGCTCGACCGGCAGGTCGAGGGCCTGGATGCGTTCGTGATCCCCTACGGGCCGGTGCGCTCCGGAATCTTTGAGGCGATCCAGTTTCAGATCGAGACCGGGGGGGAGACCGTTCCGCGGCTGCAGACCCGCCCGTTCTTCAAGCACCGCGGCCTGGAGTCGCGGTTTGTCGGGATGGTGCCCCAGGACGCCGTCTACGTCGCCGAGCGGATCGCCGGAATCGCCACCGTGGCCTACGCGATCGCGTTCTCGCAGGCGGTGGAGCGTGCCCTGGGGATCACGCCGTCGCCCGGCGCTGAGCGCTGGCGCGCGGTGCACGCCGAGCTCGAGCGCATGGCCTGCCATCTCGACGTGATCGCCAAGCAGGCCGAGACGACCGCGCTGTACGTCGGCCAGGCCCGCTTTCAGATCCTCAAGGAGCGCGTCACCCGGCTGCGGGCCCGGCTGACCGGCAGTCGCTTCGGGCGCGGGGTGATCGTCCCCGGCGGCGTTCGCTTTGCCGGTCGGGTCGACCTCGACGAGCTGCGCCGCGAGCTGGATGGTTTCGAGCGGGAGCTGACCCGTGACCGCAAGCTGTTTGTCGGCACCTCGTCGATGACCGATCGGCTGATCGGCTCCGGTGTCCTAAACCGCGGGCTGCTCGACGACTACGGGGCGGTGGGACCGCTGGCTCGCGGCTCTGGCCTGTCGGTCGACGCCCGCCACGAGCGACCCTACGGTGACTACCGACGGCTGGGCCTGCAGGTCGTCACCCGTCGCGAGGGCGACGCGATGGCGCGGATCAACGTTCGCTTCGACGAGCTGGTCGAGTCGCTGCGCATCCTGCATCAGTCGCTGGAGCATCTGCGCCGCGAGGACGGCGAGCTCGTGCTGCCGCTGGCATCCGACGCCGAGGGCGCGGCGTTTGGTTGGGCCGAGGCGCCGCAGGGGGAGTTGGTGGTCTGGGTGGAGATCCGCGCTGGTCAGATGCAGCGCGTGCACGTGGCGTCGCCGTCGCTGCGCAATTGGGCGCTGTTTGACCACGCCTTCCCGAGCGACGTGCTCACCGACTTTGCGTTCATCGAGCACAGCTTCGGGCTAACTCCGGCGGGGGCGGACCGCTGATGCTGGGCTGGATCGTGCGCGGCCTGCGCCAGGGACGAATCACCACCCGCTATCCCCGTGAGCCCGAGCCCGCCCCCGGCGGCTATCGCGGGCGGGTGCGGGTGCTCGAGCCCGCGGGCGGCGGACCCGAGCTGACCCGGCTGTGTCCCACCGGAGCGATCGCGGTCGGAGCCGATGGCCAGGTCACACTCGATCGAGGTCGCTGCATCCTCTGCGGAGAGTGCGTGCAGCGCGCCCCGAGTCGCTTTGCCTTCGTCTCCGATTACCGGACCGCCAGCCGCTCGCGGGGCGGGTTGATGGCGGGCGCGCGCGAGCCCGCCACCGAACCGTCGCTGCGCGCGGCGCTGGGGGAGGTCGCGGCGGCGCTGCGGCGGTCGATCCACGTGCGTCACATCGACTGTGGCTCTGACGGCAGCGAGGAATGGGAGATCCAGGCGCTGTGGAACCCGTACTACGACATCCAACGGCTTGGCTTCTTTCTCACCAATTCACCCCGGCACGCTGACGTGCTGCTAGTCACCGGCGGGGTGACCGCGCCCATGCGCGCGCCGCTTGAGCGAACCTGGCAGCTGATGCCCGAGCCCAAGGCGCTGGTTGCCGTCGGCACCGATGCATGCTCGGGCGGGCTGGCCGCGGCGGGCGACCGAGTTGCCGGCGGCGTGGACCGGATCCTGCCCGTCGACGTCTACGTGCCGGGGTCTCCTCCGGCGCCAATCGCGATCATGCACGGGCTGCTACTGGCCGTCGGTCGGCTGCCCCCGGGGGAGACGGCGGCATGACGCTCGTGTTCGCGCTGGCCATGAGTGGGCTCGCGCTCGCCGCGCTGGGCTCGCTGTTCGCGCCGCGCGCCGCGATGCTGGTCGCGGTGATCGGGTGTGCGCTGTTGGTGGTCGTCGGCCTGGACGCCGCGATCGGCGGCGCTCGTCCGACGCTCGATCTCGGCGGTTGGCTCGGCTTTGGCGACAGCGGACTACGGGCCGACGGGCTGGCCGGCATCTTCCTGGCCCTGACCGGCCTCACCGGCGCCGCCGTGTCGCTGGCCTATCTCGGATTGCCGACGGGGCGGGGCCCGACCTGCCTGGGCGCCACGCTGCTGCTGTCGGTCGCGGTGGTGATCGGCTCAGACAACGCGTTTGAGTTCCTGCTGGCGTGGGAGGCGATGACGGTTTGTGTGTACCTGATCGCCAGCGCCGATCGCTCTCGCCGCGAACTGCTGGCCGGCTATCTCACCGGCGGCCTGGCCAAGCTCGGCGGAGCTGCACTGCTGGCGGCGATCGGGCTGATGTACGCCCACACGCACACGTTCTCACTGCTCGCGTGGTCGCACGCGACGCTGCCCCCCGGCACCCGCGGGGTGCTGTTCGCGCTGTTCCTGGGGTGCTTCGCCACCAAGATCGGCGTGCTGCCCGTGCAGGGCGGCCTGCCCGCCGGCTACGGCTCCGCCCCGCGGCTGGGGGCGGCGTCGCTGTCGGTTGCGCTGTGCGCCGGCTTCTACGGGCTGTGGCGGTTTGAATTTGACGTGCTGGGCCCGCTGCCGACCTGGTGTGGCGACGCGCTGCTGATCGTGGGGGCGATCACCGCGCTGACCGGGATCGCCTACGCGCTCACGCAGGACCGCCTGCGCCGGTTCCTGGGCTACTCGACCGTCGAGCACGCCGGGATTGTGCTCGTCGGCCTCGGGGTGGCAGCGCTCGGCCAGACCGCGCACAACCCGACGCTCGCGGCCGCGGGGCTGCTGGCGGCCACCCTGCACGTCACCGCCCACAACCTCGCCAAGACGCTGGCCCTGATCTGCGTCGATCGCGTCGAGCAGGGCACGGGTCAGGTCACGATGGACCCTCTCGGCGGTCTGGCGCGACGGCTACCGCTCAGCGCGATCGGCATCGGCATCTCCACACTGACCCTGGCGGCGATCCCGCCGCTGGGCGGGTTTGTCAGCGAGTGGTTCACGTTCGAGGCGCTGCTGCAGGGCTTTCGCATGCCCACGCTGCTCTCGCGGCTGCTGTGCGCGTTAGCCGCCGCCGCGCTCGCGCTGACCGCCGGGCTCGGACTGCTGGCGTTCGCCAAGTTCTACAGCGCGATCTTCCTGGGACCGTCGCGCAGCCCGCTGGACCGCGTCCGCGAACCGTCTCGCTGGCCGCTTGGAGTGGTCGGTCTGGGGGTGGTGCTGCTGTTCCTGGGGACGGTCGCTCCCTGGGAGGTCCACGCCATCAGCTCCGGGCTGCAGTCACTGCTCGGCATCGACCTCGCCCGCACGACGATCAGTCATCCGCTGGTGCTGGCCCCGGTGTTCGCCGGCTTCTCGGTGCTGGCGCCCACTTGGCTGAGCATCGCCCTGCCCGCCTACGCCGTTCTGGCGATTGTCGTCGTTCGCCTGATGCGCGGGCGCAGCGTGCGATCGCGCCCGGTACGCCGCGCGCCGGTGTGGATCACCGGCTCAGGCGCGGCGCTGCCCGCGGTGCAGTACCGCCCCTCGGCCTACTCCAACCCGATGCGGGTCATCCTGCGCGGGCCGCTGGGCTATAGACCGCAGGTGGTGCCCCAGCCGGACGGGGAGACGGCGGCCGACGGTTCGCCGGGCCTGAGGTTGGAGCCGCGGGTGGTGCTCGCCGTCGACCGCTTCCTCTATGCCCCCGCCGGGCGGTTGGTGCTGTGGGCCGCCGGCCGCGTGCGCACAATCCAGTCGGGCAAGCTGTCGGCATATCTGCTGTACATGCTCGTCGCTCTGCTGGTCGCCCTGTCCCTCGTCCCCATACTGCGCTGATGTTTCAACGAATCCTGCTTGCCTGGGACGGCTCGGAGCTCGCGCTGCGGGCCTTTGACGTCGCCATCGACCTGACCCGGCGCTATCAGGCCGAACTGGTCGCCGTGTCGGTCGCCTACTCACCCGCGCATGCCGAAACCGCATCGGATCGCACGGAGACCGCCGCCGCCGCGCACCGTTATCTGCAGAGCACGTTTGCCGAGGTGGCAGACCGCGCCCAGCGTGTCGGAGTGGAGGTGCGCCATGAGATCGTCGACGGCGAGGCCCCGGCCCGCACGCTGCTGGACCATGTTCACGAGCGCGGCTTTGATCTGATCGTGTGCGGACATCACCACGACGGCCGGGCGGGGCGGCTACTGCTCACCGGCGTCACCCAGGAGTTGATCGACTCCGCGACGGTGCCGGTGATGGTCGTCAACGACCGTCAGCGATGAGGCCGCGGTTGCTCAGCCCAGGGGCGCCGGCGGGATAGGTGCGCGCGGATGGCGCGTGTGGACAGGCGAGAGCTGGCAGCGATCTTCGTCGGCGGAATGGTCGGCGCGGTCCTGCGCGTCTGGGTCAGTCAGCGGTTCACCTCCACCGCGCCCGACTGGCCGTGGGCGACGTTCCTGATCAACATCACCGGCTCCGCGGCCCTGGCCCATTTCGCCACCCGGTTACAGGAGCGCCTGCCGCAGTCCACCTACCGTCGTCCGCTGCTCGGCACGGGCTTCTGCGGCGCGTACACGACGTTCTCCGCGATGCAGGTGGAGATCCTCAAGATGCTCGATCACGACCGCTACGGGCTCGCGGTCGGCTATGCCCTCGCCAGTATCGCCGCCGGCTATGTCGCGATCTGGGCGACGACCGCGCTGGTCAGGCGTGTCCGGGTGCTGGCATGAGCTTCGCCGTGTGGGCGGGGGTTGCCGGGGTGGGCGGGCTGGGCGCGCTCGCCCGCTTCCTGCTTGACGCGGCGATCGCCGGTCGCGCCGGTCGCACCTTTCCGTTCGGGACGCTGGCCGTCAACCTCAGCGGGGCGTTCGTGCTGGGGCTGTTCACCGGGCTGGCGCTGGCGGGCAACGCGCTGCTGTTGGCGGGCACCGCCACGGTGGGCTCCTACACGACGTTCTCCACCTGGATGCTCGAGAGCCACCGCCTGGCCGAGGACGGCGATAGCCGCCTCGCCATGATCAACGTCGCGGTCAGCCTCCTGGTCGGCGTCGGTGCCGCGGCGCTGGGCCGCCTGATCGGGATGCACGCGTGAAAGACGACTGCCTGAAGCTCACCACGTATCTCGGCGAGCGCGACCGCAGCGCCGGCCGGCTGCTGGCCGATGAGCTGCTGGACATCTACGGCGGGAACCGGTTGCAGTCCAGCATCCTGCTGCGGGGCACCGACGGGTTCGGGCGACTGCATCACCTGCATACCGACCGGCTGCTGTCGCTGTCGGAGGACCTGCCGGTGGTCTCGATCGCGGTGGACCGCCGCGAGCGGATCGAGTCGATGCTCGAGCTGGTCCTGCGGGTCAAGCGCCGCGGGTTGATCACCCTGGAACGCGCGCGGCTACTGTCGGGGGAGATCGCCAGCGTCGAGCTCCCGGACGCACTGCACGAGGCGACCAAGCTGACCGTCTACGTCGGCCGCCAGGAGCGGGTGTATCGCATGCCGGCGTTCGCCGCAGTCTGTGATCTGCTCTATCGGCGCGGCATCGCCGGCGCCACCGTGCTGCTCGGAGTCGATGGCACCAGCCGCGGCCGGCGCACCCGCGCCCGTTTTTTCGGCCGCAACGCCGACGTGCCGATGATGATCATCGCTGTCGGCTCCGGCAAACGGATCGCCGAGGTCCTGCCGGAGCTCGGCGGGTTGCTACGAGACCCCCTGGTCACGCTCGAACGCGTCCGGCTCTGCAAACGCGACGGCGACCTGCTCGCGCGCCCGCACAGCCTGCCGGGCACCGACGAACACGGCCTGGCGATGTGGCAGAAGCTGATGATCTACACGTCGCAGGCGGCCACCTGGGAGGGCCGGCCGCTCAACCTCGAGATCATCCGCCGCCTGCGCCAGTCAGACGCCGCCGGCGCGACCAGCCTGCGCGGCGTGTGGGGCTTCCACGGTGACCACGCACCGCACGGCGACCGCCTGCTTCAGATGCACCGTCACGTCCCGGTGGTGACGATTGCCATCGACACCCCGCAGCGGATCGCCGGCTCCTTCCAGATCATTGACGAGCTGACCGCCGAGCATGGCCTGGTCACCAGCGAAATGGTCCCAGCGATGGCCGCCATGAGCGCCACGGATCAGCTCGGAGGGCTCAAGCTCTCAAACCACGAGTTCTAGGGCACCAGCTGGCTCGCGCCCCATCCCGCTGGCGGCGGTGCGGCGGTTGAGAGCGTCGGCGTGTGCGGTTGTTTTCGGCCACGAGCGGCGATCGTGGATGGCTGGTGGCCGATTTCCCTCGAGGGGTGGGGGTGAACCGACGTTCACCGCGGACTACGATCAGTCGAGGCCGAAACCACTGCGTCAGCGGCGCGCCGGTCGGTCGTCGGGGCGCGTCCGGCGGGTCCGGTTGGCACGCTTGTTCCCTGCGGAAAGACGTTTTCGCGGCAACGCTTTGGCCGAACTGTGGGTGGCATGCGTCCGGTTTTCCGCTGGAGACAGCTAGAGGGCCGGCGTTATCAGCCACGCTGGGCGCCTTGCACTGAGGCTCGGTTCAAACCTGCCCGCTCAGCTGGCATTCCCAACCAAACGACGCCGCCGGGTGCGAGCGTTGGTTGAAAACCACCGCCCGGGACCGCCCGGGACCGCCCGGACCGACCCGGGCCGAGTCGCAGTCCGGGCTGGGAGAGGATGACCGCCTGCGGCGCCGACGGCATGGCCGAGCGGCGCTCCGAGCGCGAGCCCAACGAGCGGCATGCCGGCGTCAAACCTGGCCATCAGCCGCGGGCCTCGCAGGCGGCGCCGGGGTTCAAGACCCGTGCCGCCTAGCGCGGCCGCGACCGCGAACGTGCCCAGTCCGAGGGGCAGCGCAAGCGCGACCAGCGTGACGATCTCGCCCAGGTTCGCCTGCGCCCAGGCGTGGCGCGCCTCGCGCAACCCGTGGACGAGGATCACCAGCGCGGAGGCCGGGTCCGCCCACCACCAGCCTGGTGCCGCGTGCAGGGCAAAGCCGGCCAGCACGGCCGCGGCGAGGACCAGGACGACCGTACCGACGACGTTCCAGGCGAGCGTCGTGTACTCGAGCGCGAGACCGCGGCGGAGGAGACTGCGATCGGCGATGGTCACGACGGTCGGATCCGAACTAGTGCGCCCGAGCTCGCCCCCGGGGGAGTTACCCTTACGGGGATCTTGATCGGCGTTGACTGGCTCGCGGGGAGACGGTGGGATCATACCTGGACCCCAACGAGACGCTCGCGTTTGAGAGCGAGCTGGATCGGGCCCTGAGCCCCGAGGAGGCATCGTGACCACATCGCAGACCAATGCGCCGGACCGCCGATGACGGCCACCGAATGGGGCCTGGCCGTGTCGGTGTTCCTGGCCTGCACGGTCGAGGCGGTGGAGGCGGTGACGATCGTGCTCGCGGTCGGTTTCACCCGCAGCTGGCGCTCGGCGTTGATCGGCGTCGGGGCCGCGCTGGTCGTATTGGCGGTGGTGACCGCCGCACTGGGGCCGGCGCTCACCGCGCTGCCGCTCAACGCGCTGCGCGTGGCCGTCGGAGGTCTGCTGCTGGTGTTCGGTCTGCAATGGCTGCGCAAAGCGATACTCCGCGCCTCGGGGTTCAAGGCCCTGCACGACGAGGCCTCGCTCTACCAGGAGGGGCTGGAGGCCGCGCGCGCTGCCGGCACCGCTCGGCAGGGACTGGACGGCTACTCGTTCACGATCGCGTTCAAGGGCGTGTTCCTGGAGGGGCTCGAGGTGGTGTTCATCGTGCTCACCTTCGGCGCCAACCAGCACCGTGTCGGTCTGGCCGCGGTGGCCGCGGCGGTCGCCGTCGTGCTGGTGGTGCTGATCGGTGCCGCGGTGCATGCGCCGCTGACCCGCGTGCCGGAGAACACGATGAAGTTCGGGGTTGGCGTGATGCTCACCTCGTTCGGGATGTTCTGGGGCGGCGAGGGCGCCGGAGCGCACTGGCCCGGTGGCGACGCCGCGCTGCTGGGGATCATCCCGGTCACGCTGGCGCTGGCGGTGGGCCTCGTTGCCATGCTGCGGCGGGGCAGCCGCGCAGTCAGCCCGGCTGCAGCCGCTCCCGACGAGACGATCGTGCAGGCAACGGGATGATGTCGTTCCTGCGCTTCGTCTGGGACTTCGTCGTCGGCGACGACTGGCGGATCGCGGTCGCCGTCGTGCTGGCGCTCGCCGCGACGGCGCTCGTCGCGGGCGCCGGCGTGAGTGCCTGGTGGATCCTGCCGCTGGCCGTCGCCGCGCTGTTGGTGTTCTCGGTCTGGCGCGCCACGGCACCACGCCCCCGGTAGCCGGCGCCGGCGCGCGACACGGTCGCAGCGGCTAAGCATTGAGCGGCCCGTGGGCGCATCGAGCCGCGGTCAGGGCGGCGCACCGCGGTCCGGTGTCTGAAGGTTGGTGAAGTTCTCCAGCCGCTGTCTAAACCGAGCGCGTCCTACCGGTGTTGCGTCGTCGCGATGTTCCCTCGGCAAGCGATCTTCACCACCTGGCTAGCGGACTTCGCCGCCACGCGGTAGCGTGCTGGCTTAGGCGCCAGCCACGGGCCTGGCACCGGCACGAGGAGGAGCTGATGATGCGTTTGATCGGGTTGGGTCGCAAACTGGTGGCGGGAGGGGCGCTCCTGGCGGTCACGGTGATGACGGCGACCGCGGTCGCCGCCGGCGCGCCGCGTGGCCATGCTTCAGGGGGCGTTGAGTCGGCTACGCCGATCCATCACCTGGTGGTGATTTTTGACGAGAACGTTTCGTTCGATCATTATTTCGGCACCTACCCGCACGCGGCCAACCCGCCGGGTGAGCCCGCCTTTTACGTCGCCCCCGGCACGCCTACGGTCAACGGCCTCAGTGACGCGCTGCTGGCGCACAACCCAAACTCTGAGAACCCGCAGCGGCTGGATCGCTCACAGGCGTTGACCTGCGACCAGGATCACTCCTACACCGCCGAGCAGCAGGCGTTTGACCACGGGCTGATGGACAAGTTCGTGGAGTCGACCGGCGTCGCGAGCTGCCCTTCGCCGTACTACGGGACGCCGGGTCTGGTGATGGACTATTACGACGGCAACACGGTGACTGCGCTGTGGAATTACGCGCAGCGCTTCGCGATGAGCGACAACTCATACAGCACCGTCTTCGGACCCACGGCGCCCGGCCATCTCAACCTCATCTCGGGACAGACGCACGGTGCGACCACCTCGGCGCCGACGCCCGCGGTCGCCAACGGCACGTTGATCTCCACCGGCGGCGAAGCGGCGAAGTACGAGGACTGCAGCCCGCCGGGTACGCCGACGGTCGAGATGTCTGGTCAGAATGTGGGCGATCTGCTGACCGCTAAGGGCGTCAGCTGGGGCTGGTTCTCGGAGGGTTTTCGACCGACCTCGCGCCTCGCCGACGGAACGGCTGTCTGCGGGTCTGAGCACGCCAACATCGGCGGACAACTGCAGACCGATTACTACAGCGGCGGCTGGGTCGACCCGTTTCAGTACTACCAGTCGACCGCGAATCCGCATCACCTGGCGCCGGCGTCGATCGCCGAGATCGGCCACGCCGGCCAAGCCAACCACCAGTACGACTTGAGCGACTTCTGGCGGGCGCTGGATGCTGGACGGATGCCGGCGGTCAGCTATCTCAAGCCCCCGGTCTACCAGAACGGGCACGCACAGAGCTCCGATCCGCTGGACGAGCAGCACTTTTTGGTCAACACGATCAACCGCGTCGAGTCCAGCCCTGACTGGAAGTCCACCGCCATCATCATCGCCTACGACGACTCCGACGGTTGGTATGACCACCAGATGAGCCCGATTATCAACGACAGCCAGAGCCCGCAGGATGCACTGTCGGGCGACGGGATGTGCGGAGCCCGCATCCCGTCGGGGGGCTATCAGGACCGGTGCGGCTACGGTCCGCGCCAGCCGCTGCTGGTGATCAGCCCATACAGCAGGGTCAACGCCGTCGACCACCACGTCAGCGACCAGACCTCGATCCTGCGCTTCGTCGAGGACAACTGGCTCGGCGGTGAGCGGATCGGTGACGGTTCGTTTGACACGCTCGCCGGCAGCCTCGGCGGACTCGTCGACTTCAGCCACCCACACCCACAGCCGCTATATCTCAACCCGATCACCGGAGAGCGGCGGCGCTGAGCGACGCAGGAGCCGAGCGGCCGACTTGGGCCCGAGGCGGCCACCGCCGGGCGCCCTTGCACAACTCTCTGGGTCAGCGGCTGGAGAACTTCACGCGCGTCGAAACGATCGGCGACGACCGGCAGATCGCGGTCGCCGCCGGGCGTCAGAGCTCGAGCGCCAGTTCTGAGCGCGGCTGAGCGCAGCAGACGAGGATGCGGCCCTCAGCCGGTGGCTCCAGCGGCGCGGTGCTGTAGCTGACGTCGCCGGTCAGGATGCCGGTCTCGCAGGAGTGACAGACCCCGATGCGACAGCCGAAGCTGACCGGCACGTCGCAGGCCTCGGCGAGCTCGAGCAGGCTGGCATAGCCTGGATCCCATGCCACCGTCAGGCTGCTGCGGCTGAAAGTGACGGCCGGACCGTCGGCGGGAGCGCCGGCGGGCTGATGCGGCTGGCGTCGGTGGCCGTCGGTGACGCCGGGCGCGGTCGCAGCGGCCGCGCCGAAGACCTCCATCGCGATCTGCTCGGGTGGCACGCCGCGGGCGGCGAGCCCGGCCGACAGGTTTTGCATGAACCCGCCTGGGCCGCACAGGTAGTAGTCGGCGTCGACCGGAATCTCGGCCGCTTGGACCATCGCGGCGTCGACTCTCCCGGTGGTGTCAAACGTGGCGCCCGGCAACTCGCCGGCAGCGGGGCGGCTGTAGGTAATGAGCCGGTGGGTGTCAGGCAGCGAGCTGAGCAGACGGTCGACCTCCGGGCCGAAGGCGTGCTCCGCGCCGTTGCGAGCTCCGTGAACCCACCACACGTCCCGGGTGCTCTGCGCCTGGACCAGTGACTGGAGCATCGCCAGGACGGGGGTGACTCCGACCCCGGCGCTGACCAGCGCCACCGGGCGCTGCTGATCGCGCATCAGGAAGTCTCCGCGGGGCGCCGCCGTGTCGATCAGATCACCCTCGTGGACGTGCTCATGGAGAAACCGGCTGCCGGCACCATTGGCCTCGAGCTTGACGCTGATTCGGTAGCCGTCCTCGCCGGGGATCGCCGACAGGGAGTAGGTGCGGATCAGGGGCGCGCGGCCAGCGCCATCGGGTCTCAGGCGCAGCGTGAGGTATTGGCCGGCCGGCCCCGGCTCGATCGCCTCGCCGTCGGTCGCCAGCAGGCGGAAGGAGACGATCGCGCTGCTCTCGCGCCGCACCTCGACGACCTTGAGCGGGCGGAACCCGGTCCATGCTCCGGCGGCCGGTCTGATCGCGCCGTTTGAGGCCTGGTCGAGCAGGGTGGTGAATGAGTCCTTCCAGCCGTCGCTGAGCGCCGGGACGCGGAGCGCTCGCTGAAGGCTGCGCCGCGAGCGGTTGGGGAGGTAAAGCAGCCCGTCGATCTCGGCGATCGTGAGCTGCTCGGGCCCCTGGAGCAGCCGAGTGATCTGATCGCCGGCTTGGACAGAACCCTCCTGCAGCACGCGGAGGTAGAAGCCGGGACGGTGATGGGCCACCAGCAGCGACGGCATCGTCGGCTCGTTCAGGCGGATCCCGACTCGAAAGCAGGTGACCCGGGGCTGGGTGACCTCGAACACAGCCTGGCCGATCTGGTAGCGATCTCCGATGCAGACGTCGTCGTCGGCCAGTCCCTGCACGGTGAAGTTCTCGCCGAACTGCCCGGGGGTGAAGTCATCGCGGGCGAGCTGTTGCTCCCAGTACCGATAGGACTCGATCTGGTAGACGAACGCGGCCCGGTGCTCGCCACCGTGCGCGGCGCGATCCGCCTGGTCGTCACCGTCGAGGTTGATCCGCCGCACCATCGTCGGTCCGGCGACCGGCTGTTTCCAGATCGACGTCCGGATCCGCTTGCCCTGCCACTCGATTTCGCGTGGTGTGCCGATGTTTACCGAGAGCAGCCGCCCGCTTCTGAGCGCTGACGGATCGCTCATCGGCGCGCGGCGGAGCGGGTGGCATGGCGGCAATCTGACATGTGTGCGCTCCCTTCAGTGGCTCCCAGCGGAAGGCGTCCGGTGGCCGGTCGCTGAGATAGTGCGCAGCCGGCGACGCGTCTTACCGGATGCGACCCAGATCGCTGGCGAAGGGGCGTTGCGGGGAGCTACTGAGGTTCGAGCGCGCCGAACCGGCGAGCCGCTTGCAGCAACCCGTCGTAATCGGCCCGGCAACCCGGGCAGCTGCGCAAATGGATGGCGGTGCCGGGAAACGCGCCGGCCGGGTCCGCGCCGGCCAGCTCACAGTCGACGTAGGCGTCGAGGATCGCCTCGCCGGCGATGCAGCCGGCGTCGCCGTCCTGGGCTCTCAGCAGCTCATCGAGCTGACGATGATCGGTCATCTGACCGCGTCTCCCTCGGTCACCGGGTGTCCGACGGCCGCCATGCTCGCGCGGAGCTTGCGTCTGGCGTCAAACAGGTTCTTGTAGATCGCGTTGCGGTTGGAGTCCAGCTGAATTGCCAGCACGTCAATCGAGACATCGTTGAGGGCAATCGCGACGAACACCTCGCGCTGACGAGCGGTGAGTTCGGCGATCGCCGCCGAGAGCGCCTCGAGCTGCTCTCGCTGCTCGACCCGTTCTCCCGGCCGGGGCGCCAGCGAGTCCGGCAGGCGCTCCCAGGTCACGTCGTCCGGGCTGGGGGGCTGGCGGCGCCACGCGTGCGTGGCCAGCTTGCCGGAGACCTCGAAGATCACGAATTTGTAGGCCCAGGTGGTGAACCGGCTCAGCCCGCGGAACTCCCCGAGCTTCGCCAGGATATTCATCAGTGCGTCGTCGCCCGCCTGCTGAGCGAGGTCGTCGAACTCGGGGCCGCTGATCGATCCCAGCTGGTTCCGGCGCCGCGACAGCTCGTGGTAGGCGATGCGCAGCAGCATCTCGTGAAGCTTGGCCACCGTCTGGTCGCGGCGCGGATGCCCGGGTTCCAGTTGCTCGGTCCATTGTCGGGACTCCCGGTCGGGGGCCGCTGGGACGGGCCTGCCGGCACTGGTTGCGCTCGGCTCACCGCTCACGCCCAGGATCGTAGTCGGGTGCAGGCCGGCTCCGGGGGGCCTTCTCGGCGTCAGCGTCGCCCACCTCGCGGTTCTTACCGTGCGGACGGTAAGAGTCGTCGGCGGCTCGTCACTGATTTCGTTGCAGTAACCCGGCCGCCCCTCCATGTGCAGGCCACGCCGGACAACTCCCGCGAGACGAAGGAGACCGAGATGGCCGACTCACTGCAGGGCAAGATGGTGCTCGTGATCGGGCGCCCCAGCGGCATCGCCGGGGCGGTGACCGAGGCCGTCCGGGCAGCGGGCGCGCGGGTCATCGTGGCCGGACGCGATCCGGAAAAGCTGGCCTCCCTCGCCCGCGACCCGGAGGTCTCCACCGAGACCGTCGATGTCACCGATGACGAGTCGATCCGAGCGTTGGCGCAGCGCCTGAGCGGTATCGACCATGTCGTCTGCACCGCGTCGGCGCGGGCTCGCGGCAACCTTGCCGACCTGGATCGTGAAAAGGTCCGCCGGTCGCTGGACACCAAGGTGATCGGCCCGCTGATGCTGGCCAAGCACCTCGGCCCGAAGCTGAACACGGGCGGGTCGTTTGTGATCTTCTCCGGCGCCTCGGCCTTCAAGATCACGATCGGCACGCTGGCGGTGGCGATCACCAACGGTGCCGTCGACACCCTGACGCGCTCACTGGCCGTGGAGCTGGCGCCGATCCGCGTCAACGCAATCTCCCCCGGCACGATCGACACCGGCGCGTGGGACGGGCTCGGCGACGAGGGCAAAGCCGAACTGTTCAAACAGACCACCGAGCACAACCCGGCCCGCCGCGTCGGCAACAGCGACGACGTCGCCGACGCGGTCATCTTCTGCATGACCAACACGTTTCTGACGGGCGTGACCCTCGGTGTCGATGGCGGAGAACCGCTCGTCTGAGTGACCGGTCGGCACGGGCGTTCAATTTCGTTACGGAAAGGAAGCATCATGGGTCTGGCTTGGCAGCAGGGACCACTGGCACCGGGGGCGATCGGACGGTTTCTCATCCCCGCGCCGCTCCCGGAGCGACTGCTGTTCGCTGAACCGTTGCGCCGGCGGATGCGTGTGTTGTTCGGCGAATCCTGGATCGCGACCAGCGACGATGTCGTCCTGCTCCACGAGCCGGGTCGTTATCCGGTCGCCTACTTCCCCCAAGTCGATATCGCCGGCGAGGCCCTGCACCCGAGCGAGCGTGTCACCGAGCATCGCGAGCTTGGCGACACCGCCTGGTATGTCGTGCGGGCCGGCGGCCACGAGGCGCGGCGAGGCGCTTGGCAGCACATCAACCTGCCCGACTACGCGGACGCGCTCCGCGATCGAGTCGCGTTCGCCTGGCACGCGATGGACGCCTTCTATGAAGAGGAGGACCGGATCGTCGGTCATGCCGCCGACGCGTATCACCGGATCGACATTCGCCGGACCGCTCGTGAACTAGTCGTGTGCGCCGGTGACCAGGTGATCGCCCAGTCGCATCGGCCGTTGGTCCTCTATGAGTCAGGGTTCGCGCCGCGCTGGTATGTGCCGCGCACCGACGTCAACCAGACGGCACTGAGCCCGGTCCACCGCCAGACCTTCTGCCCCTACAAGGGGCTCTGCAGTTACTACGACATCGGCGAGTCGAGCCGCGCCGCGTGGTCCTACCGCGAGGCCTATGACGGCGTACGGCGCATCTCAGACTTCGTCTCCTTTGAGCCCGACAAGCTCGCCGTCACGCTCGACGGGGTCGCGCAGCAGCTTGACTCCGGCCAGAACGTCGTGCCCCACGGCGCCGATCGCGGGCTGACCCCAGCCGAGCTGGTGAGCCCGACGATGCCGAGCTCCCCGAGCTCCCCGAGCTCAAGCCACTCCCAGGAGCATCCCCATGAGCGACCAACCGTTGATCGTGTTCGACGTCAACGCAACCCTACTGGACCCGGACTCAGCTGACCGACCGCTGCCGCATCCTCGCCGCTGGTCTCACCAGCCGGCCGCGGCCCCGGCCAGCGGGCGGGGATCGGTGGCGCCACGCAGCGCGTCGTCGCCGACGTCGATCAACTGAGCGTGACCGAAGAGGTCAGAGAACGGCGCTTCGGTGACAACCGCGTGGCCACGCGCGCGCAGGCCCCGGGCCCAGCTTCCCGGCGCTTGACCCTCGAGTCGGACTGTCACCTGGCCACCCGATTGCCAGGTCTCGAACCCATCGCCGGTCACCTGGCCCTCGGTGCCCAGCGGCGGGGCCAGCATGAACCGCCCGGCGGCGAGGACGTCGCCGGCCGATTCACCGGCGTGTAGCAACCGCGCCAGCAGTTGCAGCAGGATCTGCGGCTGGCTGTCGCCTCCCATCGTGCCCAGCACGGCTCGCAAGCGACCGTCCGGCGCGGTCACCAGGGTCGGAGAGAGCGTGTGCGGCGGTCGTCTGCCCGGACCGTACTCGGCCGGGTGGCCGGGGCCGAGACTGAAGCCGCGGCCCCGATTGTGCAGAAAGATCCTCACCCCCGGCACGATCAGCCCCGAGCCCCAGCCCGACGCATTTGACTGCAGCAGGCAGACGCCCTGACGGTCGGCGTCGACTGCGCAGAGAGCGATCGTGTCGCCGGCGGCACCCGGCGCC
Organism: Solirubrobacteraceae bacterium; assembly: GCA_050999585.1. Lineage (GTDB taxonomy): Bacteria > Actinomycetota > Thermoleophilia > Solirubrobacterales > Solirubrobacteraceae > Palsa-465. The sequence continues at coordinate 18,742 of JBPCPC010000087.1, read as the reverse complement.
GGCAGCATCGAGGACGCGTGCGGATCGATCGCGGCGCGGCGTGGCGCCAGGCGAGCGGGAGCGATGAGTGCGAAGCCGTCGGCCCGCTCGTGAAGGACGTCGGGCCGGTCATGTCCAGCCTGGCGGGCTGCCTCGACCAACAGATGAGCCCAACCGGGATCGGCCGGATCGGGCATGTCGAGCCCCTCGGCGATCCAGGCGGCGGCGAGGGTCAGATAGCCCTGGGAGTTGGGCGGCGCCGTCCACAGCCGGTGCCCCCAGACATCGGCGTGCACCGCCGTGGCCCACTCTGCCTGCGAGCGCGCCAGGTCAGCCGCGGTGTATTCGCCGCCACCAAGGGCCAGCAGCCCCGCCCCGAATTCACCCCGGTAGAACGAGTCGCGCCCGCCGGCGGCGATCCCCGCCAGCGTTCGGGCGACGCCTGGTCGCCGGACGAGCGCACCGGCGCGCAGCCCTCCGGGGACGTGGTAATCAGCCCCGTCGGCCAGCCCGGCCACCAGCGCCGCGGCGCTCGCGAGGCCCGGGGAGGCCGGAAAACCGGCGTCGGCGTAGCGCCGAGCCGGCTCGAGCAGCTCCTCCAGCGGCAACCGGCCGTAGCGCTCATGCAGCGCCACCCACCCATCGACGCACCCCGGTACGGGCACGACCGCGACCTCGTGATCGGGCATCTCCTCCAGCCCGCGCGCGCGTAGTGGTGACGGGTCGGCTCCCGAACCGGCCCGGCCGGAAGCGTTCAGCGCGATCGGCGTCTCGCCTGAGCCGGGGTGCACCACCGCCCAGAGGTCGCCTCCCATCCCGCACATATGCTGGCTGGTGACCGCCAACACTGCGCTGGTGGCGACCGCGGCGTCGGCAGCACTGCCGCCACGTCGCAGAATCTCCACGCCTGCGCCTGCCGCCAGATGATCAATCGCACAGACCATCCCATTGCCGGCGAGCCTGACCGGCGGCGGCTGCATGACCATAGGCGCGCTCATCGTGCCACATCATCGCCGCCCGGAAGGGCAATCTGCGGCGTGATCGTGGCGGGGTGTGCAGAATGGTGGGATGGGTCGCGTATGGATGCGGTTCGCGGTCGGGCTGCTGGCGACGGCGGCCTTGGTGGGCGGCGGGTTTGGTGCGGCTCAGGCCGCGGGCGGTTTGGGCCATAACAATCCGCATCGTCAGAAGCTCGAGGTGGAGCTCACCAAGCTGCTGAACTCGGCCTCTCGATACGTCGAGCGGCACGATTCGGAGTGTCGGGTCCGTCCGCCCAAAGTCGTCGCGCCTCGGCTGGTGCATGGGCCGCCGGATCGCGCGTTGCTGGCTGCGCTGGCGATCTTGCGACGTCCAGCAGAACCCGGTGATGATCGTCTTTTGAGCTTTCTGCGGCGCCCTGACCCGTTCACGGCCCGCATCTATGTCAACTATGTTCGCGTCGCTCATGCCGCTGACGGCAAGACGCTCATCCTGGTCCCGATGCGCGTCCGCGCCTTCCCGACGACCCCGGCAGTGTGCCTCGCGCATCAGCACGCTCGTGTGCTGGAACTGCTGGAGGGCAAACCCCGCGATCTGCGCCGGCTGACGTTGCGTACCGAAGCACAGCTCAATCGCCAGGACAATCACCAAACCCCGCCGCGTGACGGGTTGTCAGTGTTTGACCGCGGCGGCGGGGGTGGCGGCGGGGTGGATGCCACAGTCATTCGCCGTTCGGGCGAGTTCGGAGCCTCAAGTTCCAATCACGGTCCGAGTGACGTCGACGGAGTGATCCCCGACGGGGTGGTGTCGATCACCGCGATCTACGATCGCGCCGTCACTCGGGGCCCGTACCGCAACCCCAAGCTCTACCGCTCGAGGGTCGTGCGCAAGGCACGCGTGCAAGACAACGTCGTCGATTTCACCGTCCCGCGCCCTGCCGATGACGGGTTCCCCAGCCGGATGATCTGGCATCTAGCCAACGGCAGAACACGCGTCGTTCCCCAGCCTCACTGACCCGGCAGAACTGATCGCTCAGGTCGATCTCGACACGACGTGGTTTGTGACACACCTTAGGGGGACGGCGCGAGTTGGCCGCGAGGTTCGCCACTCCGCCGGGCAGATCGTCGAGCAGGCGATGACCCCGACCGCGCCGCGCAGTTCGCCGCCTAGGTGACCGGGTGACGCCCAGCGAGTCGGAGCCGTCTGGGACCAAGCGCCTGTCCAACGGAAGGCTCGCGAGAAGCTCATGAGCCTGGACGCGGATTTGGAGTTGGCGTTCGATCTGGCGCAGTTGGCTGGCTCAATTGCGCTCGAGCGGTTTCGCGACCAGAATTTCTCGGTATCACAGAAGGCTGACGGGTCGCCGGTGACCGAAGTCGACCGCGAGGTCGAGGCCGTGGTGCGCGATCGGCTTGCCTGTGAGCGACCCGGCCACGCGATCAACGGCGAAGAGCACGGACGTAGCGGCAGCTCGGACTGTTGCTGGTATCTGGACCCGATCGACGGCACCAACCGGTTCATCCGCGGTGATCCCAAATGGATGACCCTGATCGCGCTCGCCGTCGGCGGCCGAGTGGTCTTGGGCGTCGCGACCCTCCCGGTGCTGGGCGAACGATGGTGGGCCAGTCGCGGCGGCGGCGCTTTTCACGACGGGCGGCGGGTCGCGGTTTCTGTCACCAACCGCCTGACCGATGCCGTCGTCAACGACGACTGGCGCAAGAGTCTTGCGCGCGGTGAAACCGACACACCCCTCGCGGCCGTCGCGGCTAATTGTGCACGGGTTCGACCGCATCAAGGCCATAGCTTCCTCGCGCTGGCCGCGGGCGAGGTCGACATCGCGCTGCAGGTCGGCAGCCAGCCCTGGGACTACGCCCCGGTCAAGGTCATCGTCGAGGAGGCCGGCGGCACCTTCACCGACTTTGAGGGCGGCGAGCGCATCGATACCGGCCGGGTCGTTGCGACCAACGGCCACATCCACGCTGACGTGCTCGACGTGCTCGCTCCGTGGCAGGCCGGCTGACCCCAGTCTGCCCAATGAATCGGGTCTGGGAGCATGGCCCCATGGTTCCGGCCTACGCGGTGGTCGCTCTGGGCGAGAGGCGGGAAATGATCGGAGCGCTGGCCGTCGGCGGACCCCAAGGGATGGGGGAGGACCGCCGGGCGGGGGAGGACCGCAAGCTCCTGCACAAGGCCCGGCGAGCGCTCGAGCAGGAGCGCCGGGTGTTCGAACAGCGCGGTCGCCACTCGCACTAGTACGACGCCGTCTGGACCTCCCGGTGGCCGCCATCTCCGCCGAGGACGCGGGCAAGCACTTCGCCTGGCTGGCGCGCTTCCTCGCGACCGACAGCTGTAACTCCAGTCAGCTCGTCTGTTGCATTGAGGCCTGCGGGTGCGATAATGCGATTACTCACGAGGATTGACCCGAGGTGGTCGCAATGTCCGAGGCGAATTCGTCTGGCGCTCGTGGAGCTCCCAGGAGCGACCAAGCAGGGGTGGTGGAGGTTCAAGACCTGATCGCCCGGGCGCAGCGTCTAGGCGACTCGCCGAGGCCAGCGAACGGATATCCGCTCAAGTGGTACGTCGAGGCTTCGCTGATCGGCGACAGCACGGCGATCATGGCCGCCGCGCTGCACTCGGAGGGACTACTCCAGCGCTAGGCAGCGAGCTACGCGCTCGTGTCCGCGAGCGTCGGCGAGGTCGCGGCATTACGATTGCCGGATCGGATAGCTCGCAGCGATCCCCGGCGCACGGCGGCTCCGCGCGACGGTCAGGCGGGTCGCAAACTCAGGAGCGGACCGGAGAACGGAGAGGGGAGTGCGATGCCGCCCAGCAGCGTTCATTTCAATGGCTCAGTCAACCTGCCCGACGCGGAGAGCGTGATGCGGGAGATCAGCTCACGCATCCCGACGGGGGTCCGCCGGATGACCGACGGCGAAACCGGGGAGCGCGGCTACTGGATCCTGTTTCAGATTCAGAAGTTCATGGAGATGCCCGAGTTTGAGTCGGTCACTGTCGGACGGGCGTATGAGACCGCGGCGGACGCGCCGGAGATGGCCCAGCTGCGTCTTGCCGAGGGCGCCTCCGGGGACTCGATCGACTGGCCCAACCTCGGCTACGCCGATGCGTACGCCGCGTCGTTCGAGGTCTTCGACCGGCTACAGAAGGACCGGACGATCCCGGCCGGCGTGCGCTTCCAGATGCAGTACCCCACCCCGCTGGCCTCGATGGCGGGGACGATCGTGCCGGAGGACCTGGCTGCCGTCGCCGCCTCGTATGAGACGGCGCTGTTCGCCGACCTGGACGCTGTCCTGGCGAAACTGCCCCGCGACCGCTGCGCGGTGCAATGGGATGTCGCTGTCGAGTTCGGCCTCCTTGAGGGAGCGATGGGGCCTGGCTCGGGAATGCCGATCGACCGGGTTACGCCCGGACTGGTCCGCTGCGTGGACCGGGTGCCTGCGGAGGTCCCCGTCGGCCTGCACCTCTGCTACGGCGACTATGGCCACCAACACTTCAAGCAGCCCGAGTCGGTGCTGATGCAGGTGGAGCTCGTCAACGCCGTCATCTCCGCCGCGCAGCGGCCGGTCAACTGGGCATCGTTCACGGTGCCCCAGGCCCGGAACGACACCGACTACTTCGCCCCGCTGCGCGACCTGACGGCTGGACCGGAAACCGAGCTGTACTTCGCGCTCGTTCCCTACCACCCCGACGACCAGTCCGTCGGCACGACCTCCGAACAGGCCAAGCACATCGACACCGCACTTGCACAGTCCTCAGCCGGAGCACGCGAGTGGGGCATCTGCACCGAGTGCGGGATGGGACGCGTGGCCGCCGATGACGTCTCGAAACTGCTCGATCTGCACCGCGAGATCCTCACCGCCTGAGCCGTCGCGCTAGCTCTGGGGATGAGCCCAAGCTGCTTGAGCACGGGGACGCCGTCTTCAAGGCCGATCTCCTCGTCGTCGAATGCGTCGCCGGTGCGCGTGCTGCCGCCCTGAACCAGTGGCCCACGCCCGCCTTGGTGTCCTCTGTCGACATGAATTTCATCTTTTTGTGCGGCGGGCAGCCTCCCGATCGGCAACCCTGTTCGCTCTCTAGCCCGGATCGTCGGCAGCGGATGTGAGGTCATTGGGGATCTCACGGATCCGTCGAGCTCATCGTCTTATGGGGGTGTCGCGAACCACTCAGAGCACTCACCGTGCGCCGTAACGTCTTGAGGGGCTGCGGCACCTGCGGACTGAAACGACCACCAGCCAGGAGGACATTCCATGACCATCAGTGCCGCCACCGATGCGACGACCGGTATTCGTCAGCGCGTCGATGGGCTGGACTGGGCCCAGCTCACTGATCAGCTCAACACACAGGGCCACGCCGTCACTCCGGCCCGGCTGGACGCAGACGAATGCCACGCACTCGCCGAGCTGTTTGACGAGGGTCGGTTTCGCTCCACGATCGAGATGGCTCGCCATCGGTTCGGCGATGGCCGCTATCGCTACTTCGATCATCCCCTGCCAGAGACGATCGCGGCGCTGCGCAGTTCGTTTTATCCGCACCTGGCTCCGATCGCCAACCGCTGGTCAGAGTTGTTGCGCGGCGATAACCCGACGTTCCCACTGGAGCACGAGGAGCTCTTGGAGCGTTGCCGCGCTGCTGGCCAGAACCGCCCGACGCCACTTATCCTGCGCTATCGGGAAGGTAACTGGAACGCGCTTCACCGGGACCTATACGGCGAGGTGTTCTTCCCATTCCAGATCCTCACCACCCTCTCGCGCCGCGGTGAGGACTTCGACGGCGGAGAGTTCGTGCTGCTCGAGCAGCGTCCGCGGGCGCAGAGCCGCGCCCACGTGCTGACCCCGCCCCAGGGCGCGTTCGTCATCTTTCCCACCGCCGAGCGACCCGGCCACGGCGCCAACGGCTATCACCGCGTCGGGGTGCGCCACGGCGTGTCGACGGTGACCCGCGGGCAGCGCACCGCGCTCGGCGTGATCTTCCACGACGCCACATGACCTCACGATCAGGCCTCAATCTCCGACTTAGACCCATGCCCGCCACCCCCCCAATCAGCCACGATCGAGGCCCGCCTGCGCGGCTCAGCGATCGACCCGGAGAGCTGGAGGCAGGCAGCCTGCAGCTCACCCGACGGGCCGAGGCCGCGGGGCTGATCGACGTAGCGTTTCAACGACACGACTCGCCGCTGGGCCCGATCCTCCTCGCGGCCACCCATGACGGGCTGGTTCGAGTCGGCCTGCCGGCCGAGGGCGAGGACGCGGTCATCGACGAGTGGGCCCGCCGGATCTCCGGCCGAGTTCTGCACGCCCCCCGAACCGTCGTCACCCAGGCGCGGCACCAACTCGACGAGTACTTCGACCACCGCCGCACCCGGTTTGACGTGGCGCTGGACTGGCAGCTGACGGGCGGCTTTCGGCGCCGGGTGCTTTCGGCGACCGTGGAGATCCCGTATGGACAGACGGCCTCCCACACCGAGATCGCCAGTCGGGCGGGGAGCCCACGCGCCGGTCGCGCCGCCGGCACCGCGCTGGCCACCAACCCATTGCCGATCGTCGTGCCCTGCCACCGCGTACTCAAGAGCAGCGGGCCGCTCGGTGCCTACCGCGGCGGAGCCGAGGCCAAGGCAGTCCTCTTCGAGCTCGAGCGGACCCCGACATGAGCACCGCCGCTACGACGCACGCGCTTCACACCGAACCAGAGCTGCAACGTCTGATCCGGCTGCTGGAGCAACGAGGCGACAAGCTGGTGGCGATCGGCCACGGCCGCAGTTCCGCCGCCCGAGCCACCGCGGAAACGTTCTCAGAGGCGTGGCGTAGCCGTGGCGGGCAGATCGCCGTCACCGTCGACTGGCCCGCCGAGGCGGCGTCATGGCTGCGCCAAGCTCGACGACTGACGGCCCAGCACGTCGACGCCTGGGTGATCGCCGACAGCACCGCCGGCTGGGAGCCGGTCGCGCGGCGGCTCGCTCAGCTCGAGGATTGGCGGTCCGGGGCAACGGTTGCGTTCGCCGCCGCCGCTGGTCACGAGCTTGGTCCGCTCGCGCGTACCCGCGTGCTCCAGGGCCTGTGCGGATCGACCCCTACCGGAGAGCTCTGGCACGTCCACGACGGCGAGATCGTCCGCCACCGGCCGACCAACCGCAGCCCGTCGCGTTCGCCGACGCTGTTTCCTCGACCGCCCGTCGAGATCGTCCCCGGCGCCATCCACGTGCCCGACTGGCTGCCCGCCGGTACCCAGCGCACGCTCGTCGAGTACTGCCGCCGGCGAGCCACGGGACCCGCGCCGATGCGCGCGACCAAGCTCCCCCGCGGGGGGACGATGTCGGTGCAGACGGCGTGCCTGGGATGGCACTGGGCTCCCTATCGCTACTCGCGAACGGCCGACGACGTGGACGGCGCGCGCGTACCGGCGATGCCGTCCTGGCTGCAAGAACTGGGGCGGCGCGCGCTGGCAGACGCGCATGGCAGCGACGACGAATCGACGTACCGGCCGGACGCCGCCCTGATCAACTTCTATGACCCGCACGCTCGAATGGGGATGCACCAGGACAAGGAGGAGCGATCACCCGAGCCGGTCGTTTCATTGAGCATCGGCCAGTCCTGTGTGTTTCGCCTCGGCAGCGCCGACCGGCGCAGCGGCCCGCACATCGATCTGGAGTTCCACTCCGGAGACCTGTTGGTGCTCGGCGGTCCGGCACGGCTCGCCTACCACGGTGTCACGAAGCTGCGGCCCGGCGCGGTCGATCCTGATGTCGGCCTCCGCTCCGGGCGCCTGAACATCACCCTGCGCGTCACCGGCCTCGCCGGCTGACCACACCCGTCGCGCCGTCACGACGGTACGGCGATGACCTGTGCTGCGTCGTCGGCGCGATAGTGGCGATCGGCCGCGAGTGGCTGCCATCGAATTCCCAGACCCAGTCGTTCCTCTGGGCATCGTTGTTAGCCGGCTGATCTTGCCAGCTTGGTGCCGGCGTTCCTTGTCGGGTCGAGCACCAACATCCACAGCCGCGACGAGCTCGTCCCGTGTCGGGCGTGGGTGACGAGCACCATCTCGGCCGCTCACCGCCGGCTCGGCCCGGCCGGGGGGCGATGGTCGTGCCGCCGGTGCCGACTATCCGCCGCTGACGCCGCTGACCCCGCTGACGCCCCCGACGCCGCTGGCGACCATTCCGCGGTGCATGACGCGGTCGCCGACCACCCGAGCATGATCCGCTCGGTGCATGACGCACCGGTTGTCCCACAGGACGATGTCGCCGGAGGACCAGGCATGGCGGTGGACGTTCTCCACGCGCGTCGAGTGCTCGAACAGGAAGCTGACCAGCTTCTCCGCCTGCTCGTCTGCCATGCCGCTGATCGCCACGCACCGGGCTGGAGTGGAGATGTAGAGCGCGATGCGCCCGGAGATCGGGTGACGCTGAAAGACCGGATGTTCGGCCGAGGGCTCATCGTCCTCGTCGAGCTGCAGGCCGGTCACGATGTGCCGCATGGTGCGGCCGTCGAGCTCCTCGCGCACGTGGTCGGGCAGCGTCTCGAAGGCCCGGTACTGGTTGGTGAAGAGCGTCTCGCCGCCTTCCTCGGGGATGGTGACGGCGCGCAGCGCCGTGTACGCGGGCGGATGCCGGACGTAGGTGGTGTCGACGTGGAACGTGCTGCGTGGCGGGGTCCTCCGCCCGACGTTGCTGACAACGTTCAGATCGGGTTGGCCCGGTACGGCCGCCTCTCCCTTGGTGAAGGTGAGCTGGCCAAAACTCTTGAGGAACGCGACGAACTCGCGATCATCGATGCTCTGGCCGGGCAGCACGAGGACGCCGTGGGTGGCGAGCAGTTCGCGCAGGTGGGCGACCGTCTCGCCATCGAGCTCGCCAACCGATAGGTCGGTTATCTCGAGGCCGATGGCATCGAGAACGGTGGACTTCACGCTGCGCTCCTTGCAGGTCTGAGGACGGAGCTTGCGGCCAGGGTCTCGTCGAGCGCGATGGCAAACAGCTCGTCGGTCGCGATGCCGGCGGTTGCGGCCATCATCGAGATGACGCTCTGGCGGGAGAACGAGCAGTACAGACCGGCCTCCAGGAACCAGGGGCGGCCGCCGGGGTCGATGCGAAAGTCAAACAAGCTGTAGTCACGGCACCCGAGCGCGCGGTGACAACGCCGGGCGGCTTCCCAGACGAGCCCGGTGATCGGGTCGTTCGGATCGGCCATCCATGCAAGGGCGCGCTGCTTGGCGACCAGCGCCAGCTCGCCGTCGCCGTCGCCGTCGCGACGCAGTTTGTCCGCGGCGTGTCGAATCGGATTGCCGATCGGATCGACCCGGTATTCCTCCAGCGGCAGGCAGACCAGCTCTCCGCTACGCACGATGATCCCGCTGCGGACCTCCCGACCCAGTTCGACGTAAGTCTCGACCAACGCTGTGTCGGAGTGCTCGCATGCTGTGGCAATCGCATCAGCCAAAGCTTTGCGGTCGCGCACTAGCGTGACGCCGAGGGAATTGTCGGCATCGACGGGCTTGACGACGACTGGCGGCTCGATGGCAGGCAGCTCTCCGGCCCGGACCACCTCGCCGGCGGGCACATCGACGCCCGCGGCGGCGACGATCGCCTTGGCGCGCGCCTTGTGGCTGCCGAGCGCCATCACGTCGGGCGGGTTGCCGACGTAGCGAATGCCGAGCAGGTCAAACAGGGCGCGATACTGGGTCATGCCCGGCAGACAGAACATCTGGGGCACCATCACGTCGATCCCGAGGGAGCTGGTTACGCGAATGCCCTCCGCCGCCGACAGCGCCGGGGCGCCGGCGATCGCCTCTCGGGTCAGATCAGCGGGAAACCGCCAGCGCCGGTCGGGCGTCACATAGGCGATGTGGGGCTCGAAGCGGTCCGAGTTTTGCGTCGTGCGCAGGCAGTCACGTGCGTAGAGCCGTGAGAGGTCGCAGAGAAAGTCACTGACCGCCGACCCGACGAGGTGCAGCACGCGTAGGGGCATGCTCAGTCAGTCGCCGGCCGGCTCGACGAGCTTGCCGATGTTGAAGTCAACTCGGATCCAGGGCTTGCGCCGGCGGAGGTTGCGCAGGAGCAGTGAGGGGATCTGCAGGTGGTGAACCATGAGAAAGGGGAGGGGGTCGTCCCAGGCGAAGATCGCCTCCTTGCCGCGGACGATGCGCCGCAACGTCTGCCGCGCCCGCGAAGGGTGGCGCAGCACCCGCCAGAGCTCTTGGTAGAGCCAGTACGTCGGTCGGCTGGAGGCCAGCGGCGTCAGCGTTTCGACGTCCGGCTCGAGGTAGGCGCGGGCGACGTCAGGGTGGTCGTAGAACAACGTGATCGCGGAATGGGTGCGCGGGTTGCACTCGATTGCGTAGACCCGGCCGTCACCGCCGCGGATGAAGTCGAACGACACCTGACCGGTTAGCTTCAGGGCGCCGACGAAGCGCCTGACCCAGGCCTCGATCTCGGGCATTTGCACCGTCGCGTAGTTGAGCTGGAAGGCCGACGACTCACAGCAGCAGTGCAGTTGCACCCGTCCGTCACGCACCGTGCTGTGGGTGCAGAACTCCTGGCCGGCGACGAACGCTTGCATGATCCACGGGTTGTCCTCGCTGATCGGCAGCGCCGTGACGAACGCTCGGCTCTGCCCGGGATCGGGCCGGGGCAGAGGGGTAAGGTCGAGCCGGCGGATGGGGTCATAGGCGATGCTCTTGAGGATGTAAGGCGGATCGTGGTCGTCGAAGTCAAAACCGAGCACCTGCTCGGGGTCGGTGATCCGGTAGGCGTCGGGCACCCGGAGACCGAGCTCGGCCGCCCTGACCGAGAAAGCGTGCTTGTCATCGAGCCTGGTCAGGCTGTCCGGATCGAAATGGAGCACCTCGCAGTGCTCGCCGAGCTGCGCCTTGGCGAGGGCATCGTGGTGAGCGGACGACGGGCTGCAGACCGGAATGTAGACGTCGACCGCCTCACGGCGAGCGATGTCGATCAGGGCGGCGGCGTACCCAGGTTCGCCCGGCGCGGGGACCGTGTAGAAGCGATCGACGGCGCGCGAGAAGCGGTGTCCGGTCAGGCGGTACTTCTCTGCTTCGATCAGGACCACCCGGTGGCCCGCGCGGTGAAACGCCCGCGCGAGGTGCAGCGCCTTGGTCATCTTGCCGCCGCTGATCAGGATCGTTCTGGGTTCGGAGGCGATCGGATCGGGACGCCGGTCTGCCCACGCCCGCAGCAGCGCGACGGAGGTCAGCGCGAGGTTGAGCGGCAGCGCGCAGGTCAGCAGGCCGAGCGTCGCCACGGTCCGAGCCAGCATCGGCTCGGGTGTTTCCTCGGCCCGGGGGCTTCCCGCCACGGCAGAGGCTGCCGGCGTAGTTCCCATCAGGCGCGGCGGATCAGGGTCATGCCGTCGCGCAGCGGCAGCAGTACCTGCTCGATGCGCGGGTCGCCGGCGATCGTCTCGTTGAAGGCGGCGATCGCGGCGCCGTTGGCTGACGGCTCGCCAAGCAGGTAGGGCTCGCCCTGCAGCAGCGTGTTGTCGACGCAGATCACGCCATCGGGGGCGAGCAGACCGCGATCGAGCACGGTGCTGACGTAGTCGCCATACCCGGCCTTGTCAGCGTCGATGAACACGAAGTCGTAGGTCTCACCGGCGCTTGCCAGCTGCTCGAGCGTCGCCAGCGCCCGACCGATCCGAACCTCGATCTTCGCGCCGGAGGGGGTTTCGTCAAAGGAGCGCTGCGCGAACGCCGCCACGTCGGGGTCGAGCTCGCAGGCGACCACACGGCCATCGGCGGGGAGCGCCTCGGCGACGGCCAGCGCCGAATAGCCGGTGAACATCCCTAGCTCGAGCACGCGGCGCGCGCGCGTCATGCGCACCAGGAACTTCAGCGCCTGTCCCTCGACGTGTCCTGAGAGCATCTCCTGCTCGAGTGTCGCCGCCGCCTCCGGTCCGGTCCGTCGCTCCCAGTCGTGCGCCTGTGTGCGCTGGGACAGCGCGGCTAGCGCCGAGGACTCCGGGGTCGTGCAGCGGCTCACGTAGGGTTCGAGTCCGGCCGCGAGCGCGTGTGCCGTGTGCAGCTCGGCCAGGAGCTCGCGGCCGGTGGCGCCGGGGCGCTGGGCACGGTCACATAGATGCCCGAGCTGGCAGGCGAGAATGCCCACCGGGGTGACGGGGCGGGATGGAGAGGGCACGAATTCCGTCCTCCCGCCGAGTCAGACGCTCGCTGTGGCGGAGGCCGCGAAGACGTCCTCGCCGTCGCCACCGCGGGCATAGGTCAGACAGAGCTCCTTATGAGCCGCCAGGGTCACGACGAGCTCCTCGTCTGTCGCATCACTGACGAAGAAGCAGTCGCCGATCGGACGCGGGACCGGGGCCCTCAGCAGCCCGTCGCGAGTCGCGGTGATCGCTTGCGTCGCAGAGTGCAGCAGATCCCAGGTCAGATACGGGCTGTCGATAGCCAGGCCAAGGCGGCTCATCAGTTCCAGGATCCGGTCGCGGTCGGCCGCCGTGATGTATCCCCGCCGCTCGGCAAGCGTCGCGGAGAACGCCATGTCGACGCTGACCGCGTGGCCGTGCAGCATCGGAGCCTCGGGGGCCAGCTCGAGCTCGGGGCTCCACGTGTGGCCGTAGGCGATGACCCGATCGAGATCCAGTTCGTGCAGGTTGGGCACCTCGAGGTCCAGCATGGAGCGGATCGCCTCGTGAGTGACCTCGTGCGAGATCTCGCGCATCCACTCCGACTCGTCTCCGTGGCCGAAGCGACTGCGCAGAAGCTCCTCGCCATGCTCGTCGAGCAGATCGAACACGCGACGGTTTCCGACCACTCCGATCTTCACCAGCTCCGCCATACCGTTGCGCACCTGGGCGGTGGGCAGCGTGCTGAGAAAGGAGAAGTCGAGGATCACCGCGCGCGACGGGTGATAGGCGCCGAGCCGGTTCTTGAGCTGCTTGTGGTTGACTGCGACCTTGATCGCCACGCTCGCGTCGATGAGCCCGATTAGGGTGGTGGGCACGCGGATGTAGTTCGAGCCGCGACGATAGGTGGCGCAGGCGAGCCCGGCAACGTCGGTTGTGAGCCCGCCACCGACGACCAGGACCGGCTCGGTCCGGATCAGGCCGAAGGCGCTGAACTCGTCGACGATCTGCTCCAGGGTGGCGAGTCCCTTGTCGGTCTCAGCGATCCGAACCGGAGCCTTGGTCAGCTCCAGGCGGTGGTACTGAAAGTACTCGTCGATCTGGGTCCCGTATAGATCCTCGACGGCCTCGTCGATCACCATCAGACATCGACCGAAGGCCCGAAATCGCTCCGCGATCTCGGGGTTGTGAACGGCAAACGCCCCGTGGACATAGAGCAGGTCGAACTCGATCTTCTCGTATCCCTCCACGTGGAATGCCGTCGCGGTTGCCTGATAGGCGGCCTGGATGTCGCTCATGAAGGTCTCCCTCTCCTAGTGCCGTGACATCAGCGTCTGTAGCTCCGCGAACGACAGACTGTCCACGCGCCGCGACGCCTGGCCGAAGTCGTGGCCGACGTTGTTCTCCCCTGGAAAGGCGACGCATGGCACGCCCGCCGCGACCGCCGCCTCCAGGCCGCCGAGGTTGTCCTCGACGGCGACGCAACTGCCTGCCTGCTCGTCGAGCCGTTTGAGCGCAAACTCATAGGCGTCGGGCGCCGGCTTGAACTGCGCCACGTCCGATGTGTCCACTACGAGCGCGAAACTGTCGACGTCGATCCGGGGACGCAGCGCGTGCGCCAGCGCGGCGATGTTCTCGCCGGAGGTCGTCGTCACCAGCGCCACCTGCACCCCGTCGCGCTGGGCCTGTTCGATGGTCTCGACGACGCCGGGTCGCGCCTCGATACCGCCCATCTGCAGGTTCTTCCGAAAAACCTCCGACTTCGTCGCGTGCACCGCCGCAGCGTTGACCTCGTCGCCCCGGGACTCAGCGTAGGCGGCGATCCGGCTCGTGCCGCCGCTTTCGCGCAGCAGCTCACGGTACTCGTCACGGGACCAGTTCCAGTCCAGCGCGTGGGCGCGGAACGACTCATTAAAAGCCTCCCGTTGCAGCTCGGAGGTGTCTGCGAGCGCTCCGATGGACCCGAAAAGGACTGCGGACATGGGCATCTCCTAATTCAACAACTTGTTCAATTTAATGCAACGACTTGTGTCGTGTATACCCCGATGCCCGGGGCATCAATCGACGGCCAAGCCCATACGCGTTGGCGGGCCCGCCGTTCGGGGACTGCTCGAGCCCCCGCACCCCCAAATCCGCACGTGAGCGGCGCACTGACCTCAGAGAATGTGCCCGTAGTGCCCAGCGCAGGCAGGTTTCGTCGAGCGATTCGGCGATCTCGACGCTGTTTGCGCCGATGGCGGCACCGGCGATCGGGGTCTTCAGGAAGATCTGTTGTCAGCAGGCCGCCGGTAGGGGACCGACGGGAAACGAGCGAAGTCGCGGTCCAGGGTGACGATCTCTGCGCTGTGCTCGGCTGCGACGGCCGCGATCACCGCATCGGGAACGAGGTCACCGGTGGCGTCCCCCTCCTCGCAGAGCTGGCGCAGCAGGTCGAGGTGACGGGGGCCTGGCGCGGTCGGGAGGTGTTGCGGCTGTGCGCACGTGGCTTCGAGGAACGCGAATGCGTCAGCTCGAGGGGTTGGTACCTCGAAGATCCTGCGATTGGTCGCCAAGCGCAGGAACGACGCCCAGACGAGCAGGGGCACAGTGAACTGCTGATCGCCGGCCAGCAACTCGTCAAACCAGACGCGGACCTCCGCGTGTTGCGGATGGTCGCCGCGGTGCGCCGCGAGCACGATGTTCACGTCCAGGAGCAGCACCGTCAGCGTCGCGCGTTGAGGTCGCTCGCGTCGTCAAGCGCCTCATGTAATGCGCGGTTGGAGGTCAGGTCGATCCCTGGGCGCGGGCCGGTGCCGCTGCGAAACACCGGAACGGGCGGCGCCATGTCGTCACGGTCGGGTTGGGTGAGCTCCCGGCGTAGCGCCGCGTCGAGGACATCGCCCAGGGTCTGCCCTCGCTCGCGAGCACGACGCTTCGCCGCCAGCAGGAGCTCGTCGGCTATGGAGACCGTGGTGCGCATGATGCGCATCGTATCTCATCATGCGCATCACGAAATGGCACGCTGAGCCCAACAGTCTGGGTGTTCTACTCAAGTAGGCGACCCCGATGACCTTCAAAGTGGACACGCACTGGACACACTTGTCAGGCGGTTAGGGCGCGATGTCGCTCGCGCCTTTCCAGCGCGCTGAGCCCGCGTTGCTGACGCGGACAGGCCGCCGCATGCTGATCTAATCTGGCTCCTGAAGTGTCTCACCCGCACGGGCGTGTCGCCAGTTCTCAAGCGGTACGGCTTGACGGAGCTCCGCCCACGCAAGCACGAGCCGCAGCTGTCCGGTGCCGAGATTGCGTCGATGACGCCGATCCGTCGATCCAGATCTTTGCGCTCTTCTCAGCATTGGGGGCGTGGAAGTGCGGGTGTCCGTCGAAGTCCATCGCGACGCTGATCCTGAAGAAGCGACTGATCGTCGGCACGGCGGCCGCGTGAGGTCGAGCGGCTGTCGGAGAATTGTTCAGGGAAGCGGCCTTGCAGACGAGACACCTGCAATTACGGGACGGTGTCGCGCACAGCGACGTCGTCGTCTGAACGTGATCACCCAAGCATCCGGTGCAAACGACCCGCAACCGGGGGGTGTGTCATCTGGGGGGCCCTATAAGGTCGCTCACTTGACACACCCCTGGCGTAGCGGGGTGCCGCACCGCCGGCTCGGTCCTGGGCGTGAAGCTGCCGCCATCGACGCCCACGGGGGCCTGCCTGTCGTCACCACGACGTGGGCGCTGTCGGACTTCGCGCTTGAGAGCCGCCTGGGCTTCCTGCACCGCCCGGCTTGTGCGTGCCGGTACGGTCTAGCTCAGTGGCCACGACGCAGGGAAGAAGGGCTGTAGACGGCGGCAACCCCCCCGTCAGGGGCTCGCGCCTGATCTACCCGCTGGTGTTCGTGGTCGGCTCAGCGAGCCTGTGCGCCGAGATCGCGTCGGCGCGCCTGCTTGCGCCGTACTTCGGCGCGTCGACGATCATCTGGGCGAACACGATCGCGACGGTGCTGCTGGCTCTGTCGGCGGGGTATGCCCTGGGCGGCCGTCTGGCGGATCGGCGTGGCGACGTCGCGGGTCTGTGCGTGATCGTGCTCATCGCCGCGGTGCTGCTCGCGCTCGTGCCCGTGCTCGCTGATCCCTTTCTGCGCTTGTCGGTCTCGGCGCTGGGGTCGCTGTCGGTCGGAGGCTTTCTCGGCTCACTGGTGGCGGTGCTGGTGCTGGTGGCGGTGCCGGTGTTGCTGCTGGGCGCAGTGGCGCCGTATGCCAACCGATTGACGGTGGAGAGCGTCGGGCAGACCGGGACGGTCACCGGCCGTCTGTATGCGATCTCGACGACCGGGTCCTTGGTCGGGACGTTCCTGTCCGCGCTCCTGCTGATTCCATTGATCGGCACGCACCGCACGTTCTTGGTCTTCGCGCTCGGGTTGGCGGTGATCGCCACCGCCGGGTTGCGATCGCGCTGGGGGTGGCTCGTGCCGCTCGGGATCGCCGCGATGATGGCGCTGCCGGCGCCGGTCATCGGAGCCGATGTTGCCGGCGGCAAGGTGATCTTTGAGGCCGAGACGCAGTATCAGTACGCGCGGGTCGTTCAGTTCCGCAGCGGAGTTCGCTGGCTACAGCTGAACGAGGGTGTCGCGATCCACTCTCTCTACCGGCCCGGGAGCTACCTTACCGGCGGCTACTGGGACGACTTTCTAACGCTCCCCCTGGCAAACGGGAGGGCCGTCCCGCGACGCATCGCAATCCTCGGCGATGCCGCCGGATCGATCGCCCGTGCGTACGGCCACTTCTTTCCGGCCACGCGGGTGGACGCGGTCGAGCTCGACGGCGAGCTGACCACCATCGGGCGCCGTTACTTCGGACTGCGCGGTCGCAACCTGCATCTTTACACGGCGGACGCTAGGCCGTGGCTGGCTTCGCGCGCCGCGCGCTACGGCGCGATCTTCGTCGACGCCTACCGCCAGCCCTACATCCCCTTCTACCTGGTGACCAAGGAGTTCTTCGCGCTCGTCCGCGCCCACTTGCAACCCGGCGGGGAGGTTATCGTCAACGTGGGTCATCTGCCGAACTCGGGCTCTCTGGAGCAGGTCGTGACGGCGACTCTGCGCTCAGTGTTCCCGTATGTGATCCGCGACCGCTTCAGCGACACCAACTCGCTTGTCGAGGCCAGCGCATCGCCGCTGACCGGTTCGCACCTCCTCACCGCTGCGGGCGCCATGCCCCCGATCCTCGACGGCCTCGGCGCCGCCGTGGCCAGCCGACTGGAGGCGGCGGTTCACGGCGGTAGCGTCTACACCGATGACCGTGCGCCCGTCGAATGGCTCACCGATCTGTCGATTCTTCGCTACGCGGGTGGCAGCCGCTGATCGCAGTCGATGTGCCTGGTTGGTACGCCTTCTGGCGACGCAGCACCGGTCGTCCCAAACACTGGAGCGGTGCTCGGCGGCGCCCGCCGGCCGCTCTGGACCACCTGACGTCGAGCACGACACGCACCGGAGCTCAGCCTTTGATGGCGATCGGGGGACCGGAGGTTGTCGGTGCGAGCAGGAGATCACCGCTGAGGCTGCCGCGCACGGTGCGGATTCCGACGGTGAGCCATGCGGTCAGCAGCCCGGCGTAGGCGATACCGGCGGCCCAGCGGAAGGCTGGTAGGCCGGTGTGGATGGAGAGGCCGGTGATGCCGGTGACGCAGGTGCCGACTGGGAAGGTGAAGCTCCACCAAGTGAGTGCGAACGGCAGTCCGCGCCGGATCGTGCGGATCGTGAGGGAGGCTGCGAGTCCGGCCCAGAGGAATGCGAAGCCAAAAACGGGTACGCCGTAGAGGACGGCGAACGTGTTCATGCTTGAGGCCAAAACCGGAGCGACGGCAAGATGGGCATTGGCTCCCAGCAGCGCGGCGGCGGTCATCGATTGGCCGAGCGGTCCGAGCACGATCCACAGGGTCGGAACGCGCGTCGTGCCCGACGAGCCGTGGTGGGCGAGGCGGCTCCAGATCATCGTGATGATGATCAGCGAGGCGGCGGCAACCATCGGCGGGATGGCAGGCATCAGCCATCCTCCGAAGGCAGCGTCGGGTCGCACCTCGTGTTGCGTGAACAGGAGGTAGGGGATGTAGACCGCGGTGGACAGTCCTGCGAGCGTCCCCGCGCTCCAGAGCACCCAGTCGAGGTCGACGGCGGCGTGGATTCCGATTAGCGACTTGCCGACCAGCAGCGCTCCGCCTCCGACGGTCATCAGCGCCATCGGCGGGGCCCCGTAGAACTGGGCCATGTTCGCGTTCTGGGCGTGGTTGCGGGCTATCTGCGGATGGCGTATCCAGTGCGCGACGACGGCGACGCTGACCACAAGCAACATCAGCGCCGCGATGATCCACACGACCAGCGCGAAGCTGTGCAACCGGGGGCGAGGAAGGGGAGCGTCGCGGCTGCGTTGGCCACGATCCCGGTTCCCATGATCGACGCGAACCAGTTGGGCCCCACGAAGCTGACCGCGTCCGCCGGGGAATCCAGCGAGGACAGCAGCGAAGGCAGGTTGCGCAGGCCCCAACGCCGGCCGGTGCGCCCCGAGGGCCCGGCCTCACGTGATTCGGTCGAGTGGTTGGTTCCGGTGTCGGGCGCGGAGGGCAAGAGCGGCATCCGTTCGTGACGTCAGGCGTGGGTGGTTTGAGTTGCACCGGGGTAACGGCATGCGCCGCTCCGGAGAGC
>JBPCPC010000079.1:0-14620 GCA_050999585.1 Solirubrobacteraceae bacterium | reverse complement strand
GCCTTGACCTGACCGGTCTTGGGCAGGAACTCCGAGTAGGGAAAGCTCGAGCCGACCATGAGCAGCGTGTCGGCGCCCTGCATCATGTCCCAGCTCGGCTTGGTGCCCAGCAGTCCGATGCTCCCGGTGCAGTAGGGAACGTCGTCGGGCACGACTGCCTTGCCGAGCAGCGCCTTGGCCACCCCGGCCCCCAGCGCGTCGGCCACGGCGATCACCTCGTCGGTCGCCCCCAGGGCCCCCTGACCGACCAGCATGGCCACCTTCTCCCCGGCGTTGAGGATGTCGGCGGCCTGCTGGAGCTGGGCCGACTGGGGGATCCGGCGTCCCGGCCAGTAGCCCACGCCGGAGTGCACGGTGTGGGTGGCGTGAGGCTGCTCCTCCACGGCATCCATGTCCTGGATGTCGGCGGGCACGATCACGCAGGTGACGGTCTGCTCGGTCTGGGCGATCCGCATCGCCCGATCGATCAGATGCCGGATGCTTGAGGGGGTGTTGACCTGCTCGCAGAACGACGAGGCGACGTCGCTATAGAGCTGCAGCAGATTGACCTCCTGCTGGAAGTCGCCGCCGAGTGCCCGCACGAACGTCTGCCCGACGATCGCCACCACGGGTCGATGATCGAGCTTGGCGTCGTACAGGCCGTTGAGCAGGTGGATCGCACCCGGTCCCGAGGTCGCCATGCAGACGCCGACCGTGCGGGTGAACTTGGCGTGCCCGCAGGCCATGAAGGCCGCCATCTCCTCGTGGCGGGTCTGCACGAAGTGCAGCTTGTCCTGGTGGCGGCGCAATGCGCCGAGGATCCCGTTGATCCCGTCTCCCGGAAAGCCGTAGATCGTGTCGACGTCCCATTCGATCAACCGCTCGCACAGATTGTCAGCCGCGGTTTTGGCCATGAGGCTCCTCTCGGTCCTGGCTGGATTCGGTCATGTCTTCAGCCACGCTCGTCAGGCGGCGTAGCGCTGCGCGTCGGCGCGCTTGAACGCGAGCCCGATGCCCGGTCGCTCCAGGTCGGGCCACAGGGCTCCGTCGCGCAACACCGGCAGCCCGTCAAAAAGCAGCTGCTCGATCCGCACGTGGTCGTGAAAGTACTCGAGGTGGCGTAGCTGCTGCAGGGCTGCCGCTGGGTGAACATGGATCGCCGGTCCGCAGTGCAGCGAGAGTGGCAGGTTGTGAGCGCGGCAGATGGCTTCGACGCGCAGCAGCTCGGTGACGCCCCCGCAGCGAGTGATATCGGCCTGGAGCACATCGACGGCGCCCGCCTGCGCCATGCGCTGAAAGTAGATCGCGTCATAGCCATATTCGCCGGCCGCGATCTCCATTCCCGCGGGCGCCCGATCGCGCAGCAGCCGGAGTCCCGCCAGATCGTCGGAGCTGACCGGCTCCTCGAACCAGGTCACGTCTGCCGACTCGCGAAACCTGTCTGTCAGCATCAGCGCCTGCTTGCGCGAGTAGGCGCCGTTGGCGTCCACGAATAACTCTGGCTCGGGACCGATCGCCTCGCGCGCCACCGACACCCGTTCCGGGTCGTCGCCGGCCCGCGCGCCGACCTTCATCTTGACGCGTGGGATACCCTCGGCCACCCAGCCGGCGAGCTGATCGGCCAGGCGCACGTTCGAGTAGGCGGTGAAGCCGCCGGAGCCATATACCGGCACGCAATCGCGCGCCATGCCCAGCACCGTGGCCAGTGGCGCATCGAGCCGCCTCGCGTGCAGATCCCACAGCGCGACGTCGACCGCGGAGATTGCCATCGAGGTGATGCCGGGACGTCCGAGATTGCGGGTGGCACGTACCATCGCGATCCACGCGGCTCGCGGTGCGGCGGCGTCACGTCCCTCCACGACGTCGGCGAGCTTGGTCTTGATCAGCGTCGCGGTCGAGGTGTCGGCGTAGGTGTACCCGAGCCCGGTCTTCCCATCGCCGTGGGCATGTACGACGACGATTGTCGTCGCATCCCACGCCAGTGTGCCGTCGGCCTCGGGGGAGTCGGTTGGGATTGTGTACGCACCGACCTCGATCCGGTCGATGCTCATCGGCCGATCCTCAGCTCGGGCTCGATGCCCCAGGCGCTGGAGAACGAGTCGCCGGGCTCGAGGACCCGGAGGCCATCGCCGGTCCGAAACGCGTTGGGTGCGCAGGTCATCGGCTCGACTCCCAATCCGCGCCGGCGCCGTGACGGCTCAGGCAGCGAATCGCCCGTGAAGGCCATCACATACGGGTAGCTCTCGTCCAGCCAGACGGCAACGGCCTGGTCGGCCTCGGGGGCGCGAAGGACGACCCGGGCCAATCCGTCCGGGTCTCGAATGAGATCCGTATAGCCGGTATCCAGCTGGGTAGCAGCGATCGGGCGAGGCTCGGAGAAGTCCTGAGGCGTGCCGTGGACGGATGAGACCGAGGTGGGGATGCCGCGCTCGTCGGTTGGGAGCCAGCTGGTGGCCGGCACCGTCAGCCAGGCGGGATCGAGTATCTCGGTGCCGGCCGTGATGTAGGGGTGAGCTCCCGCTCCATACGGACAGCTGTCGGTCCCGATGTTCGTGGCCGTCGTCGCCACCGACAGGCCGGCGTCAGACAGCGAATACTCGATTGAGAGGGCCAACGCGAACGGGTATCCGGGGCTTGGGTGCAGAGTGTGCGTCAGGGTCACTCCGTGCCCGGTCCGTGCGGCGACGGTCCAGTTGGCGAACCTCACCAACCCGTGGATCGCGTTGCCCTTCTCGGGCTCGGTCAGCGGCAGTTGCTGATCCTCTCCCCCGAACCGGTACATGCCGTCCATGAGACGGTTCGGCCACGGGATCAAGGCCTGGCCCCGGGCGTCGCTGCACAGGCGATCGCGCCCGTAACCGTCCAGGATCTCCCGCTCGCCGAGCTGGTAGGTGCGCAGACCGCCACCGACCGCGACGATCGTCGCCACCTGGTCGCCGTGGACAATCCGGATCTGTTCTCCCGTCGGCGCGGGGGCGCACGGCAAACCGTCGCGGTCGGAGTTCTGCTCGATGTTCACCGCGCGTGCCTGGCCTGCCGCTGACTTCACGTCGTTCTTCATTTCGTCTCGGGCTCCCCCGGTCAAGAGGCGGTGCTCGCTCCGCGTCTGCGTCGGAACGCCCGCACTCAGGCCGGGCCGCTTCCGCTACGTCTTGCAGGGGTATACCCCCGAATCGGAGTCGTGTTCGTCTCCGCGCTGCCGTTTGTCAGCGAGGCTACAACTGGCCGGACAATCGACCGTGACCACCACAGCAGGGCCTCTATGTTCTGGTCGATTCAGTGCGCAAACCACGGCGAGTCGGCGACGGGTTTGGAATGACCGCCCGGAGAGCCCCAGAGTCACGCGTGAGCGGGAGCAGTGGAACGCCACTCGGACACAGAGGAGAAGACATGGGATTTGACCAGTATCACGAGCCGGCTGAGGAGCTTTCGGCGCAGACGCGGACGTTCGCGCGAATGAACGCGTCGTTGACCGAGGAGGCTGAGGCGATCGGCTGGTATGAGCAACGGTTGAGCGTCGAGCCCGACGACGGTGCCCGGGCGATCATGCTGAACGCTCAGCAGGAGGAGTTCAAGCACTTCTGCATGGACCTGGAGTTCCTGCTGCGACGCAAGCCGGCCTGGCGTGAGATCGCCCAAGGCATCCTCTTCCGCGACGGGGACATCGTCGCTCACGGCGAGGACGCGGAGGAGGAGGCCTAGCGTGGTGAGGTTGACGTCCGGGACGATCGGAGCGGGGTTGCCTTCCGGATGATCGGGTACCGGGCCAGCGTGTCGCCGGAGCGCTCACGAGACGTCCTGCTCGTTCTGCTGGCGGCCACGACCGGCGCCGTTGACGCGACAGCCATCGAGCGACTCGGTCACGTGTTCGCCAGCGTGATCACCGGCAACCTTGTGCTGCTGGGCGTCAGCGCCGTGCGCAACACCCAGGACGTCGCCCTGTCCAGCGGCTGCGCGCTGGCCGGCTATGCCGTCGGCGTACTGCTCGCCGCTCCACGCAGGTCTCGCGGCCCCCGCACTCCACGCCGCCCCCCCGACGACAACGTCTGGCCGAGCGGCACGACCGCCGCGCTGACGATCGATCTCGGTCTCATGGTCGTCTTCGCGGCCGGCTGGGAGCTGGCGGGCGGCCGGCCGGGTCGAGGTGCGCAGACGGCGCTGCTATCGATTGCCGCCGGGGCGATGGGGGTCCAGAGCAGCGCCGTGCGACGCCTCGGGCAGATGTCGACCACGTACCTGACAAGCACCCTCACCGGGCTGCTCGAGACCGCCATTACCCGCAGCTGGTCGGCCGGGGACGGTCGCAGCGCCGGGATCGTCGCCATGGCCGTGGCGGGGGCCGCGGGCGCCACGGAGATCCTCCTCCATGCTCTCGCGTGGCTACCGGTGCTGCCCCTTCTGCCGCTTGTCACCGTGGTGCTGTTGTCGCGCCGCCTGGTGCAATCGGAGTCGACCACGAGCTAGGCTAGCCGGTCCTCAGCCCGGCCGGTCACCTCGCGCGGGGATTCACGGGACGGCGATTGGCGGCGCCTGACCGCGTGCTCGGCTCGCTCGCGCTCGTCCTCGATCCGATCGGCGGCCTGCAGGGCGCGGCACCATCGCCGGGTGACCACGAACAGGATCGCCGGGATCACCCAGATCCCGATCCGGAAGATGAGCAGCTGCGTGTTGTAGCTGAGCGAGAACAGGACATACAGCCGATCGGCCGCCCCGAACACGAAGATCAGGAACACCCAGGTCAGGAACGCCGCCCCGAACGCCGTGCGATTGGGGGCGTCGTGCGGACGGTCGGCGATGTTGTGGACGTTGCGGTCGCCGGTCAGCCGGCGCTCGATCCAGGGGAACACGCCCAGCACGCCGACCACGAAGGTGGGAAACAGGATCCCGCCCCAGAACGGGTTGGGAATCAGGGTGAAGTGCCCGATCGTGACGTCGAAGCTCGGCATCAGGCGCAGCGCGCCGATCAGCCAGCCCAGATACCAGTCCGGTTGGGCGCCGTTGGTGGCCTGCCACGGCTCGAACGGACCCCACTGCCAGATAGGGTTGATCTGCACCAAGCCGCCGAGCAGGAACAGCACGCCGGCGACGAAGAACAGCAGCGCCAGCGAGCGCGGCAGCTGCGCGGGGAACATCGGTGCGCCGACGATCCGGCGCTCGGTGGTGCGCTTGCTCTCGCGAAACTGGGTGTGGTGCCGGGCCGCGATCAGTGCTAGGTGGACCCCGATCAGCGTCGCCAGCAGGGCCGGGATGATGAACACGTGGGCGATGTACATGCGCGAGAAGAAATGGCTGTTGCCGGGGAACGACGCGCCGAACAGCCCCAGAATGAGCGGGCCGCCGATGACCGGGATCGACAGCCCCACCCCGTAGCCGATCGCCAGCCCGATCCCCGACAGCAGGTCGTCGACCAGCGAGTAGCCGAGATAGCCCTCGAGCAGCGCAACGAACAGCAGCGTCAGGCCAACCACCCAGGTCAGCTCGCGCGGCTTGCGAAACGCGCCGGTAAAGAACACCCGCATCAGGTGCATCACGATCGACACCATGAAGATGTCGGCCGCCCAGTGGTGGGTCTGGCGCATCAGCAGCCCCGCCTTGTCGACGAGCGAGAGGTCGAGCACCGACTTGTAGGCAGCGCTCATCAGCTGGCCGTCGAGCGGGGTGTAGGACCCGTGGTACACGGTCTTGGCGGTGCTCGGGTCATAGAACAGCGCCAGATAGGTCCCGGTGGCGATCAGCACGAGGAATGCGTACAGCGACACCTCGCCGAGCAGGAACGACCAGTGGTCGGGAAAGATGTAGCGCAGCGTCTTGCGCAGCAGCGGCGCCGCGGCGGTGCGCTCGTCGATGAACCGTACCGGGTCGGCGATCGGATCGTGGTCGCTCATGTCGGGCGCTCCCGCACGTTCCACCACGCCGGCCCGATCCGTCCCGAGAAGTTGCCACCGGCGCGCAGGACACCGTCGGAGCCGATCAGCAACGGCAGCTGCGGCAGCGGACGCCCCGCGGGCCCGAAGATCACCTTCGCGCCCGTGAACGGGTCGAAGGTCGAGTAATGGCAGGGGCAGACGAGCGCGTCGTTGGGCTCGGGCAGCGTGAACAGCGGGTTGCGGTACAGCCCGACCGCGCACCCGGCGTGGGTGCAGATCTTCGAGTAGGCGAGGATCCCGCCCGGCGCCCAGCCCTCGCGCCCGGCGGGAAGCCTCAGCTTGGCCGGATCTAGACGGACGATCACCACCGGTGAACCGATGTCCTCCATGTTGGCGCCCTCCGGAAAGCCGGTGTAGAAGGTTCGCTGCTCGACGTCCGCCGCGCTGATCGGGTGTCCGTGCTCGTCCACCACGCGCGTGCCCCGCTGCCACGGTGTCCGGTCAAGCGGGCCGGTGTCCCAGATCGGTCCGATCGACAGCAGAGGCGTCACCGCCGCCAGGCCCACGGCACCGCCGGTGGCGACGCCGGCGCCCAGCAGCAGGCGCTTACGGGTCATTCGGCTGCCGCTCTCGTGGACGATCTCGACGATCTCGCGCTGCTGCTCGGGATCTGCCTCCGGGTAGTCGTCCTCGAGCTCCTCGGTGACCACGAGCCGCTTGGCGACCACGGTCAGTGCCGCACCGATGAACAGCATGCACCCGCCCAGTGAGATGCCCAGCAGCTGATCGGGCAGCCGCGCGGAGCTGTAGACGGCGTAGACCGCGACGAAGCTCAGGGCAAACAGGGACGCGATCCCCAGCAGGACCACGACCATGTTCTCGGCTCGCCGGTCCGGGGTCCCGGCGGGGACGATCCGCTGATCTGCGCCGCCGTCATCGGCACCATCCGAGTTGCTGTCGGTGGCGCCGCCTCGGCCTCGGGTCACGAACGCGAACAGGGCGACCAGCCACTGCCATGGCCTCATGTGCGTTTCCTCCTTCGTCCCACCATCCGGCAGGCGATGATCAACAGGGGACCGGCGATCCACCAGGCCACGAGACCCTCAGGGATGGGGCCGAGGTTGCCGATGCTCCAGCCGCCGCGGTTGTCGGGATGGTTGGTGCTGAGCACGTACCTGACGATCGAGTTCAGCTGCGCGTCGGAGATCTGCTTGGTGGAGAAGCGGGGCATGAGGTACGGCCCGATGCGCACGGCCTCGGCGATCCGGGTCGCCGGCACGTTCTGCAGCGGCGGGACCTCAGCGCCGGTCACGTAGCCGCCTCGACCCTCGATCTGATGACAGCCGGCGCAGTGCGTCAAGAACTGCGCCTGACCGGTTGAAAGCGAGCCCGCCGCCGGATGCGGATCCGGGATCGCCGCGCCGCTGCCGAGCGACGCCACGTAGGAGTCCAGCGACCGGATCTCCTTGTCGGAGAACAGCACGCGCTGCTTCTCGGGCCCCGGCTGTTCGGTGTAGTTGCCCAGCGGCATGTAGCCGTTGCGTAGGTAGAAGTCAGGCGCCAGGGCGCCCACGTTGCGCAGCGGAGGTCCTGCGCCCATGATATTCCCCGCCCCCGGCCGCGGAACCTTGATCCCAGAGCCCCCGATCCCGTGACAGCTGGCGCAGTTGCCGGCGTACAGCTGCGCTCCGAGCTGGCGGCTGGGCGTGCTCGGCTCGGTGGTCGGCCTGACGATCCCGTTCTGCGGCTGGGCGAGAGCGGACCCCGCCGCCGTCAGCGAGGCGATCGACGCGACGATGGCGACCCGGCGCAGGCGGTTCACGATTGCTGGCACTGCTGTAGCAGCGGCGCCCCGACCGCCGTCATGATCATGATCGTCACTGCCAAAAGGTTGACCAGCAGTCCCACCGTGGCCAGGAAGTGAATGCGGCCGATGGGTGGCGGCGCATCGTCGCCCTCGCGCAGGTGCGCGGGTATGTCGCCGACCGCGCTGGCGCGATACAGCCGCAGCGCCGTGCCCATCGCCGTCAGCCCGACCAGGACACCCGCGGCCGAGAGCGCCGTCTGCCAGCTCTGGACCGGCACGTCGGTTCGCCCCGATCGGCCGCACTGGGCGAAGGTGAAGGCCAGCCCGGCGACGAACTGGATCGCAAATGCCGTCCCACCGCCCATCACGCCGAACCACACGACCGTGTTTGACGGGCGGGTGCTCACAGCGAGGGCGACAGGACGGTGAGCAACACGAGCACGGCCAGCCCCGAGACGACGTACCAGTACAGCGCTAGGCCCCGCGTGCCGATCAGCCAGTAGTTATCCAGCCCGGCGGTCGACAGCTTCCACATCACGGCCAGCCCCAGCAGGATCCCGAGCAGGACGTGAGCGTGGTGGGCGGCCAGCAGCGTGAAATAGATCGATCCGTACGCGCTGCCCTGGGGGGTGAAGTGCATCAGGTCGTCGCGGAAGAGCACCACCTGGACGCCGAGGTAGGCGCACTGGATCACGACCGCGACCCCGATCCAGCGCACGGTTGGCCACCGCCGGCCTGCCCGAGCGGCTCGCACGGCCAGCGCCAGCAGCGGCGCGGTGGCGATCAGCGCCGCGGTGGCAAGCGCCGGAGCGGTTACGCCGGGTGCCTTGATGCCGTCCGGGGGCCAGTGACGGGCGCCGAAGTTCAGGTAGAAGTACGAGGACATCATCGTGCCGAACACCACCGCCTCCGAACACAGGAACAGCGTCATGCCCCACCAGCCGTTGGGCTGAGCCTGGCGGCCGCGGGATACCTGGGCGGCCGGCGGGCCGGCCGGGGCGTGGGCGCTGCGCGGCGGCGGATCGGCGCTCAGGTCGGTCATGCGCTCGTCTCGTGCTGATGCCAGCGCATCAGCGTCAGCGCGCCGGCGACCAGGAAGCCGACGGCGATCCAGTAGTGGTGCAGCACCAGCATCGCGAAGATGCCGGTGAGGGCGAGGGCGGTCACGGGCGGCCAGGCCGAATGGGAGGGCATCGACAGGATCTCGTCGGCAGTTGCGTCCTGGACGGTGGTCGCGGGCGTTTCATGGCCCAGGTTGAGCAGGCCCTGACCGGCGTCCAGACGGCTGTTGTCGCGCCGGCGGTCCCGCTCGTCCCACATCGGATAGGGGCTCGACACGGTCGGGATGACGGGATAGTTGTATGCGGGCGGCGGGGAGGTGGTCGACCACTCCAGCGTGTCGCCTCCCCATGGATCGTTCCCGACGGTCGGGCCCTTGAAGAAGCTGTAGGCGAGGTTGGCCACGATCAGGACCAACCCGACCGCGAGCAGGTAGGCCCCGCTCGTCTCGATCGCGTTGAGCAGCGACCAACCGAGCCCGGGCGGGTAGGTGTAGTTGCGCCGCGGCATGCCCAGGATCCCGACGATATGCATGGGGAAGAAGGTGACCAGGGTGCCCAGGAAGGTCAGCCAGAAGCTGATCTTTCCGGTGCGCTCGTGATACATGCGGCCGGTCAGCTTCGGAAACCAGAAGTACATTCCGCCGAGGATCGGGAACACCGCGGCGCCGAAGATCACCATGTGAAAGTGCGCCACGACGTAGTAACTGTCGTGCACCTGCTGATCGAACGGGATCGCGGCCAGCGTGATGCCGGACAAGCCGCCGAGCATGAAGTAGACGATGAAGCCAACGATGAACAGGAGCGGGGTCTTGAAGTCCGGGGTTCCGGTGAGGATCGTCGTGATCCAGGAGAACAGCTGGATCGCCGACGGGATCGTGATGATCATGCTGGCCGCTGCGAAGTAGACCGTCGTGAGCGTCGCGAAGCCGACGGTGAACATGTGGTGCGCCCATACCCCGAAGCCCAGGAACGCGACCAGGATCTCGGCGAGCGCCACGAGCGGGAAGAACACCATCTTGCGATGCACGAACGTCGGGATGATCGAGGTGGCGATCCCGAAGGCCGGCAGGATAATGATGTACACCTCGGGGTGACCGAAGATCCAGAACAGGTTCTGCCACAACAGGGGCGCTCCGCCCTGGGCGGCATCGTAGAAGTGAAAGCCGAGCTGACGGTCGAGCTCGAGGAACAGCGCGGCGACGCTCAGCGACGGCAGCGCGAACAG
Source organism: Solirubrobacteraceae bacterium (assembly GCA_050999585.1). Taxonomy (GTDB): domain Bacteria; phylum Actinomycetota; class Thermoleophilia; order Solirubrobacterales; family Solirubrobacteraceae; genus Palsa-465. Next base: position 4,681 of record JBPCPC010000079.1, on the reverse strand, counting down.
CAGCGCCAGTGACACCGCCAGAAACGCGAAGCAGAACAGCGGCATCCGGTTCAGCGACATGCCCGGCGCCCGCAGCTTGAAGATCGTCACGATGAAGTTGATCGACGCGATCGTGCTCGAGATCCCGTTGAAGATCAGCCCATAGCCGTAGAAATCGATGTTGCTGCCCGGATCGAACTGCTTGGACGCGAGCGGCACGTAGTCAAACCAGCCGGCGTTGGGAGCGCGCCCCGAGACCAGCGCCACGTACATGAACAGTCCCGACCCGAGGTAGATCCAGTACGACAGTGCGTTGAGCCGCGGGAAGGCCATGTCCCGGGCGCCGATCATCAGCGGCACCAGGTAGTTGCCGAACGCGCCCGTGGTCATCGGGATCACGAACAGAAAGATCATCGTGATCCCGTGCATCGTGAACACCTGGTCATAGACCTGCGGGGAGAGCACATGGCCGTTGGGCTGGGCCAGCTGGGTGCGGATCAGCAGCGCCTCGACACCACCGGCCCCGAAGAACGCCAGCGCGGTGAAGAAGTACATGATCCCGATGCGCTTGTGGTTGGTCGTCGTCAGCCAGCCGAGGACCCCGCGGCGTTCGATCCAGATCTGGTCGAGCTCGTCGACGTAACGCTGCCCGCGGGGGGTGACGACGGTCGCCATGGGCTAGCGCAACCCGTCCAGGTAGGCGACGAGGTCGGAGATCTGCGTGCGGTTCAGACCCAGGTCGGGCATCCGGTCGCCGGGCTTGATCGCCTGCGGGTTGCGTATCCAGGCCGTGAGCCACCGCGGTGTGTTCGGGATCTCGGCGGCGGCCAGCGACGTGCGTGTGGCTAGGTGCGTCAGGTCAGGGCCGATGAAGCCCTGTGCCGAGGTCCCGGCGATCCGGTGGCAGCTGGAGCACTGGTCGTGGAAGAACTGGTGCTGTCCGGACCGTGCCTGGGCCGAGCTTGGGCTGACTGCCGGCTTCTCCTCGTTGGCCAGCCACGCCTGAAACCGCTGCGGCGTCTGAGCGAACACGTGGAGCGACATGTGCGCGTGCTGAACCCCGCAGAACTGCGAGCACTGACCCCGGTACTCGCCCGTTTGGTCGGCATCGAGCAGCACGCGATTCCGGAGTCCGGGAATCATGTCGATCTTGCGGTTCAGCGCCGGCACCCAGAAGCTGTGGATCACATCCGCGGAGGTCGCGACGATGTTGACCCGCGTGTCAACGGGTATGTGCAGCTCGTTGGCGGTGATCACCCGCCCGCCGTCGTAGCGCATCTCCCACCACCACTGGTGGCCGATGACATTGATCGTCATTGCGGTGGAGCGGGGGTTGGGCGGCGAGGTCTGCCCGACGAGATAGACGTCCGAGAAGCCGAACAGGACCACGAGGACGACCGCGGGAACGCCGATCCCGAACAGCAGAACCATCGCCTGGGGCACGTCCTCGCGGTCGCCGAAGAACGGCAGCCCCGGCGTCCCACGTCGGACCCACGCCAGGACGAGCAGCGCGATCGCCCCCGCGAACACGATCGTGGCGACCGCCAGCATCCACCACCACAGCAGCGCGATGTCGTGGGCCGGCTTGCTGCGCGTGGACAGGATCGACTGCCTGCCGCAGCCGGACAGGGCGGCAGCGAGCACGATCACGGGGAGCGATCGTTTGAGCGCCGATGTCAATGCGAGATGAGCGTGATCGGCATGGGTCGGGCGGTCGCTCCCTGCAGCAGTCCGCATCACAGTTGGCGCACGTCGTTGCGACCAGGTTCGTTGTCATCGAGCTAACAATCCGTCGTCGTCGATGTGCGTTGTCGGACGCGGCCGTTTGCCGGCGCGGTCGGCCGGTGCTATGCAAGGTCGCGTGGGGGGGCGGGCGGACCACGGATCGATCGGCGACGGATGACCGATCCACACCTGGGCGAGTTCGTCCCGCCCATCCTGGCGTGCGTGGCCTACGTGATCGGCTATCGGCAGCGGTCGCTGACGTTACGGCGCCGGGGGCGGCCCGTCGCGCGCTGGCGCCAATGGTCGTTCGTGGTCGGGGTGCTGCTGGTGGGCGTCGTGCAGCTCCCCCCGTTTGACTCGATGGCCGATGACGTGCTGGCCGCCCACATGCTCCAGCACATCGCGATCGGCGACCTCGCATCGCTGCTGATCGTGCTCGGGCTCACCGGGCCGATCCTGGGCCCGCTGCTGCAGAGCCGAGCGGCGCGCCTGACGCGCGCCGTCGGACACCCGGTGGTGGCCCTCCTGCTCTGGGCCATCGACCTCTACCTGTGGCATCTGCCGCTGCTGTACCAGCTGGCGATCCGCCACGACCTCGTGCACGCGCTCGAGCACGCGTGTCTGCTGTGGTTCGGCTGCCTGCTCTGGCTCGCGCTGATCGGGCCGCTCCCCAAGCCGGCGTGGTTCACCGGGTGGGCGCGGCTCGGCTACGTGATCGTCGTGCGCTTCGCGGGCGCCGTCCTGGCCAACGCGCTGATCTGGGCCCAGACCGTCTTCTACCCGGTGTATCGCGCGACCGACGGGCCGCGCGGTCTGAACCCGCTGTCTGATCAGAACGCCGCGGGCGGGATCATGATGGTCGAACAGGTGCTGCTGACGACGGCGGTGCTCGCCTGGTTGTTCGTCCGCTTCGCCCGCGAGGATGAGGAGCGCCAGCAGCTGATGGACGTGGCGGCACGGCGCGGCGCCCCGCTCAGCGACGAGCGTGCGGCGAGGGCGGTCGCGGCCGGAGCGGGCCCCCGGCTGCTCGAGCGCTTGCTAATCGACGCCGAGCGGCCAGCCGATCAACCGATCGGCGACGGGGGGCGCGGCTCCGCAGAGGCGTGATCAGAGCGTGGGATATAGCGCCCAGGGCCCAGCGCCCAGCGCCGAGCGCGCGGCGGTCGGGATGCCTGCGCGCGCAATTTTGGGCATCATTGCTGGTGTCATGTGCGAGGAGCCCGTACGCGTCGGCAGCGCCGGTCTCGATCGGCGGATTCGCAAGGTGCGGGTGGTCGATGTCCTTGCCGAGGTGGTCGAGCACCTCGACTCCAACCAAGCGGAGCTGGCGCGGCGGCGCCTCGTCGCCGAGCTGGTGGTCGTCGGACCGGGCACGTGGGTTCCGACGACCGCGTTTCAGACCGGCCCGGGCCATCTCGGCCTGCTCGTCTTGGACGGGCTGCTGACCCGCGACGTCCTCTTGGAGACGCCGCTGGCGACCGAGCTGGTTGGCCGCGGGGATCTGCTGCGCCCCGCTGATCGGGACGGTCAGGACGCGCCAATTCCGTTTGACATCGCCTGGAACGTGCTGACGCCGGCTCGGCTCGCCATCCTTGACGCCGCGTTCGCTCGTGCCGCGGGGAACTGGCCATCGGTCGTGGAGTTCATCCTTCGGGGAGCGAGTAACCGCGCGCATTCGCTGGCGATCACGCTCGCGATCTCACACCTGCGTGGCGTCGACGTCCGTCTGTTGGTGCTCCTGTGGTATCTCGCTGATCGCTGGGGAAAGGTGTTGCCTGAGGGCATCCTGGTGCCGCTCAACCTCACCCATCAGACCCTGGCACGGCTCGTCGGTGCCGCACGACCGTCGGTCACCACGGCGCTGCGCGAGCTGGCCGAGCAGGAGCGGGTTCGGCGCATGCCCAACCGTGGCTGGATGCTCTACGGGACGCCACCACTGACGCTGGAGTTGGCCCGAAAGCCGCGCCGGCCCGGGGCGCCGCTCGAGCCCGTGATCGGCACCGCACCGTGACGGAAGCGACGGGCAGGACGCAGCTCGCCGACCGGACCCCGACCGTGCGAACCGAGATAGCCTTAACCTGAGAAGGGAGCATGAGCGACGACCCTGTTCACGACGCCGGAATGGAGGTCCGCCGCGCGGTCCTCGGAGACGCCCACGTCGACCGAGCGCAAGAGCGAACGACCGAACTGACGGCGCCGTTTCAGGACTTCATCACGCGCTATGCATGGGGCAGCGTGTGGACACGACCCGGCCTTGATCGCCGGACCCGCTCGGCGATCACGCTGACCGCACTGACCACCCTGGGCCGCGAGAACGAGCTGGAGATGCACGTGCGCGGCGCGCTGCGCAACGGCCTGACGCCGGAGGAGATCGGCGAGGTGCTGCTGCACACGGCGATCTACGCCGGGGTGCCGGCGGCCAACGCCGCGTTCGCGATCGCGCAGCGCACGATCGACGCAGAAACGACGAAGGGCGAGTCCTAAGACCCGCCCTTCGCCTGACTGCTCTACGACCCGGTGCGCTTGTTCAGCGCGGTGGGTTACGCAACTAGCCGACGATGAACTTCGTTCCCGCGACGGCCTTGAGGATCGCCGAGGCCGGCAGACCCGTGTCGAACGGGCCGCTGGGAGCGATCGACTTGCCGAGATAGGCTCCGATGGCGCCCGAGTGGCGCGCCTCGATCGTCACGATCGACGCCGCGACGAGCAGGTAGGCCTTGTTCTGGATGTTGCCCGCCTGACCGAGATAGGCGTGCACGCCGGTGTTCTCCAGCACGAATGCCGTGGCGGCGAACGTGTGCTTGTCGGTCACGGCCTTGCCGAAGTTGAACTTCGGGCTCTTGTGGGCCTTGCTGCCGAGCGCCTTCCTCAGCGCCGCGACGTGGGCGGCCTCGTCCGCCTTGATGGTCGTCAGGAGGTGGTTGAGCTGCCGGTCGCCATTGGCGACATGGTTCTTGGACGCGGCGTCATAGAACGC
>JBPCPC010000048.1:0-4632 GCA_050999585.1 Solirubrobacteraceae bacterium | reverse complement strand
CCCACGTGTTACTCACCCGTTCGCGGCTCTGCCCCAGGCCGAAGCCTGGTTCGTCGCTCCACTTGCATGTGTTAGGCACGCCGCCAGCGTTCGTCCTGAGCCAGGATCAAACTCTCCGTGAAGAACTGCATACGAAGAGTCGTCAGGAATTTCGATTCAAACGTGGACGGCGGTGAACGTTTCACCGCCGGCGCTGAAATCAAGTCCCGGGTCTGTCCCTGGAGGGACCAGACCCTTGCACCACACGAGGGAGCCCTAAGTACACAGTGGGCTCCGGGCGCAAGACGGGGTCAATCTTGGCACCGTCATCCGAGCGACTCACAAGGAGTCGACCCAGGCGACGGCGTCGAACCTGGACACACAATCTCGGCCGAGGATCGGCCGATGAGTGTGCATGCTGTTGAGTTTTCAAAGACCGTCGCACCTCTCCAAGAGGGTCTTCCTCCAGATGGGGCGCGCCCGGGACCGATCAGACTGGGCCCGGGGCGGACCGACGAGTATAGCGCCCGCTTCCGGCATCGTCGCAATCAATACGATCTGCCTCAAGGCCGCTTCACCCGACGGCGTCAGGATACGACCTGGACGCTGACCGTGCGTTCTCGTGGCCGATCGTCGAAGTCGAGTAGCACGATCTGCTGCCAGGTTCCAAGCACCAAGCGCCCGTCCACGAAGGGAATCGACTCCGACGGGCCGATCAGCGAGGCGCGCTGATGGCTGTGGGAGTTGGCGTCGTGGTTGCGCCGGTTGTGCTCGTACTCGCCCGCGGCCGGGATCAGCCGATCCAACAGCATCTGCAAATCGCTGACGCCGCCCGGCTCATACTCCATCGTCGTGAGCGCCACGGTCGAGCCGACGGCGAACGCGGTCACCAGCCCGCGCTCGACGCCGGCCGTCGCCACCACGCGCTGCACGCCCTCGGTGATGTTGACCACCTGGCCGTGGCCGGTGGTCGTCAGGCGCAACTGGCCGCCATGGACCGCCACCGGCGCGCTCGCTACCCGATCCGCACGCGTGCAAAGCGCCGCTTGCCCAACTGCAGCACCCGTCCGTCAACCTCCGCCACGGGCAGGTCAAGCGTGCCCGGGGCCACCGGCTCGGAGTCGAGCCTGACGGCGCCCTGCTTCAAACCGCGCCGGGCGTCGGAGGTCGAGACCCCGAACGCCCGCGCCAGCAGCGCCGGCAGGTGCACGATGCCGTCCACAGCGGCGAAGCTGATCGACGGGACCTCCGCGGGCAGCTCGTGGCGCACGTGAACGCGGTCAAACGCCGCCTCCGCCTCGCTCGCGGCATCGCGGTCGTGAAACCGGGCTACCAGCTCGCGCGCAAGCGCGCGCTTGGCGTCGCGCGGGACGATCGCCTCGGGTACCGACGCGTCGAGCAGCAGCGCGTACCAAGCGGGCAACGACGCGTCCGGGATGCTCAGCGTGCGCCCATACATCTGCTCCGCTGAATCAGTCACGCCGATGTAATTCTGAAACGACTTGGACATCTTGCGCACGCCGTCGGTCCCGGTCAGCAGCGGCATCGTGAGGATCACTTGCTCGGCCTGACCGTAGTGGCGCTGGACGTCGCGGCCGAGCAGCAGGTTGAACTTCTGATCGGTCCCGCCGAGCTCCACGTCGGCCCGCACCGCCACCGAGTCAAAGCCCTGCATCAGCGGATACAGCAGCTCCAGCACCGAGATCGGCTCGTGCGCGGCGTACCGCTTGGCGAAGTCGTCGCGCTCCAGGATCTGGCCGACATTGGCGGTGCGCAGCAGCTTGAACAGCTCGGACATGCTCATCTCCAACCACTCGCTGTTGAAGCGCACCTCGAGCAGCTCCGGGTCGTCGGTGAGCACCTTCAGCGCCTGGCGCTCGAACGTGCGGGCGTTGGCATCGATCTGGGCGGGCTCGAGCACCGGCCGGGTGCTCGAGCGCCCGCTGGGATCGCCGACCCGGGCGGTGTAGTCCCCGACGATCAGGACCACCCGATGGCCGAGATCCTGGAACTCGCGCAGCTTGCCGAGCACGACGGTGAAGCCGAGGTGGATGTCGGGCGCGGTCGGGTCGATCCCGAGCTTGACCCGCAACTGGCGCCCGCCGGCCAGCTTCTGCGCCAGCCCCGCCTCCGGCAGGCAGTCGACCGCGTTGCGCGCCAGCCACGCCGCCGCGGAAGCAGGCGTATTGCGCAGATCGGCCACGGGGGCCAATGCTAGACTTTCGCCGCCGCCTGGGAAGCGCCGCCCGGCCTCGGGTCTGAGGCGCTTTCCGCAGATTCGCGCCCTCCGGCCATGGCAGGCCGACCGCATCCGCAGCGGCACCTCGATCGCATGAGCGACGACGAACAAAACCGCCAGCAGCGTTCCGATCCGCACGCACCGGTGCCGTTCAGGGCACCGCGCCGGCGGTGGCGGCGCGACCCGGCGGGCCGGGCCAGCCGGCCCAGGGTGCGCAAGCTCAGACTGCTCTCGATCCTGATCGGCCTCGGCGCCCTGGCGGTCGTCTCGACCGCGTTCGGGATGATGATGGCCGTCGCCTCCGACCTGCCGCAGCTGGAGAATCGCCAGCAGTACAAGGAGCAGAAGAACTCCTACCTGTATGACGACCAGTGGCGGCCGATCGGGATCTTCGCCCCGCCCAACCACGTCGTGATCGACACCTACGGCCAGATCGGTCGGCAGATGCAGCATGCGATCATCTCGGTCGAGGACAAGCGTTTCTGGTCAGATCCGGGCGTTGACATCCGCGGCATCGCCCGCGCGTTCCTGGCCGACGCGACCGGCGGCGCCACCCAGGGCGCCTCGACGATCGCGCAGCAGTTCGTCAAGAACGCGCTCTCGGAGGAGAACAACCGGACGGTGCTCGAGAAGATCCGCGAGGCGGCGCTGGCGTTCCACCTGGCGCACGAGTGGAAGAAGACCAAGATCCTGACCCAGTACCTGAACTCGATCTACTTCGGCAACGGTGCCTACGGCGTGGAGTCGGCGGCGCGGGTCTACTTCGGCAAGGTGCATGGCTATGACCCCAACGCCGCCGGTTCGGCGAGCACGACCGCCTGCGGCGACAGCACCCCCTCGATGCCCCGGCGAGCGTGCGCGTCGGTGCTCTACCCGTGGGAGGCGGCGATGCTGGCCGGAATGGTCGCCAATCCATCGGCGTTTGACCCGATCGCCCACCCGCAGGCGGCCAAGGACCGGCGCAACCTGGTGCTCTCGGACATGCTCAGCCAGCACGACATCAGCCGGCTGCAGTACGAGCAGGCGATCGTCAAGCCGCTGCCCAAGGCCAGCGACATCGAACAGCCAGAGGAGCCGCCCGCGGCGCCGTACTTCACCAGCTGGCTGCGCCCCCAGATCCTGTCCGCGATGGGCCTCGGTCACGGCGTCTCGCCGCGGGTGGCCGAGTACCGCGCGTACTACGGCGGACTGAAGATCCGCACAACGATCGACCTGCCGATGCAGCAGGCCGCCGAGCATGCGGTCAGCGCGGACCTACCGTCCGGGCCCGGCGAGCCGACCGCCTCGCTGGTGGCGATCGACAACAAGACCGGCCAGGTTCGCGCGATGGTCGGCGGACCGCTGGTCAATGGCGTGCAGGACTATCAGCAGTACCCCTTCAACCTGGCCACCGAGGGCGACCGCCAGCCGGGCTCGGCGTTCAAGCCGTTCACGCTGGCCGTCGGTCTGGAGCACGGCTTTGGCCCCGACTCGGTGTTCAACTCCCACCCGTTCACGCTGACCGTGCCCAACAGCGGCGGCAAGGAGCACTACTCGGTCAAGAACTTCGGCGACCAGTACTCGGGTCCGATCACGCTGGCCGCCGCCACCGACGTGTCCGACAACACCGTGTTCACGCAGCTGGGCCTGAGCCCCGGGGTCGGCACCACGCGGATCTCCAGAATGGCCACGGCGATGGGAATCCGCTCACCGGTCTCCACTAACCCGGCGATGATCATCGGCGGCCTCAAGGTCGGCGTCACACCGCTGGATATGGCACACGCCTACGAGACGATTGCCGAGGGCGGCCGACGCGTGTATGACCCGGTGTTGGGAGCACCGCACGAGGGCCCGGCGGGGATCGCCCAGATGCAATGTCCGGTGGTCCGCTGCCACGGCAAGCGCAACCTCGTCGACACGCCGCGCTACCGGCGCGTGATGCCGGTCAGCGTCGCGCAGACGATCCACGCACTGCTGCAGGGCGTCGTCCAGCACGGGACCGGCCAGTCAGCCGCGATCTCCGGCGTCGATGTGGCCGGCAAGACCGGGACCACGAGCAACTACGCAGATGCGTGGTTCGTCGGTTGGACGCCGCAGATCACCACCGCGGTGTGGGTCGGCTTCCCCAACAAGCTCGTGCCGATGACCACGCTGTACAACGGGGCCCCGGTCGAGGGCGGGACCTACCCGGCCATCATCTGGCAGAACTTCATGGCGTCTGCGCTGCAGATCTCCAACCAGGAGGCCGCTGCCCGAGCGACACGCAGCAGCCACGGCAAGTCCTCATCGACCGGCACGGCTACGACCAGCTCTGGCGCCTCGGGCACGGCCGGCGGCGGGTCCAGCGGCTCCACCGTGCCCAGTGGCTCCACCGTTCCCAGCGGCGGCGGCACAGGCACGACCGGCGGCGGGGCCGGCGGCGGCACGGGCACGAC
>JBPCPC010000319.1:0-4489 GCA_050999585.1 Solirubrobacteraceae bacterium | reverse complement strand
GCGCTTCCCCCCGGTGGGCGCGAGCCCCAGTGGGATCTCCGCGGCCGCCCAATAGGGAACGCTCCTCATCGCCAACCGGCTCTCCCCGCCGGGCCCGGCAGCGGCCGCTGCGACCAGGCCGACGAGTCCGATCATCACCAGCCTTCTGAGCATGCGGCCCAGATACCCGCCGCGGGGCATCGGCTAACCGAGCCGGCCGGGCGCGCCAACGCGCAGCGATCGGCGATCCAGTAGCTTGCCGAGCCGTCATGGCGCCACGCGTAGTCCTGCTGCCCGGTGACGGGATCGGCCCCGAGATCATCACCCCCGCAGTCGAGGTCCTGGGCGCGGTCGGCGCCGAGTTCGATTATGAGGAGCATCGCTTCGGCGGGGCGGCGATCGACGCCCACGGGATCGCATTGACTGAGGAGACGCTGGCCGCCTGCCGGGGCGCGGACGCGGTGCTGCTGGGCGCCGTCGGCGGGCCCCGGTGGGACAGCACCGATCCCGGCAAGCCTCGGCCCGAGCAGGGGCTGCTCGGCCTGCGCAAGGGACTCGGCTTGTTCGCCAACCTGCGGCCGGTCAAGCCGCTCTCGGCGCTGTATGACTCAAGCCCGCTGCGGCGCGAGATCATCGAGGGCACCGACCTGCTCGTCGTGCGCGAGCTCACCGGGGGGATCTACTTCGGGGAGAAGACGCGGACCGCCGACAGCGCCTCGGACACGTGCGTCTACACGCGCGAGGAGATCGTCCGGATCGCCCGGGTGGCGTTCCGGGCGGCCCGCTCGCGGGTCACGAGCGTCGACAAGGCCAACGTGCTGGAGACCAGCCGCCTGTGGCGCGAGGTCGTCCGCGAGTTGCACGCCGCCGAGTTCCCCGAGCTCGAACTCGAGCACGTGCTGGTCGACAACGCGGCGATGCAACTCGTGTCCGCACCGACGCGCTTCGAGGTGATCCTCACCGAGAACATGTTCGGAGACATCCTCTCCGACGAGGCCGCGATGCTGACCGGTTCGCTCGGGATGCTGCCCTCGGCGTCACTCGGCGACAACCGCCCCGGCGTGTTTGAGCCCGTCCACGGATCGGCCCCCGACATCGCCGGCCGGGGTGTCGCCAACCCGCTGGCGATGTTCCGCTCGGCGGCGCTCATGCTCCGGCACGGATTCGGTATGGAGTCAGAGGCCGTGGCGGTAGAATCCGCCGTCGATCGTGCGCTCGCCGATGGCCTGCGTACGGCTGACCTGGGGGGAAGCGCTACCACCGTGCAGGCCACCCGGGAAGTCCTGAAACACCTCTAAAGGAGCCGTCGTGGAGCAAGCCGACCTCATCTGGCACAACGGAGAACTCGTTGCCTGGGAGGACGCGAAGGTCCACGTATTGACCCACGGTCTGCATTACGGCACGAGCGTGTTCGAGGGTGAGCGCTGCTACGACACCCCGCGGGGACCGGCGATCTTCCGCCACCAGGACCATCTGGCGCGGCTGCACAAGTCCGCGCGGCTGTACTACATGCCGATCCCCTACACGGTGCCGGAGCTGCGAGCCGCCACCCACGAGCTGATCGCGGCCAACGGCCTGCGCGAGTGCTACATCCGTCCGATCGCGTTCCGCGGCTACGGCCAGATGGGGATCAACCCGCTGGACTGCGAGGTGTCGGTCTCGATCGCCGTGTGGCCCTGGGGCGCCTACCTGGGCGACGCGGCCAAGCTCGAGGGCGTGCGCGCCAAGGTCTCGAGCTGGCGCCGCATCTCCGGTGACTCCCTGATCCCGCACGCCAAAGCCGGCGGTCAGTACCTCAACAGCGTGCTGGCCAAGGTCGAGGCGACCAAGGCTGGCTATCAGGAGTCGATCCTGCTCGACTCCCGAGGGTTCGTGTGCGAGGGCTCGGGTGAGAACATCTACCTCGTCACCGACGGGCAGATCATCACGCCGCCGCAGACGGCCAGCATCCTCGACGGAATCAGCCGCAAGTCGATCATCACGATCGCGCGCGACCTCGGCTACACGGTCATCGAACGCGACATCGCGCGGGCCGAACTGATCCTCGCCGACGAGGTGTTCGTGTCCGGCACCGCCGCCGAGCTCGTGGCCCTGTCGGAGATCGACGACCAGACGATCGGCGAGGGCGGAACCGGACCGATCACCCTCGAGCTGCAGCACGTGTACGAGGGCGCCCTGCGCGGCCGTGAGCCGCGCTACGCCGACTGGCTGGACGTGGTCAGCGTCCCCTCACGCGCCGCCGCCGGAGCCGGATGAGCCGGATCGAGCTGTATGACACCACCCTGCGCGATGGCATGCAGGGCGAGGGGATGTCACTGTCGGCGGGCGAGAAGCTGCGCGTCGCCCATCGTCTCGACCAGCTCGGGGTCGATCTGATCGAGGCCGGCTTCCCCGGTTCCAACCCCAAGGAGCTGGAGTTGTTCGGCCTGCTCGCGGCCGAGACCTTTCGCCACGCGGAGATCGCCGCCTTCGGGATGACCCGAAGGCGGGACGTGACCGCCGACGCCGACCCGGCGCTGCGGGTGATGGCCGACTGCTTCGCGCCCGCGTGCACGATCGTTGGCAAGACGTGGGCACTGCATCTGGAGAAGGTCGTCCGGGTCGATCGCGAAGAGAACCTCCGGATGATCGCGGAGTCGGCCGCGTTCCTCGTCGGCCAGGGCAAGCGCGTGCTCTACGACGCCGAGCACTTCTTCGACGGCTTCGCCGATGACCCGGGATACGCGCTGCAGTGCCTGCGCACCGCCGCTGAGGCCGGTGCCGAGACGGTGGTCTGCTGCGACACCAACGGCGGCACGCTCCCGCACGTGCTGGGCGCGGCGATGGCGGAGGTCATCGGATCGCTGCAGAGCTCCGGCGTCCGGATCGGCATCCACACCCACGACGACGCCGGCTGCGGGGTGGCCAACACGCTGGCCGCGGTGCTCAACGGCGCCACCCACGTGCAGGGGACGATCAACGGCTACGGCGAGCGTTGCGGCAACGCCAACCTGATCTCGATCATTCCCAGCCTGCAGCTCAAGCTCGGCTTCGAGTGTCTGACCGCCGAGCAGCTGGCGTCGCTGACCCCGGCGGCCAACTACGTCGCCGAGCTGCTGAACTTCACCCCGGACCCCGACTCGCCCTACGTCGGACGCAACGCGTTCGCGCACAAGGGCGGGATGCACGTCGCCGGCGTGACCGCCGATCCGGCGACATTCGAGCACATCGAGCCCGAGGTCGTCGGCAACCGCCGGGATCTGCTGATCTCCGAGCTGTCGGGCAAGGGCACCGTCCAGGCGCGCGCCCACGCGGCCGGGATCGAGCTCACCGACGCGGCCGCCGCCCAGTTGGTGGAGCGGGTCAAGGAGCTCGAGCACCGCGGATACCATTACGAGGCCGCGGATGGATCGTTCGAGTTGCTGCTGCGGCGCGAGACCGGCGACCTGGAGCCGCTCTTCCGGCTGGAGTCGTGGCGGGCGATCGTCGAGAAACGCGCCGACGGCCGCGTCGAGACCGAGGCCACGATCAAAATCTGGGTCGACGGGGAGCGCTACGTGCGCACGGCCGAGGGCAATGGACCGGTGAACGCGCTGGACCGGGCGCTGCGCGAGGCGCTGGTGGAGACCCACCCGCACCTGCGCGACATCGAGCTCGTCAACTTCAAGGTGCGGATCCTCGACGAGACCAAGGGCACCGGCTCGGTCACCCGAGTGCTGCTCGACGCCTCCGACGGCGACCGGGTGTGGGGTTCGATCGGCGTGTCGGAGAACGTGATCGAGTCCTCCTGGGAGGCGCTGGTCGACTCGCTGGAGTACGGCATGCAGCTCGCCCGCCGCGGGGCAGCGCTGCCCGAGACGACTGTCGTGTCCGGCACGTGACCGCGTCCGGAGTCGAGCAGATCCCGCTCGCCCAGCCGGTCCTCGGAACCGCGGAGGAGGAGCGGGTGCTGGAGGTGCTGCGCTCGGGGCGGCTATCGATGGGCCCGATGGTGCCCGCGTTCGAGCGGGCGTTCGCCGAGCGCCTGGGAGCGCCCTACGGGATCGCGGTGTCCAGCGGAACCGCCGGTCTGCACCTGGCGCTGCGCGCCGTCGGGGTGAGCGACGGCGATGAGGTCATCACCAGTCCGTTCTCGTTCGTGGCCAGCGCCAACGTGGCCCTGTACGAGCGCGCGCGGCCGGTGTTCGCCGACATCGACCCGGTGACGCTCAACCTCGACCCTGACGCCGTCGGGGCGGCCGTCACCACGCGGACCGCCGCGCTGCTGCCCGTCCACGTGTTCGGCTACCCGGCCGACATGGCGGCGCTGGAGCGGCTCGGGCTGCCGATCGTCGAGGACGCCTGCGAGGCGCTGGGCGCCGAGTACGCCGACGGCGGCCGGGTCGGGGGGCGGGGCCACCAGGCGGTGTTCGGCTTCTATGCCAACAAGCAGCTGACCACCGGAGAAGGTGGCCTGATCACCACCGACAACGCCGGCTTCAAGGAGCGCCTGGAGTCCGAGCGTAACCAGGGGCGAGCGCCGAACATGGAC
>JBPCPC010000240.1:0-44687 GCA_050999585.1 Solirubrobacteraceae bacterium | reverse complement strand
CTGTCGGTCGGCAGCGGCTGGCATCCCGGGCGCAACCTGTTTCCCGCGCCCGCGTTTCACCTCGTCGCCGTCGACTCAAACCCGGCACGCATCGCGGGGGTGCTCGAGACCGGGCGCGCCGACGCGGGGCACGTTGGCTACGCCGGGCGGCTGGATCTACCGGCGCACTCGTTTGACGTCGTGCTCTACCGGCTGGTGCTGCACCACATCGCGTTCCAGGGGCCACTGTCGCCGTGCTTTTGCGAAGCCGCGCGGCTGCTGCGCCCCGGCGGTGCGCTGGTGGCGATCGAGCCGGGAGGATGGCATCCGATCGGAGCCGGCTTGACGCTGGCCAACCGGACCGGTACGGCCACGCGAATGCACGGGACCCCGGACGACATCCCGCTATCGCCGCGACGGCTTTGCGCGGAGGCGCGCGCGGCCGGCCTGACGCCCCAGCTGCACGCCGTCACCTATGGCTGGCGCCGGCTGGCGCCCGGGCTGCAGCGAGCCCTGGCGCCGCTGGACGAGCTCGGCTCTCGCCCCCGCGCGGCGGTGCTGGGCCACACGCTGATGCTGATCGCGACGGCCGGGTAGGAGATGCCGACCGGGCCTTTCCGACGAGCGTCCCTCGACGCACTGCTCGGGCTCGGCCTGACGGTCGGCCTGCTGGTGGTGGCGTTCATCACCAGCGGTGGCGTGGACCAGACGGCCGCCACCGGCGGCAGCACCTGGACCGAGATCGTGCTCACGCTGCTCGGTGGCGGCGCGCTCGCCCTGGTCGTTTTAAAAGGGGCGTCCGGGCGGGCCTGGGGGGCCGGAACAGTCGCGTTGATGGCCGCGCTGGCAGCGCTGACCGCGCTCTCAATCATCTGGTCCGTCGCCCCCGACACGTCCTGGTCGGCGGCCAACCAGATGTTGAGTTATCTGGCGGCGTTCGCCGGCGCGGTGGCGCTGGCCCGGCTTGCGCCCGAGCGCTGGCCGGCGCTGCTGGGCGCGATTGCGATGCTGGCGGCCGCGCTCAGCGGCTGGGCGCTGCTGGCCAAGGTCTTTCCGGCGACGCTGGCCCCGGACAACACGGCGGGGCGCCTGCAGGCCCCGTTCGGGTACTGGAACGCGCTTGGGCTGAGCGCCGCGCTGGGTCTGCCCGCGTGCCTGTGGGCGGGTGCGCGCCGCGACCGGGGGCGGCTGCTCGCGGGCCTGACGGTGCCGGCGATGACACTGATGCTGAGCGCGATCGTGCTCTCGTTTTCGCGTTCGGCCGACGCTGCCGCGGTGGTCGCGCTCGGCGGGTGGCTGCTGTTCGTTCCGCTGCGGCTGCGCTCGGTCGCGATGCTCGCCGTAGCGGGCGCCGGCGCCGGCGTGATCTCGGCGTACGCGCTGGGCACGCCGGCGCTGACCGGCGACAACCTCGCGCTCGCCAGCCAAGACTCCGCCGGGCACAGCTTCGGAGTCGTGCTGCTGGTGGTGCTCCTGCTCATGACCGCCGCCGGGTGGGCGTGTGCCCGCGTGATCGATCGGGTTGCTGTCCCCTCGGGCGTGCGTCGCCGCGCCGGGCCGGTGCTGATCGTAGTGGCGTGCCTGATCCCGGTCGCCGCGATCGGCGCCGTGGCCGCATCCTCGCGTGGCCTCACCGGCCAGATCTCGCACGTCTGGACCCAGCTGACCAGCACCCATGCCCACGTCAACAACAACGCCGGCCGCGTGTTCCAGTTCGGCTCAAGCCGCCCGCTCTACTGGCATCAGGGGATCGACGTCGGCAAGCATGCGCTGCTCAAGGGAGTCGGCGCATCGGGGTTCGGGACCGCCCGGCTGCGCTACACCGCCGACCAGTACAAGGTCGACCAGGCGCACAGCTACGTGTTCGAGACGTTCGCCGACCTCGGTCTGATCGGCGTCGCCGTCTCGCTGGCGCTGCTCGTGGCCTGGGGGCTGGCGGCCGGACGCCCATTGTCGCCCGGCACTCGCTGGGCATCGCTGCCCTCCGCGGACCGTGCCGAGCGCGAGGGAATGGTCGCGCTGGCGGTGATCGTGGTCAGCTTCGGGGTCCAATCGACGCTTGACTGGACCTGGTACTTCCCGGGCGTGAGCATCCCGGCGCTGCTATGCGCGGGCTGGCTCGCCGGGCGGGGGCCGCTGGCGCAGCGCGTCGGCTGGGTGCGAGCGCGCCGTTCGCTGCTGGACCGCCCCGGGGCGGTGGCGATCGCGATCGCCGTGGCGGTCGTGGCGCTCGCGGGGGGATGGGCCCAGTGGCAGCCGCTGCGCTCAAACCAGGACTATCAGGCGGCGATCAGCGCCAACAGCAATCAGCAGGCGTTTGACGACGCGCGCGCCGCGATCACCGCCGATCCGCTCGCCTATCAGCCCCGCTTCCTGCTCGCGTCGCTGTACCAGTCGAGCCACGACATCCCGGCGGCCCGGGCGCAACTGCTCAAGGCCACCCAGGTCCAGCCCGAGAACCCGCTGACCTGGGCGCAGCTCGGAAACTTCTGGCAACAGATCGGCCGGCGCCAACAGGCGATCTACGCGCTCAGCCGCGAGCTGCTGCTCGATCACACCCCGGATGCGACCGCTACCTCAGCCTTCAACGCGGTCCAACGACTTCAGATCGAGGTGGCTGCGGCCAAGGCGAAGGCCACCCGCCGCCGGGCGGCCGCCGCCCGGCGCCGGAGTTCACCGCACGGGCACGGGCACGGGCACCGAGCCCACCATTGACACCGGGGGGCGTCGCACGCAGACTTCGGTCAGCAGCTGCTCGTAGCGGTCGGTGACGGCGTCCCACGAGTAGCGCTGCGCCCGGGCCAGGCGCGCTGACGGTAGCTGGCGACGAGCTGCTCGTCGTCGAGTGGCGCCGCGGCGATCCGGTCGGTGTAGATCGCCGTGCCTAGTACGGCGCCCGCAACGACGTAGCCGGTGTCGATCAGCACCCGCACGATCAGCGAATGCCATGCACGATGTGACAGATCTCGGCGGGTGGATCAGATTTGTCACCCGCCGTCGCACAGGCGCCGCGACTGATTCACCCCGCGGCGACGCGCTCGCGGGGATCTCACGGGGTGTGCGCCCGCCCGTATGCCGTGCTTATTCGCGCCGCGGGGGGCGGGGCTGAAGCCGGATGGCGGCATAAGCACGCTGACCGTGCTTATTCGCCCGCGGGGGCTCGGGGCGAAACCGGTTGGCGAAATAAGCACGCTGATCGACAGTCAGCGGGATTGTGAGACAGCCTGCCGGTCAGCAGTTTGGCGCGCGATGCATGACGGGGCGACCGGTTCTGAAGGCAATCGGCATCAGCGGACGCCGCGCGCGGTCAGCAGCCGGCGCAGCAGTGGCGGCCCGGCGACCGCGCGCACCTGCAGCTCGCCGAACCCGAACTCGGTCAGCACTTCGGCCAGCGACGCGGCGCTGTACAGGTGCAGATGGTCCCCCAGCGGCTCGCTGTAGCGCCCGATCCCCCCCAGCGCCAGCCGCAGCCGGCCGTGGCTGGGGGTGGTCACCAGCAGCCGGCCGCGGGGTGCCAGCACCCGCCGAACCTCCGACAGCCAGCGCGCGGTGTCGGCCACATGCTCGATCACCTCGCTGGCCCAGACGACATCAAAGGCACCGTCTGAATGCGGCAGCGGCCCGTCGATCGCCGCCAGCTCGAACTCCAGCTCGGGATGGCGAGAGCGCGCGCGCTGCAGCGCCGCCTCGGCGACGTCCACCCCCAGCGCCCGCGCGCCGATCATGGCCAGCACGGCGGTCAGGTCACCCTCGCCGCAGCCCAGATCGAGCACCCGGTCACCGCGACCGACGTTCGCGCGGGCAAACGCGATCCGCGGTGACAGATCCGGCGGATACAGGTCCTCGGGCAGCCGCTCCCACAGCTGTTCGTAGTAATCGCGCACCTCGGGCAACGTATCGTTCCGGGCCCAGCGCGATGGCCAGCCCACATTCACCTCGTGGACCTGGATGAGGAGGCGCTGGGAGCTGCCCGCGCGGAGCTCGGTACCGAGACGATCAAGGACACGGTGAATCAGGCGCTTCGACGAGCCGGTGCCGAGCATCGAGCAGCGGCGATGAACCGCTTGGATGTGCTCGGGGAGGCTGACCTCGCCGCGCGCGGGCAGGCATGGCGCTGACGCATCTGGTCGATTCCAGCGTCCTCACTCGCCTGCGTCAAACGGCTGTTCGGGAGGCGATCCAACCCCGGGCGGAGCGCAGCGAACTCGCGCGCGCCGGCATCAGCGACCTCGAAATCGGCTATTCGGCTCGCGACGCGGCTGAATGGGATCGACTTGCGGACGCGCTCGGCGTCTTCGAGCTTGTCGAGACGACCGCGGACCACGTGCGCCGCGCGCGACAGGTTCAACGATTGCTCGCCGCCAAGCACCAGCGCGGACAAAAGCTGCCCGACCTGTTGATCGCGGCCGCCGCCGAAGCGCGCGACCTTACCGTGCTGCATTTCGACGCCGACTTTGATCGGATCGCCGCCGTCACCGGGCAACGCTGCGAGTGGCTCGTGCCGGCAGGATCGATCGACTGACCATTTCGGCAACGCCAGCAATTCGGTGACAGGGCGATCCCCGTTCAGCGGCGCCCCGGAGGGCCGCTGGGCCACCGCAGCGGTGGACCGATAACGTCGCCATCCGCGATGGCCGATCGAACGCCCGAAGAAATCTGGGACGAGGGACTGGACGAAGGCGAGCGTCGGCTTGCGCGAAGCTGGGTGGCGCTCGCCGCGACCGGCTTCGCCGGCGGCACCGACGTCATGTTCGGGATCGTGGCGGCGACCGTGGCCAGCGCCGGTCTCGCAGCCGTGATGCCCCCGGCAACGGCTCACGTGCTCGGCGCGCTGTTGTTCGGCCTCGGGTTCGTGTTCATCACCATCGGCCGCGCAGAACTGTTCACCGAGAACTTCCTGATCCCGGTCGGGACGGTGTTCGCCGGCCGCGCGTCGATGCGCGAGCTGATGCGCATGTGGATCATCACCCTGGCACTCAACTTCCTCGCCCTGGCCATCTTCGGCCTGATCTTCTCCGTCAAGGGTGTGCTGCCCACCGGCTCGCTGCACACCGCAGGGATGAACGCAGACACCCTGGCCGACCGTTCCTTCCTCGCGGCCCTGCTGAGCGCGGTGGCGGCCGGGGTGATCATGACCGTGTTCACGTGGATCACCACGGCCGCAGAGAGCGCCGTGGGGCGGATCGTGGTCGCGCTCCTGGTTGGCTTCCTGCTGTCAGCACCCACCTTGAACCACGCCGTCGTCGGCTTTGGCGAAATGTTCTTCGGGCTGGTCGCCGGGACCACCCACGCCACCTGGCCTGACCTCGCCGCCAACGTCGGGATCGCGATCCTCGGCAACACCATCGGCGGCGTGGGGCTCGTGTTCACGACGCGGCTGGCGCAGGTCGGCGGGGACCCTGCCGACGGATCCAGCGAGTCCAAGGCTCGCCGGGGCGCCTGACCTTCAACGTCGCGCGCCGGCGCCGGCTCCTGCGCTGTCACCGCGGGCAGCGAACGCTCGAGCATCGGCGCCTCGTCGACGCTCAGCAGCAGCACGCGGACGTTCACGCCGGCGTCTCCCGCCTCGGCACGGGCGGCGTCACCTGGATCGTCGCCTCGCCGACCGCGAGCGGCGTATCGGGCAGCACCGCCGGCAGGTCCCACAGGTACAAACCGATCCCTTCCGCCAGCGCCACCCGCAACTCGCTCAGAGTTCGGCCTGTCGCGAAGCATCCCGGGAGTTCTGCGACCTCTGACCAGAAGCTCTCTCGCTCCTCATGGATAACGACCGTGAGCTCCATGGCTGATCCTCCGACGATAGATCGATCTGTTTACGTATCGCATGCGACAGTCCCTTGCCGTACTTCCGGTTGCCGTGGCGCGGCAGGATCAACGGCCTCGACCCCGGCTTCTCGAGCTTGGCACCGTGGCGCGCACCCTTGGTCTTCGTATAGCCGGCCTGGACGGCCAACCGCAGCGCGCGGCGGTAGCTCAGCGGAGGTTGGGGTGGCATGTCTCCAAGCTACGCTCCAAGCTGCCGTACGGCGCCTAAAAGCCCTGCATTGGCGCACTTTCTTTACACGCCGTGACACATTCGTCACGTTCACAGCAGCTTGTGTACACGTCCGCGGTCGCCCGCGCCGTGCGCTCCCGCCCAGGGGAACTCGGGCCGCCCGCTGGCCCCCGAGCACTGCCGACCGCGCCCGCCGTCGCTCGTCCCCGAGCAGCGCGCCCAGCTGGCGGCGCAGGTCGTCGGGATCCGCGGGGTCGAAGTTGTGCGCGGCATCGCCGCCGGTCTCGGGCAGCGCGGTGGCTGCCACGGCCAGCACCGGCGTCCCTGCGCCATCGCCTCGAGCACCACCAGTCGCGGCGGATGTGGCGCCGATATCTGACCGGCAACCCGGTGTTCTCGTCGCGGGTGCTAGCGGAGTCGAGACGCCGCCGGAACCCCTGTGGACCGGCTACTTCCTGGCGGCACGACCGCTGTGCTCGCAGCTAGCGCTGCTGAACACCGACAATCCCCACATGCCCGTGTCGCGCAAGGCCGATTACATCGTCGCTACGACCGCGAGCGGACGACCGGCCGACGCAACCGGCACCCCCCTGTGTCAGAACGCCGACGATCGCCTGTATCGCGAGAGGCCTGCCGTGCCCGGACCCAGCACCTGCTCGCAGCGGCGACTGGACCGCATCTACACCGGGATCGGCTTCAGCCCCCAATGACCTCCGCGGCACTGCGCCAAGAGCCGGCGGAGCGCTGCCTGCGCGTCGGCCACAGCATTGTCAAGGCGGGCTCGAGCCTCGACAGGCTGCCGTCGCGCCTGGAGGGCGCCAGCTGGGACATGGTCGAGCTCGACGTGCTGGCCGACGGCGATCAGCTGATCGTCGCCCATGACCCCAGCGACCTGTCACACCCGCGGCCGCTGCGCTTCGACGACGCGCTGAGGGCACTGCGCGAGCTGCTGGCCCCCGCGACCCGGCTCGACGTCGACGTCAAGGCCACCGGCTACGAGGCGGCGGTGCTGCAGGCCCTGCGAGAAGCCGACCTGGTGCACCGCACCCTGGTCTCGACGATGGAGCTCTCCAGCCTGCGGGTGCTGCGCGCCGCGGCCCCGGAGCTGGCGCTCGGTCTGTCGGTGCCCAAGGCGCGGCGCGACTACCTCTCACATCCCCTGACCCGTCCGGGCGCCTACGCGATGCTCGCCTACCTGCGCCGAGTGCTGCCGCGCCAGACCGAGCGGATCCTGAGCTCCGGCCAGGCGGACGCGATCATGGCCCACTGGGGCGTGATCACTCCGCGGCTGGTGGACGCCGTCCGTGGCCGGGGCCACGAGCTCTACGCCTGGACGGTCGACGAGCCCGACCGACTGGTCAGACTGCAGCGACTCGGGGTCACCGGCGTGATCACCAACGACCGCGAGCTGTTCACCCGCGCCGGGCTCGGCCTGCTGGGATGAGCCCTACCGCTGCGTGGGAACCGTCAGCCCAAACGGGGTGCTGGGTTGACCTCTTGAGCCCCCGCCCAGAAGGTAGCTGTCCTCTCGGCGAGCGCCTCCGTCCGTGCGATTCACCGGCCTCACGTGGACGCCCCGCATGCCCGTGAAATCAAGCGCGTCTGACAGAACCCGGCAAGCACGGCCAGTCCCCCAAGCCCTTCGCTCATACCACGCGTCGGCTAAAGACAGCCGACGACGACCCGGTCCCAAACCGCCAGACGGCCGCAATGAACGGGGCGCAGAGAGCGCGAGCTGATCCCACAGGCCGCGCGCGTCAAGGCCGGCACGACCCCAGCGCTTACGGCGCCCTAGCCACTGGGGTGGGGCCCGCTGTTGACCCGGCGGCGGAGGGTGGGGGCTGCCGCAACGTCGCCGTTCGTGGCTGCCGTTTGCGTTTGAGACCCGGCGCCGCTCTCGGTTTCGGCAGGCTTAGCGCTGAAGATCAAGGATCATCGCGCCAAGCGCTGGCGACATCTGGACGCGGACGGCTTGCGGTGCGTGATCGAGTGGAGTCACCCCGAAACGGAGAGGAGAGCCGTATTTCCGGCGCAGCTCGCGACGCACGAGCTGTGAGAACAGGTACCGGTAGCGGCCCACGGCCGCCATTATCGACTCTGCAGCAGCAGCGTCACCGGGCCGTCGTTGATCAGCTGCACCTGCATGTGTGCGCCGAACTCACCCCGCTGGGCTCCCAGCAGCTCGCAGAAGCGCTCATACAGCGGCTCGGCGACGTCGGGCGGCGCGGCTTCGCCATAGCTGGGACGGTTGCCCCGCCGGACGTCGCCGTAAAGCGTGAACTGGCTCACGCACAGCACCTCACGCTCACCCAGCGGCTCGTTCATGCGCCCGTCAGCGTCCGGGAACACGCGCAGTGCGCGCACCTTGTCGGCCAGCCACTGCGCTTCGGCCTCGGAGTCCTCGTGGGTGACCCCGAGCAGCACCAGCAGTCCGGCGCCGATCTCCGCCACGCGCCGCCCGTCGACCTCGACCGAGGCGCGGCTGACGCGCTGGACCAGGGCTCGCACTTGCACTACGAGGCGTCGCGCAGCTCGGCGGCGGCCAGCTCGGGAGCGACGACGTTCACGCCCAGGCCGACGCCGAGCTCGAGCCCGGCGGGCTGTGTGAGGGCGGGCAGGATGTCGATCCGCCAGCAGAAGTGCTCCGCTCCTCGCGGGGCTGTGCGAACCCACAGATTCAGCGGCGGGCTGGCCCCGAACCGACGCGCCAGGCGCCCCAGGGCGTCGTGGAGCAGCGCGGCGCCGGTTGGACCGTCGTCCTCGAAGCGCATCCGCGGCGTGCGGGGCGCGATCATCAGCTGGTAGGGCATGCGCGCGCCGTAGGGCGAGATCAGCACCGCCTCGTCGTCGATGGCGACGATCCGCTCCCGCTGACGGACCTCGTACTGGACCAGCTCGGCGAGCAGGTTGGCGCCCATGGTGCGGGTCGCGTAGCCGCTGAAGCGCTCCCGTTCGCGCGCGATCGCTGCCGGCACGAACTCCAGTGCGTACAGCTGCGCGTGCGTGTGGGCGACCGTCGAGCCGGCCTCGGCACGCTCGTTGACGCTCACGTGCACGCAGGCGGCGCCGGCGTGGGCTCGCATCCGCTCGCGCCAAACGTCGACGGCGACCACCACTTGGTCAACGGTCAGCGCAGACAGCGACGTCACCGGGTCCGGGGCGTTGACGATCACCTCGTGCGCTCCACGCGCGGGCCCGGCCCAGAACAGGTCGCGGTTGGCGTGTGGGGGCGGCTCAGGGGAATCGGGCGACAGCGCCGGATAGCGGTTGGGCACCACCCGTACCTGCCAGCCGGGTGTGTCCGGAGCGCCGCCGCCGGCCCGCAGCGCGAACAACTCGGTCGGGGTCTGGTCCTCGTTGCCGGCCGCGAACGGATCCTCGGCCGCATCCAGCGCCGGCGCCGGTGCCACGACCAGACCCCCGCCGGGGCGCGCCGTGCGCTCGGCGGCGACGATCGCGCGCTGGCCGGTCAACGGGTCGATGCGAATCTCGGACATCGCGCGGGACGCTAGCGGTCGGTCATCGCGGGTTGCGGCTACGGGCGGTCATCGTTCGATCTCCTCGCGGGCACGCCTCACGAGCACCCGTGCTCAGCTGACTACCGAAGCACCTTCTCCATCGCGATGTGCTCGATGCCCGCCTCCATGAACGCCCGCCCGCGCGGCTCGTAGCCCGCAGCGTCATACAGCGAGCGCGCGTAAGTTTGGGCGTGCAGGACCAGGCGCCGCGCGCCCCCGGCCCGGGCCTCGTCGTCGGCGAGCGTCAGCAGCGCGCCGGCAATCCCGTTGCGGCGGGCGCTGTGGAGGACGGCCAGCCGGCTGAACTGGACGGTCGGTCCGATGAACAGCAGCCGGCAGGTGCCCAGCACCTCGCCGCCGGAGACCGCGACCAGGTGCAACCCCTCGCCGTCGCGGCCGTCCTGCTCCTCACGCGAGGGGACACCCTGCTCGTTGCAGAAGACATCGTGGCGCAGCGCCAGCAGGGCGGCCATCTCCGTCTCGCCGCGGACGCGGCGGGTCTCGTAGGCGAGCGCCTCGGTCATTTCAGGAGGTAAAAGCGGATGTCGTGCTCGAGCGACGCCTCAGTCGCGTAGGGACCCGCATGCTCGAACACGCGGTGTCCAGAGGGGGTGATGTAGACAGTCATCGGAAAGTACGAAGCGGCCCCGATCGTGCCGGCGATCGCCGAGCGCGGGTCGACGTAGCTGGGGTAGGTGACCGGGAAGCGGCGCAGGAACGAGCTGGCCGAGCCGTCGTGGTCGTTGCCGTCGAGCCCTACGAACGCGACCTGGCGCCCGTACTTCACCGCGGCCCGCTGGAACGTCGGGAACTCGCTCTGGCAGGGGCCGCACCAGGAGGCCCACTTGTTGACGACCACCGGGTGCCCGCGCAGAGCACGCAACCGCGCGTTGAACGCGGTCACCCCGCCGGGCAGCAATCGGTTGGCCTGATCGTGCAGCTGGGCCAGCGCCGGAGGCGAGCCCTGCAACGAGCGTCTGACCTCGGATCTGGACGGCGGCGCGCTGTGAAACTTGGCCGCGCCGCATGCCGCCAGCAGCGGGCACAGCAGCACCGCGAGCGCCGTCATCCACCTGAGATCACGCACCGCGACAGCTTGACAGAAGCCTGCGGGCGCACATCTGCTTAAATGAGCGTTATCCTTTCGGTCAGGAGGCCGGGGGGTCTGCTCTGAGGAATTCTCGCCGTGCTCGGCAAAACTGCCGAGACTGCCTGAGCCGCTTCGAAGTGATGCTCGCGGCTCGTTCATCCTGAAGCGAAACAGCCAACACTGATGGGTGTCACCACCCCCTTTCCAAGCCCTGACGCCATCGCGCGGGCCGAGTTGCTCACGCGTGAGCGCTTCGTCTACGACGGCGAATCCCTAGAAGAGGCCCTCGCCCCGGGATCTCCCCGTCGGCGTGCCGTCGACGCCGCGCTGGCCGAGGTGGAGGCTGGGCTCAAGACGCCATCGCTCGAGTGGCGGCGCGAGTTCTCACTGCTGCTCGGCTTGGAACGGGTGCTCTCCGAGGAGGAACCGCACCTCGTCGACGGCACCGTGCTCTCCAGCCACCAGGTCGATGCCCTGTCGGGCACGCTGACGGCACTGCTCGCCGAGGCCCAGCGCAGCGCCAACGGGAATGGCGCCGGCAACGGCCGTGCCGCGACCGTCGAGCCTCCCGAACCACCGGCACCCGAACCGGCGGACGAACCCGAACCCGAA
Source organism: Solirubrobacteraceae bacterium (assembly GCA_050999585.1). Taxonomy (GTDB): domain Bacteria; phylum Actinomycetota; class Thermoleophilia; order Solirubrobacterales; family Solirubrobacteraceae; genus Palsa-465. The sequence continues at coordinate 33,493 of JBPCPC010000240.1, read as the reverse complement.
CCGGAGGACGAGGCCGAACCAGCGGACGAGGCCAAAACCGAGCTGGCCGACGACGAGGACGCCTCGGATGAGGACTCCGACGACGATCACGACGAGGAGTCCGACGAAGACGAAGACGAAGACTCCGATGACGCGGAAGAGGACGAGGACGAGGACGAGGAGTCCGACGACGAAGACGGAAGCTCCGATGACGAGCCCGAAGACGAGGAGCCACAGGACTGGCAGGACGAGGAGGACGCCGAGGGCGACCAACTGGCTGAGCAGCCCGAGGATCCCAACGCCGCCAAGCGCTTCTGGTTCGAGCACGCCACCGGCGCCGGCAAGACGGTGGCCGCGCTCGGGTTCGTCGAGGCGTCGCGCACCGGCGGCGTCCTGATCCTCACCCACCGTCGCAACCTGGTCGACCAGTTCCACGGCGAATTGCGCGACCGCGGCTACCGCGACCGCATCAGCGGACCGCTGGTCGATGGACAGGACAGCGCCAACGGCCCGGTCACCGTTGAGACCTATCAGTGGTTCGTGCGCAACGCCGGCCGGATCTCGGACGCATACACGATCGTCATCTGCGACGAGGCCCACACGGCGCTGGGAGAGAAGACGTCGGCGTCGATCCGCGCCTGGGCGGGCCCGATCTTCGTCGGCATGACCGCCACCGGCGCGCTGATCGCCCGTCACGTCACCGACCTGTTCCCGACGCAGACGAGCCGCTTTGATCTCGCCCAGGCCGCGCGGCGCGGCGTCATCTCCCCGCTGCGCTGCATTCGGATTCCGCCGGGTCCAGGCGTAAGGACGATCGCCAAGGTGCCGCTGCGCCGCGGTGAAGTGGACACCGAGTTCGACCAGGAGATGCTGGCCCAGATATTGGACCAGACGCCGTTCAACGTCGCGATCGCCGACCTTTACAAGACCCGGTTCAACGGCGTGCCGGGCGTCGTCTACGCCGCTGGGGTCAAGCATGCCTACAACGTCGCGCAGGCGTTCCGCGACATCGGGATCAACGCGATGGGGGTGTCCGGCGAGACGCCCAAGCGTGAGCTGGCCCGGGTGCTGGCCGACTACGAGTCCGGCAAGGTCGACGTGCTGGTCAACGCCCAGCTGCTGGCCGAGGGCTGGAACAGCCCGCGAGCGACGATCTGCATGCACCTCGCCCCCACCGCCTCCAAGCGCATCTACCAGCAGCGCGTCGGCCGCGTCACCCGCCGCCATCCCGGCAAGGAAGCGGGGATCGTGATCGACTTCGTGCACCCCGCGACCAAGCACGACGATCCGGTGGTGACGCTGCACTCGTTGCTGGACCGCGACGTCTACCGCGGTGGCGCGATCGTCGTCGGTCCCGTACGCCGTGGCCGTGGCCGGCGGGTCCGCGTCGAGCGCCGGGTGCTGCCGTTGACGCCTGATCCCGAGCGGCGGGCGGAGGTATTCGAGCGCGAGCTGTGGCGGATCGCGGTCGAGCACCTCGACTACGGCGAACAGCACGTGTGGGCGGCGCTGGCCGGCGCTCGCGTGGCGCCCAACGGCTGGCGCCGCGCCAAGGCGATGCTGCACTTCGATCGCGGCGGAGAGCTCAAGCGGCGCTTCCTGCTGACCGCGGTGCAGCGCAACCGCAACGCCCAGTTGCGGCTGCGGGCGCTGCAGGAGATCGCCGCCAGCCGCGATGCCGAGGCGTTTGACACGGCGATCGACATCATGGGCGGCTGGCCACGCGACGAACGCCGCGAGGGGGTCAAGATCATGTTGCAGGCGCTGGCCGAGCGCCGCATCGGCCGCCGCGACCAGGCCAACGCCTGGATTTGGCGGATGGCCGAGTACACGCGCGAGGTCCACGAGGAGTACGCGGTCCAGCGCTGGCCCGAGACCAAGCGCCTGCTGGGTCTGCTGGTCAACTCGTCGGGCTCTGCCCATGCGCGCAACGCGCGACGGCTGGTTCACGCCTCGCGCAAGGAGGACCGGCGGCTGTCGGCCGCGCTGCTCGCCGCCGCGCTCGCCCATACGCCGGAGGCCGAGGAGGCCCTGCGAGGCGCGCGCACCCGAATGGCCCGCAAGCCCGCGGCGCTGGCCCGTGAGCTGCTGCGCAACTTCCCCAAGGGCCGGCGGGGCAACAAACGCCGGCGGCGCAAGTCCGGTTCCGGCGGCGAGCCCGACGCGGCGTCTGAGACGCGATCCAACCGGGCGATCGATACCGAGAAGCGTACCGGCGGCAAGCCATCGCCCCAGGAGAGCGAGCGGTCCCCGGAACCCGAGCCCGCCGAGACGCGGTCGGCCGGAGCCGAACCCGAGCTCGATCCCGCCGCCGAGGTGGAGGCCGTTGCCCCCAAGCGCCAGCGCAAACCGAGGCCGCGTTCCGCTGCCGGCAGGTCGCGGGGCGCCAGGTCCAAGGCCAAGCCGGTCGCCGACCCCGAAGCCGTCGCCGACGCGGTCTCCAAGGCCGAGGCCGGAACCGATGCCGACGCCGAGCGCAAGCCGGAGCTCGACACAGACTCAACACCGGCCAGCGCGGTCGAGTTCAAGCCCCCGCACCGGCGCTCCCGGGCCAACGACGATGCCGAAGAGGCCGCATAGCTCCACGGCGCGCTGCTCAGGCGCGCTGGGCTGCTTGCAGATGAACCTCGCCGGCGTCGAGCGCCACCCGGCGCCCGTCGCCGACCAGGACGATCAGACGCCCCTCGTCGTCGATTCCATCGGCGCGGCCCTCGCCCCCGGCCCAGCGGATCTGCCGTCCAAACAGGGCATCGCGCCGGCGCACCGCGCCTAGGACCTCCGCCGGCGGCGCCGCCAGCCAGCGGTCCAGCGCGTCCAGCAGCGCGGCCAGGGCCGGCTCGATCGCCGCCGTTCCGAGGCCCAACGTAGTCGCCGTGTCGCGCAGCCCGGCCGGGAAATCGTCGGGCGCCAAGGCCACGTTGAGGCCGATGCCAAGCACCGCCCAGCGCTCCTGAGGACGTCCCTCGACCAGGATGCCGGCGACCTTGCGACCGTCGAGATGAACGTCGTTGGGCCATTTGACGCACGCTGTCGGGCCGCCGCCGGCGATCGCGTCGATCGTCTCGGCGACGGCGACGCCGGCGAGCAGCGGCAGCAGCCGCGGCGGATCGCGCAGCACCAGCGAGCACAGCAGCGCCCGCCCCGGCGCAGCGGTCCAGGTGCGGCCCTGACGACCCCGCCCAGAGTGCTGTTCGGAGGCGGTCACGAGCGTTCCGTGCGCAGCGCCGGCAGCGGCCAGCTCACGCGCGCGGGTGTTCGTCGAGTCGGTGGCGCGCAGGTGCAGCCGCGGCCGGCCCAGTGTCGTCATCGGCGGCGCAGCGCCAGCTCTGCGTCGACCGACAGGCCCAGCCGGCGGGCGCCATCGCCATCTCGCGCCGCGACGGCCAGGCGCCGCTGGGCGTCCTCGTAGAGCAGCAGCTCCCCCGGGCCGGCCTCGGCGAACGTGCGGACGTACTGGGCCACGTGCTCGGTGCCGTCCGGCAATCGCAGGCTCGCGGCCCGCCCGAGCCGGAGCCCGGTGTGCGCCAGGTCGGCGTGCCCCGCGTTGAGCTGCAGGTTGCCGAAGCGGTCGACGTAGCGAACTCGCGCGATCAGCGCGTCGCCGTCGCGCCGCGGTGGCTCCAGCGCGAGCCCGACCAGCTCGGCGGGATCCAGCGGGTCGCCGGTCTCGGCCAATGACACGCCGGCCGCGAGCTGCGCGGCCACCGGGGCGAAGATGTCGCGCCCGTGAAAGGTCGCCGAGACGGGCGTCAGGCGGAATCGCGACCGGGCGATGTCGGCCGCTTGGACCACCCCCCCACCGGCCTCGGCGGCCGGCCACAGCAGCCCGTTGTCGGGACCGACGAGGATGCGGCCGTCCTGGAGCGCGAGTGCGACCGCGCGGCGCTGCGCGCCGACGTCGGGATCGACGACGGCGAGGTGAACCCCCACCGGGACATAGGCCATCGCCTGCTCCAGCAGCGCCGCGCCGGCGCGGATGTCGTGACGGGGAACTCCGTGGGCGAGATCGATCACGCGCGCCTGCGGGCAGATGCGGGCGATCACGCCGTGACAAATGCCGACGAAGTCATCGCTGAGCCCGTAGTCCGACAGGAACGTGATGAACGGGCCACTCACCCGCCAGACGGTACCCGGCTACCCCTCAGCGCACTGGCGGTCGCGGCTCTGGCGGCTGGGGCCGACCTTGGCGTCCCGGTAGCGGCGATCGATTGGCTGCCGTGGTTGTCGTACAGCCGGATGCCCTCGCCGAGCAGGATTGGTGCGATATGGAGGTCGGTCTCGTCATCAGTCCTGGTGCGAGGGCCTGACGGCCGATGGTTGGCGAGACACTTCGAGCAACACGTGCCCACGGCAGCAGATTTAGGCGCCGTTCGGCTACCGTGGCGAGCATGGCGGGGGTTTCTGACAAGCCTGTGCTCGAGGTCGACAGCGTCGAAGCGTGGGAGACGTGGCTCAGCGATGACCCGGATCTGCAAGGTGTGAGGCTTCGGTTGCGCAAGACGGCATCACCGCGCCCGGGGATCACCTACGCGCAGGCACTGGACAGCGCCCTGTGCTTTGGCTGGATCGACGGACAAGTCGCGGCGCTCGACGAGGACTATCACCTGCGGGTGTTCACACCCCGGCGTCCCAGAAGCGTGTGGTCACAGCGAAACCGGAAACACATCGCTCGGCTGACCGCCGCCGGCCGAATGCGCCCGGCTGGGCACGCCGAGGTCGAGCGGGCCAAGGCGGATGGTCGTTGGGACGCGGCCTACCGGCAGAAGGATGCGCCGGTGCCCGATGATCTCCAGGCGGCCCTGGACGCCAGCCCGGCGGCGGCGGCGCTGTTCGCGAAGCTGACCTCGCAGAACCGGTTCGCGATCCTGTTTCGCATCGCCAGCGTGAAGCGCACGGCGACGCGCGCCGCGAAAATCGCGACGTTCATCGCGATGCTCGAACGCGGCGAGACCCCACATCCGCAGAAGACAAGCCCTGACGGCGCCTAACCCGGACGTGCTCTCACGCCCGCGGGGCCAAGTGCCAAGATAGGTCCTAAGCTGGCCAAGGAACGCAGCGATGCCGAGCGACCTGAATCCGCCTGCCAGCCCCATTCCTGAGCACCTTCGGACCGTGACCCCACGGCTCGTCGTACGGGATGGCGCCGCCGCTATCGACTTTTACCAGGCCGCATTCGGAGCCGAGGAGCTGGGCGAGCGGTTCGTTGGACCCGATGGCGAGTTGATTCACGCCGAGGTGCGGATCGGTAACTCAGTCGTGATGATCACCGGCGAGGCGCAGGATGCGGACCCGCCCGAGCTGCTTGGCGGGGTCGTCAGCGCGATCATGGCGACGTACTGGACCGATGTCGACGCTGCCTGGGAGCAGGCCGTCGCCGCCGGCGCCGAGGTGATCTATCCACTCGCTGACCAGTTCTACGGCGAGCGCGGTGGGCGCCTGCGCGACCCCTACGGTCAGCAGTGGATGCTCAGCCAACGCATCGAGGACATCTCCCAGGACGAGCTGAACCGTCGAGCGGCCCAGTTCTTCGGTTCGACGAGCTGAGAGATCGATCGCCTGCGAGGCCGTCCCGCAACCGATCCCTTAGCGAGGCGACACCCGTGCTCGTGACGAGTTTCGCCTCTGATCAGCTCGAAGCGATCAACACCGCCAGGCTGCCTCAAGCGGCGAAACGGCGGCTCCTGAGGAGCCACCTCCCGCGCCCGCTCAGGACACGGTGATCAACGCGCTCGCCGAGGCCAGCGTCGGACCGGTGGGCTTGTGGTGTGATGATGCACCCACCTGCAGGTAGCCACACCGGTAGGCGCTCTGCGCCAGCGGGATGCTGTTGACCGACAGCGAGAACAGACCCTTGACGCTGTTGACGCCGACTCCCACCGCGGCGGGATACTCCGCCTCGGCGGTCGGCGCGCACGGCGTATAGGAGTCAAACGTCCAGAGAACCTCCGACGCCGAGGCAAATCCGCCGAACGTATCGGCGACCGCCTGGCCGGCGGCGCCCGTCGCGGCGCCGGTGATCGAGACGCTGTCGCCGCCGAAGAAGGCAATGCTGCCCCGCTGGCTGATGCGCCCGTCGGGCACCTTGTGCCAGCGGCCGCCGTCCTGCAGATACACGCAGAAGTGTCCGGCCCGGGTGTCGAGGCCGGTGGTGAAGGTCTCGCGGAACCGTCCGCGCACCTTCCACACGGCCCCCGAGACGCCATGAATGCGCTTGGTGGCCTGGGCGTTGGCGCCACACGCGGCGTGAACCTTGAACACGCTCAGCCAGCGCTCGCCCTTCGCGTTGCCCGAGACGCTGCCGTGGCCCTGAACGGTCTTGGACAGTTCGGCCGGTGCGTTGAAGCTGGTGGCGCCGTCTCGCGGGGTCGCAGCGGTGCACCCGACGAGCGGCAGCGCCCGGCCGTAGATCAGGTCGTCGTTGGTCACGCCGGTGTCGGCGCCCAGGCAGCCCGCCTGGCGCACGAACGGCCGTGCGGGGTTCAGCGCGACGCCATAGACCTTGAAGCGACCGATCTCCCCCCGCCGCACGATCGCCTGACTGAACCTCGTGTGGGTCGTCAGCAGCCGCGTCCCGCGCACCTTCTCGGTCAGCGTGTCGCGCTTGACGACGTAGGACTGAAAGTGACCGAAGCCCAGGCAATGCAGGCAGCCACCCAGGGGCGCCGCCTGTTGCGGGAAGAACGGCTTGATCTCAAACGCCTTCAGTGCGATCTCCAGCGAGTTCACCGAGTGGTAGATCAGGAAGAAGCTGAACGGCTTCACCACCGGGTTGAGACCGTCCGCCTCGGCGACCGGACCGGCCGAGGCCATCGATCCGAACACGAGCGACCGGGCCCTCATGCCGGCATCGACCGCGGGCATGGCCGTCCGGGTCGGGTTGTACCGCGACTCGGTGTGCATCACACCGGCCATCGCCGTGCCCGCCGCCAGGGTGCCGGTCAGCAGCACAATCGCCGTTGCCGCGAGGAGCAGCGACGAACGCGTGCGGAGCCGTCGGCAAGTGTGAGTGTGCCCGGACAACGGTGCCTGCCTATGCGCCCGGGCTCGTGCAGGTCCCGCCGCAGCCACTGCCGCCGCCACCACCGCCAGACGGCGGGGTCGGGGTCGGGGTCGGGGTCGGGGTCGGCGTCGGCGTCGGCGTCGGCGTCGGGCTCGGGGTCACCGTCGTCGGCGTCGTCGGGGTCACCGTCGGCGGCGTGGAGTGGACCACCGGCAGTGGCGGGGGCCCGGACAGGTGAAGCTTGGAGAATCCACGGATCGGCAGGCCGTAGGCGGCGAACGCCGCCGTCGCCGCCCGCAGCGTGCCGCTCGCCTTTCCGACGGCTTTCGCCGCGCGGGCATAGGCGTCCCGACGGTCACCGCGAGCCGCCTTGGCGAGCGAGGTCAGCTGGCGAGCCTCGATGCGCAACGCCGAGACCAGTGCCGACACCGGCGTGGCATAGCGCGTCGGAGCGCCGATCGCGGCGACCGACGACGCTGCGCGGGTGTCGGCGCCGGCCAGGCCGGTGGCCTTGCCGGCCCGGGGCCCAAGCTTGGCGCCGCCGAGCCCGTGCAGGCGGCCCCGCAGGCTGAGCACCGGCGAGAGCTTCTGCTGCAGTGCCGCGCCGAACGTGCGCGCGGGACCGGGCGCCAGCGTCTGCACGCCTGACAGCTTGGCGCTCTGCGCGAGCTCGGTGCAAGAGGAGAAGCTGGCTCCATCAAACGGCGCCTGGCAGATGATCGCGACGTCGGCGCGGGAGGTCGGGACGATGTAGGCCTCGACTCGTTTGCCCGCCGGAGCCCATGCGTACTCCTTGGCCTTGGCGCCGGCCACCGTCGCCGATGACGTAGACGCCGGGCGTCCAGAGGCGGATACCAACTGTGGCGGCGCGCCGCCGGGGATCGCGGCCGAGCGCTTGAGCTGGCCGCCCGCGAGCGTCACCTGACCTGACTTCAGCGCGACCGGCGGCGACGAGCCGCCGAGCGCGGACGCCCCGGCGACCGTACCGGTCGCGGCGCTCCAGGCCGAGCCATAGGAGACCGTCAGCGGACCTGAGCTCGTGCTGTGCGCGCTGGCATGGGTGACCGCCGGCGTCGGCTTCTTTTTTGACTTCCCGCCACCGCCGGCGAGCAGCGCCACCAGGACGACGATCACCACAACGACGGCCCCGGCGATCGCGAACGGAAGCTTGCTCCGCGGGCCGCTTGGCGGTGGGATCCAGTCTGAGCGCTGCTGCCCGGACGCGCCCTCGGGTTCAGCCACCGAGACCGCGGTCGGGACGGCCCGGGTCGCCGAAGTGCTGAGCACGGGCTCGGCTTCGCCGACCTCCGTCCCGCCGTTAGTTGTGGCCTCGGTGTCGCTGGAGACCCCGGTTCCGCCGCTCGCGACGCTGCCGTTCGCCGTCGAGGGCTGCGGGTCGGCCACCTCCGCCGCGGCAGCCACCCCCGCCGCGGCAGCCACCCCCGCCGCGGCAGCCACCTCGGTTGCGGCACCAACCTCGGTCGCGCCACCAACCTCGGTCGCACCACCAACCTCGGTCGCGCCACCAACCTCCGTCGCGCCAGCAACCTCCGTCGCGCCAGCAACCTCCGTCGCCCCATCGACCTCGGTCGCGGTCTGAGCGCCGTTGGTCACGGCCGTGCTCCGCATGGCGTCCGGCGTCCGGCGACCGAGGGCCGCGCCGAGGCAGATCACGGCCTTGGCGTCGTTCAGATGCTCGGGCGCTACGCCCAGCCGCTCCTCGATCAGCCGGGCGACGAGCGGGATCTGGCTGGATCCGCCGGCCAGGTAGACCGCGGTGAGCTCCCCGGGCGCCAGACCGGAGGACTCGATCGTCCGCTCCAACTCGCGCACGGAGTCCACGAGATCGAGCCGGATCAGGCTCTCGAGCTCCTCCACCCTGAGCGTCAGCCCCCGGTTGACCGGGGAGGGCACGTCCACGTCGACCTGCGGATTGTGAGTCAGCAGCTCCTTGGCTCGCCGCACGTTGCGCTGGAACTGGCGGTTGGCCTTCGGCCAGGCGCTGTCACCGTCCTCTTCGGGCTCGGTACGCAGCCGCAGCCACTCGTCCTCGGGAAGCTGCGTGCCGAGGAAGCGGTACAGGCGGTGATCGAACTCCTCGCCGCCGAATCCGTCACGGCCGCGGGGCTCTCCGACGACCTCGAAACCCCACTCGGTCCGCTGCAGCACGGCCGTGTCCAGGGTTCCTCCACCGAGGTCATAGACCGCGACATGTTCGCCCGTCGCCAGGCGCTCGGAGGCATAGTGCATCGCCGCGGCGACCGGCTCCAGGACCAGCTCTGGGTTCTCCAGGCCGGCGACGGCCGCCGCCTCCACGAGCGCCTCACGCTTCTCATCACCCCAGCGGACGGGATGGGTAAGCCGGACGGTTGCCGGCCGCTCGCCGCCGCGCAGGCGGATGGCGTCCTGCGCCACGCGACCGATCACCGCCCCGACGGCCTCGCTGACGCGGACGCGCTGGTCGCCGAGCAGCATGAACTGCTGGCCGAGCTTCACCTTCGGGCTGCGCTCGAAGCACCAGGGCGCCTGCGCCGAAGCCTGGTCGGCCACGTCTCCGAGCAGCAGCCGGCCGGTGGACTCCTGCCAGAAGACGTTGGAGAGCATCCGCGGGAGGCCACCGTCGACCCCGACGAGCTCGGCTCCGCCGTCGCGTCCGATCGCGGCGGCGGTCGACGAGGTCCCGAAGTCGACGGCGAGGGTCCAGGACGAGGTGCGCGTGTCGCGGTCGGTCACCACAGGGCCGTCGGCGCGGGTTGCCGGATCAGCCCCAGCAGCGACGCAAGCGTAAGTCGTATGAACACCAGTACCCCCATCGAAGAGCCACTCCCAGCGGCGGCAACGAACCGGAATTTGACGCCTCGCCGCGCCGCCGTGGCGGGGGCCAGAAGATAGACGCTCGGCAGGGACCGCGCAACCGCACTTAAGGATCCGATAAGTCCTCTTGCCGGATCGGGTAAATCCTTGCCCCGGCGAAGGGCGCGGCGCTACTCAGACTCGGCGAACGCGAGCTGCATGTAGACGTCATCGACCTTGTTAGCCACCTGCTGGCCCTGGAAGCTGGCCAGGCCGCCGCCCGCCCAGGTCCGCCAGCCGCGTGCTCGACGTGTCGCCACCTGGCGGACGTCGTCGGGGCCGGCGGCCGCCTCGAGGCCAAGCCGGTCGGCCATCGTGCGACCGGTGAGCAGCTGCTCGAGCTCTGCCAGCCGGCCGTCGTCGAGTTCGATCTGGCCGCCGGCGCAGCGATCGAACAGCCGCATCAGCTCGAGCAACGGGGTGTCCAGGCGCATCCGGTCGATCTGGTTGCGGAGATTGACGAGCTGATGGCGCCACGACACCGACTCCAACTCGGTCAGCGCACGGTCGGCCTTGAGCGCGTCGGTGCGCAGCTGCACGCCGTCGATCTGCTTGCGTAGCTCGTCGATCCCCGACAGCTCCCGCAGCCGCCGGCTGAGACTGACCAGGTTAAACGGGTCGCCCGAATCGGCCAGCTCGAGCGCGAGTTCGACGCCGTGGCGACCGAGCAGACCCACCACCCGCGTCGGGCCGTCCGCGGCGTTGCGCAGCGAGGCTGCGTCGGCCGGCAACAGCAGTTCGCGCTCGGCGGCATCGAGCTGGGCCCAGCGCGCCAGCCGGTCGACGTCGGCCTGCTTGAGCGCTCCGGTGTTGATCGTCTGCGCGATCTGGGTGGCGATCGGCACGACACCGGAGACCAGCGACCCCAACGCTTCGTTCAGGCTCCGGGCCCGGTCGATCGCCGGCTGGCGATCCAGCGCGTCGCCGGCCAGCAGGTCGGTCTTGGTGAGAACGCCGATCGCGTTGACGGCGCTGGCATGCCCCGATCTCTCAGACCGGCGCTGGAATGCCGCCAGGGCCTCGCGATCAGCGGCGACCGCGTCCCCCGCCATCGCGAACAGGAGCGCGTCGGCGCGTTGGATCGCGACCGCCTCGCTAGGCGTCGCGTCCCCCGACCGGCCGGCCTCGGGCGCCGAAATCGCCTCCAATCCGGGTGTGTCCACGATCGTGAGCGACTTCAGCACGTTGGCCGTCAGGTAGACCTCGATTGCCGCGATCTGATCCAACGCCACCGGAAGCGATTCCGGAAGCTTGCCGTCGTTGAGATCGAGATGCACGCGCTCGCTGTCGACCAGCACCAGCTCGAGGCACTCGGGATCCCCGTAGCGAAACCAGGTCACCACCCGCGCGCTCTCGCCCGCTCCGGTCTCAGCGATCCGCCGGCCGAGCAGTGCGTTGACCAGCGTCGACTTGCCGGTGCCGGGCCGCCCGGCGACCGCCATCACCAGTGGCTCCCTCAGGCGCTCGCGAATCGACTCCAGCTCCTCACGGGCGGCGGGCTCGGCGGCCGTCGGCAGCGTCTGCGTGCATAGGTCCAGCACACGCGAGCTCAGACCGGCGCTGAGCGGATCGTGGAACGCCGGCGACTCCTGTCGGCGCTGCTCCACATGGGTCACCGTCCCCAGCGCCGCCCGGGCCGCGCTGGCCAGCTCCCCGGCTGATGCGTAGCGCTCCCGGGGGCGTTCTGAGACCGACGTCTCCACCACGGTGCGCAGGCCCGACGCGACCCGCACCTCCTCGGTCACGGCGCTGCGACCCGGCAGATGGTGCCCGGGGCCGGCGAGCATCTCCCACAGCACGCAGCCCAGCGAATACACGTCGCCGAGCTTGGTCTCCTCGTGGTGGCGGCGCTCCGGGGCCATGTACCAGTCGGTGCCCAGCACCCGGGATCCGGTCGGGTGGGCGGGGTCTTCTCCGCGGGAGGAGCGCACCAGGCCGAAGTCGGCCAGGAAGATGCGGCTGGTCGACTGCTCGACGAGGATGTTGGCCGGCTTGATGTCGCGATGCAGCAGCCCGCGCGCATGCGCCGCGTCCAGCGCGGAGGCGACCTGCTCGATCACCTGCACGGCTCGCAGCGGATCCATTACCCCCCGGGCGCGCAGCAGGTCGCGGAGATTGGTCTCCACATAGCGCATCACGATGTACAGCCCGTGCTCGTCCTCGCCGAAGTCGTAGACCGGGATCACGTTCTCGTGATCGATCTCCGACGCCGACCGGGCCTCGGCCTCGAAGCGCCGCTGAAACTCGGGGTCGACGGCGAGGTTGGGTGACATCACCTTCAGCGCGACGGTCTTGGCCAGCTTCAGATGCAGCGCGCGATACACGACGGCCATGCCGCCGCTGCCGGCCTCGGCCTCGATCTGGTAGCGGCCGTCGATCACCGAGCCGACCGTGATCGGATCCGGCGCTCGGTGTCCGCGCGCGGAGTCGGTAGTCCGGCGGCCGGAGGCGTTGAGCGCCGCCTCGCCGAGCTCGCCGGCCGATGTCCATCGTGCGCTCGGGTCCTCGGCCATCGCCCTGGCGATCACCGGGTCAAACGCGAGCGGCACGCCGGGAGCGACCTGCGAGGCGAGCGGCGGCGGCTCGCCCAGCTTGGCCACGAGCCGGGCGAGATCTCCCTCGCGTGGATACGGCACTTGCCCGGTGAGCGCCACGAACAGCGTCGCGCCGAGCGCGTAGACGTCGGCGCGAAGGTCGACCGGACGCGCTCCCGCCTGCTCGGGAGCCATGAAGTCGATCGTTCCGACCATCAGCCCGACCCCGGTCAGCGCCGACTGCGAGGAGACCCGCTTGGCCAGCCCGAAGTCGGTCAGATAGGCGTGGTACTCGCCGTCGGCCGCGTGGCCGGCGATCAGGATGTTCGCCGGCTTGACATCGCGGTGGACCAGGCCCTGACCGTGCGCAGCGTCCAGCGCCGAGCCGACCTGGGCGATCAGGTCCGCCGCCAGCCGCGGATCGAGGTGGCCGCGCTCACGCACCAGGCGCTCCAGCGTCGTGCCCTCGACGTAGCGCATCGCGATGAACAGCTCGCCGGCGGGCCCCTCTCCGGAGTCATACAGGGTGACCACATTGGGATGGTCGATGCTCGCCGCCAGCTCGGTTTCACGCTCGAACCGGTCGCGGAAGGACTGGTCGCGTACGAACTCCTCGGAGATCACCTTGACGGCCTCGACCCGCTTCAGGCGCAGGTTCCAGGCGCGGTAGACGATGCTCATGCCGCCCTCACCGGCGACGGCGTCGATCCGGCGGTCGGCGACGACCGATCCGACCTCGAACCGATTGGCCGAGCGTCGGCTCACCGTGCGGCCGCTAGCCGCCGGCCGTCAGCGGCGAGCGCGGCCAGCCCGTGGGTCGGCAGCATCCAGGCATCGTATAAGCACCTTGGCCGCCCGCCCGGCTGCCCAATACACCGGCGCCGCGTGACGAGCCTCGCCCAGAATGACTGAGATGCCATCGATGCCGGTGGTGGGCGAGGTGCTGGCGGGTTAGCAGATCGGCTGCTGACCTGATTTTTCATGCTCGGTGTGACAAATCGCGATACCCCCTCCGCGGATTTCTCGCCAAATGCAGGCGGGACGCGCGCTTGGTGACAAATCTCCGCGACGAACCGAGATTTGTCGCACTCAGCACGGCCTGCTTACCCGCTCCGCGGTTGGTCACCAACGAACCACGACCGACCCTGCACAGACTGACCGGCACCCACCCGCGGCCCGGAGCGAGACGCATCGCAGCGCTCAGACGCTGCCAGCCCGAACGCGGGATGTCATCAACGCCGGCGCCGCGCGGCGTCGGCGGTCAACGCATCGATCAACCCGTCGATGTCATGGCGTCCGGCCTCCACGTCGGGCTCGTGGCCGTGCTCGCGCAGCGTGTCTGAGGTCACCGGCCCGATGCTGGCCAACCGCGTCCCCGGTCCCAGCGTGGCTCCGTCAAGCGCGGCAAAGAAGAACGTGACGGTCGAGGAGGAGGTGAAGGTGACGTAATCGGCGGCGGCAACCGCGGCTCGCTGGGCACCGTGCAACGGCTCGGCGACGGTTTCGTACAGCGCGACCACGTCCACCTCCGCCCCCCGCTCGCGCAGCGCGTCGGGGAGCACGTCTCGGGCCTCGGCGGCGCGGGCGATCAGCGCCCGGGAGACCGGCACGTCGGCCAGCGCCTCCACCAGCCCTTCGGCGATGAACCGCTCGGGCACGACGTCGGCGATCACGCCGTGCTCACGGAGAGCGGCCGCGGTGCCCGGCCCGATCGCCGCCACCCGTGCTCCCGCCAGCGAGCGCGCGTCGCGGCCGGCCGTCGCCAGACGCTCAAACAGGAGTCGCACGCCGTTGGGGCTGGTCAGGCAGACCAGGTCATAGCGCTCCAGCTCGGGCGCCGGTCCAGCCAGCGGCGCGATCCGGATCGCCGGTGCCTCGATCGCGTCGGCCCCCAGCGCCCGCAACCGCTGCGCCAGCCCGCTGGCCTGAGCGCGCGCCCGGGTCACAGCGATCGAGACGCCAGCCAGCGGCCGGGTCTCAAACCACGCCAGGTCATTCCGCAGCGCCGCGACGGGACCGAACAGCGAGATCGCCGGCGCACGGATCTGTGCGGCCGCCGCGACCGACGCGATCGTCTCCAGCGTTGCCGTCACCACCCGCTGGTTCGGCAGCGTGCCGCGCTCGATCACCGCGGCCGGCTCACTCGCGGCGCGTCCACCGGCCATCAACCGTCCGGCGATCGCCTCCAGCTGGCGCACGCCCATGTAGACCACCAGCGTCCCGGGGAACCGCGCCAGGGCCGTCCAGTCCAGCGCCGACTCGGGCTTCTCGGGATCCTCGTGGCCGGTTACAAACGCGACCGCGCTGGCGGCGTCCCGGTGGGTTACCGGGATGCCGGCGTACGCCGAGGCCGCCACGCCGGCGGTGATCCCCGGCACGACCTCAAACGCGACCCCCTGCTCGCGCAGCCGCTCGGCCTCCTCCCCGCCGCGTCCGAACACGAACGGATCGCCGCCCTTGAGCCGGACGACCTCACGTCCGGCGGCGCCGTGCTCCAGCAGCAGCGCGCTGATGTCGAGCTGGGAGACCGACGGGCCGCCGCCCTCCTTGCCGGCGTAGATCAGCTCGGCATCGGCCCGCGCACCGTCCAGCGCGGTCACCGGAATCAGCCGGTCATACACGATCACGTCGGCGGCGGCGATCAGCTGCAGCGAGCGGGCGGTCATCAGACCGGGGTCACCCGGCCCGGCGCCCACCAGGTACACCGTCATCCGGCCAGCTCCGCCTCGGCGCGGGCCAGCAACTCGGCGGCGCCGGCGGCCAGCATCCGCTCGGCGCACTGCAGCCCGACCGTCGCCGGATCGCCGGACACGAGATCGCGCAGCCAGGCCGAGCCGTCGGGCAATCCGACCCAGCCGACCAGCTCCAGACCACCCCCGTTCAGACACCTGGCCCGGGCACCGACCGGGGTGTTGCAGGACGCGCCGAGCGCGTGCACGAGCTGGCGCTCGGCGATCAGACAGCGCTCCGCGCCCGGATCATTGACCTGCGCCAGCCGCTCGGGATCGATCGCGCCGCGGCAAGCCTCCAGCGCCAGCGCACCCTGACCGGCGGCCGGAACGAACTCATCGATCGCGCCGCCGGCCTCGGACTCGCGGCCGAGCCGCTGCAGCCCCGCCAGCGCGAGCACCAGCGCATCGACCTGGCCCTCGGCCAGCTTGCGCAGCCGGGTGTCGACGTTGCCGCGCAGCTCCACCACCCGCAGGTCATCGCGCAGCGCCCGGATCTGGGCCGTGCGGCGCACGCTCGAGGTCCCGATCACCGCGCCCGGAGCCAGCGCGCCCAGAGCGGCAGCGCCGCAGATCGCGTCCCGGGCGTCGGAGCGCTCCGGCACGGCCACCAGCGCCAGCGGCTCACCGAGCTCGGTGGGCACGTCCTTGGCCGAGTGCACGGCAACGTCGATGCGGCCGTCCAGCAGCGCGCGCTCGAGCTCCGATACCCAGCGCGACTTGTCCTGCACCGGCGCGCCGCGGTCGCCGAGCGTGGTGATCTCGACAATCTGCACACCGGCGTCCGCGCCGCCGAGCCGGTCCGCAACCCAGCGGGCCTGGGCCAGCGCCAGCGCGCTGGCGCGTGTGCCCAGGCGCATCAGACGCTACGGCGTTTCGCCCCGGCCGACAGCGCGCGCACCTCGGCGAGCACCGCCGCGGGCTCGTCCACGATCTCCGCGTCGCTGTCGTCGAGCGCAACGAGATCGCCCTCCTGCGCGGTCAACCCGAACAGGTCGCGGACCAGCGCCATGCGCGCGTGCACGCGGTCGTCGCGCATCTCCTTCATCCGCAGCGTCGGCTCGTGCAGCAGCCGGTTGACGACCGCGCGGGCGACGGCGTCGATCCGCTCGCGGTCGCGCGGCGAGGCCGACTCCCATTTGGCGTCGTTCTCCTGGACCACCTGGTCGGCGATCCGGGTGGCGTGGGTGCGCAGCGCCGCCAGCGTCGGCAGCACCTCGAGCGAGCCCATCCAGGCGGCGAACTGCTGGATCTCCTCTTCGATGATCCCCTCGGCCTTGCGCGCCTCCGCCTGGCGGACCTTGCGGTTGCGCATCGCCACCGCCTGCAAGTCGTCGATGTCATACAGCGACACGCCGTCCAGCTCGGCGCACGCGGCGTCGATGTCACGCGGCACGGCGAGGTCGATCAGCAGCAGCGGCCGGCCATCGCGCTGGGCCATCACCTCGGCCAGCTCGCGCACCTCGAGCAGCAGGTGCGGCGAAGCGGTCGCGGCGACGACGATGTCGGCGGCCTGCAGCGCCTCCGGAAGCTCGTCGAAGCTGACGCTGGAGCCCCGGTAGCGACGGGCCAGGCTGAGCGCGCGGTCGCGCCGGCGGGTGGCCACGAATACGGTGTGGGCGCCGCTGTCGGCCAGCGCGCGGGCGGCCAGTTCGCTGGTCTCGCCGGTCCCGATGATCACGACCTGATGCCCTTGCAGATCGTCGAGCTGCTCCTTGGCCAGCGCGACGGCCACGCCGGGAAGGCTGAGCTGACGCTCGCCGATCGCGGTCTCGGTGCGCACCCGCTTGCCGGTCTGCAGCGCCGCCCGGAACAGGCGGTTGGTGAGCGGGCCCACGGTCTCCATCTCCAGCGCTCCCTCGTAGGCACGCTTGATCTGGCCCTGGACCTCCGCCTCGCCGACGATCATCGAGTCCAGGCCCGAGACGACGCGATACAGGTGGCGCGCGGCGTCGCAGTTGCGGTGCGAGTAGATCGCGGTGGCCAGCCCGGTGGGCCGGATTCCCGCCTGACGGGCGAGCATCGTCAGCAGCGTGCTCTCGGCCTCGACGGGATCCCCGACGACCAGATACAGCTCGGTCCGGTTGCAGGTGTTGACCGCGACGGCCTCGTGCACGTCGGCCGCTCCGCGCAGCTCGCGCATGAAGTCCGCCCGCCCGGCCTCGGGCAACGCCAGTCGCTCGCGGACCTCGACCGGAGCGGTCTTGTGCGAGACCCCGATCGCCAGCAGTTCGCTCACAGGACCGACTCCGTCTGAGCCGCCTCGGCGGGCTCCGACGCGGACGCCTCGCGGTCGCGGCGGGCCTCCTCGACGTCGCGCTGCAATTCGATCAGCTCGCCCTCCAGCCGCTGAGCGCGCACGGCCATGATCGCCACGTAGATCAGGATCACGAGGATGAACACGATGTAGGCCGCGACGACGAACTTGCCGGCCTTGCCCAGCGGCAGCGCCGGGGCGATCGCGTACAGGACACTCACGACGGCGCCGCGCTGCGTCCCGCCGGACGCAGTGCATCGTCACCCAGCAGCGTGCGGCGCAGGCGGCGGATCTGCGAGCGGGCGTTCTTGGCGGCCATCTCGTACTTCCACAGCGTCACGTACAGCAGCGCGATGCCGACCAACGAGACGAGGAAGGTGAGCCCCATCGAGCCGGGCAGGTTGCCGCCGGTGAGGTTGAGCACGCGCGGATGCACGTACTGCTGGGCGAGGCGGACGGCGATGAAGTTCAGCGGCACGAACGCGCCGGCGACGATCGAGAACACGCTGGCGTAGCGCGACTGGCGCTCGGGATCCTCGATCGAGAAGCGCAGCGGCTGGTAGGTGCAGAACAGCAGCAGCACGATCAGGTAGGAGACCAGCGTCGGCTCGTTCCAGACCCACCAGTGACCCCAGGACGCCTTGGCCCAGATCGAGCCGGTGACCAGGCCGACAATCCCGAAGATCAGCGCCATGTGGATCGCCACGTAGGAGCGCATGTCCCACTTGCGGTCGCCGGTGCGCAGGTACTGCGCCGCCATCAGGGCGCCGAAGATAAAGCCACACAGCGCGATGATCGCCAGCGGCACGTGGATGTAGAAGATCTTCTGCACGAACCCCTGGTTGGCGTCCAGCGGCGCGTAGTAGAAGACCAGCACCAGCGCCGCGCCGATCGTGACAATCGTGGCGAGCGAGAGGGCGCGGAGCCCGGTGCCATAGCGGGTGGAACGAGAGCGCAACTACTAATCCTCCAGGAGGAAGTCGAACACTGCATACGCGAGCAGTGCGAACACCAGATCATAGAGAGCGAGGATCGCCAGCCACTTGCCCGGCGGAGTCGCCGAGTGCCCGGCGATCAGCAGCGGCCCGATCGCCCGCGCCGTGGCGATCAGCGCCGGGATCAGCAGCGGCAGTCCGATCACCGGCCCGATCAGGTCGCGCGCCCGGGTGTGCACGGCGATCGCCGACACGAGCGTCCCGATCACGGCCAGGCCCAGGTTCGCGAGAATGAGAATCAGAATCAATCCCGGGAGTGGCCGGGCGAGCGACGGTCCGAGCAGGAACAACTTGAACGCCGGGACGATGATCACCTCCAGCAGCGTGAGGAAGATGAACAGCCCGGTGGCCTTGGCCAGCAGCATCGCCGAGCGGTCGACCGGCGCCAGCAGAAACGCGTCGAAGCCGCCCTGCTCGCGCTCGGCCACGAACAGCCGGTTGATCCCCAGCATCGCCGCGAACAGCAGCGACGCGGTCAGCACCCCGGCGGCCTCCTGACCGGAGATCGTCGCGCGGTTCAGACCGAAGTGAAAGATCACGAACGTGACCAGCGAGAACAGCACCATCGCGGGGATCGTCTCCAGCGTGCGCAGCTCCAGCCGTAGGTCCTTGCGCAGCACGACGAGTGCGGTCCTCACGCGTACAGCTCCTTCAGCTGCTCGGCCGCAAAGCCGGCCGGCTCGCCGGCATAGGCGACCCGGCCGTCCTTGAGCGCCAGCACCAGGTCGGCCTCGGCCAGCGCCGCCTGCGGGTCGTGGCTGGTCAGCACCCGGGTGCGGCCGGAGGACCGCCCGATCAGCGGCTCCACCAGCTCACTCGCGGCCGGGTCGAGGTTCGCCTTGGGCTCATCCAGCAGCACCAGCGCTGGGTCGTGCAGCACCGTCCGGGCCACCGCGAGCCGCTGCACCATGCCGCGGGAGAGCAGTCGCACCGGCTCGTCGGCGCGGCGTTCCATCCGCACCGCGGACAGCACGTCCTCCACGCGCCCGCGCGCCACTCGGTGCAGCGCGGCGTGGTACTCGAGGTTCTCCCGCCCGCTCAGTTCGCGGTACAAGAGCGGCTCGTGCGCGAGCAGCCCCAGCCGGGCGCGAACCGCGAACGCCCGCCGCGGCAGCGGCTCGCCGAACACGAGCACCTCGCCGACATGGGGGCGCAGCAGCGCGGCCAGGATCCGCAGCAGCGTCGACTTGCCGGCGCCGTTGCGTCCCAGCACCGCCAGCGTCGCACCGGGCGCCACCGTGATCGACACGTCACGCAACGCGGTTCGCTCGCCGAAGTAGCGCGCGAGTCCGCGCAGCTCAATCGCTGGAGTGTCCACTCGCGATCACGGCGATGGCCCGGCCGATCGTGGTCGCCGTTCTCATCGCGCGCAGAGGATAGGCCGCTCGGGCGGCCTGGCGTTCCCCGGCGCGCGGCGCGCCGTCCCCCGGGCGCGCGGTCAGCCGCCGCGTCGATGCACGACCACCAGCCCCCGATCGCCGACGGCGACACAGAACGAGCTCGAGCGGCACGAGATTGCATTCAACCGGTCACCCCGTGCCGAGAACGAGGTGAACGTCCAGGCTGCGGCCTTCTCCGGGCGCGTCGAGGTGAGGACCGCGGTCAGGTGATGTCCGTCGCCTCCGGTCGCAGCGCAGAATCGGGTGCTCGAGCACGAGACCGTGTTCAGATAGCGCCTGGCGGCGAGCGCTGCGGAGTGCCAGCGGCTGCTGGTTGCCGGTGCGAGCGAATAGGTCAACCGGCCGACGAAGTCCGCCCCGATGCACTCCGAGACCGACGGGCAGGCGACGTACTCCAATTGCGCATGCAGGCTCGCGACCCGGCTCCAGCCCGACCTGCCGGCGGTGACGTGGGCGGTGGCGAGCACACTCGAGCCCTCGTCGCCGCCCGCGCACAGCCCTCCCGGCGAGCAGGCGATCTCGGTCAGGTAGTCCGCGTTGGCGGGCGAGGCGGCGATGCTCCATGCCGCGGCCGGGCCGGTCGGATCGGTGGCGGTCGCGATGTCCAGCGAGGTCCCGCCGCCCTCCTCGTTGCTCCATTCGTTCATGCCGGCGACACACAGCGCGACCGACGGGCAGGAGAGCGAGTCGATCTTGCCCTCGGCGTTGAGGCCGGCGGGCTGGATGTCAACCGCGTGCCAGACCGACGCGGGCCCGGTCGGATCGGTCGAGGTGAGGATCGTCGCCGGGAGCCGACTGGTGACGCACAGATGCACGGACGGACACGACAGGTTGTAGGCCGTGGTCTGCTCCGAGCTCTCCTCTGGCCCCATCGCGGTGAGCCCGACGGTCAGCTTCCACGACGGCCGCGGGGCGCTCGCGTTGCGCGTGGTGAACACCTGGCCGCGATGGGTGAGGGCCACGCAGACCGAGTTCGATGGGCACCTGACCGTCGCGAACCTCGGCGCGCCCGGGACGCGGTAGGTGTGCCACTTCAGCGCCGACGCCCCGGCGGCGCTCGCAAACGTCAGCGCCACTACGGTGATCGCGGCGCTGGCGATCGTCAGCGCGCGGCGGCGGATCCGTCGGCTCGATGTGCCCGTCATGCTCGTGTTAACGCGCGACGAGGCGGTTCGGAGCGGTGCGGGGACCGGTGACACCGGCCAGCCGGCCCCACAGGACCTTCATGGCTGCAGACCTTCATGGCCGCAAATATCTAGTGGCCGGGCGTCGGCTCGCCGCGGCGACGCTCCAGCGTGGCGACGACGTGCTCCAGGGTCGGCGCGATGACTCCGAAGAGCTCGCCGATCGCCTTCGGGTTGCCCGGGAAGTTGATGATCAGCGACCTGCCGACGATCCCCGAATGACCGCGCGTGAGGATGCCCATCGGCGTGTGCCGCACCGCCTCGGCGCGCATCGCCTCGGCGAACCCGGGTGCGGGGCGCTCGATCACCGCCGCCGTCGCCTCGGGGGTCACGTCGTCGTCGGTGAGGCCGGTGCCGCCGGTGGTGAAGATCAGCGACGCCCCGGCCGCGGCCTGACGGCGGAGCCAGCCCTCGATTGCTGCCTGGTCGTCGGCGACCACGTCACGGGCGATCACGTCGCCCCCGGCGGCCTCGGCGTGCTGCGCCAGCGCGGCGCCCGAGCGGTCCTCGGTCTCGCCGGCGGCGACCGAGGTGGAGACGGTCAAAATCGCGGTTCGCATTGCTCCCGCCAGCATAGGGCGGGGCGCGCCGGCCTCCTCAGTAAGCCCGGCCGACGCGGTCGCCCACACCTTGACGTCGACCTGCCCGGAGCCCTTGACCTCTGGCCGAGCGTCGTCGTTGACCAGCCGGCGTCGAACCACCCCGCTCGTCAATCAGCAGGTCGGGCGCGCTCAGCGTCTCGCTCGAAATCGCCCGAGCGCCCGCCGGACTTCTGCTGCAGCGCGACCGAGACGATCTCGGCTCCGCGCTGGACCCCCTTGACCATGTCGTAGACGGTCAGCGCCGCCACCGACGCGGCGGTCAGCGCCTCCATCTCGACGCCGGTCGGGCCGGTCGTGCGAGCCTCGGCGATCAGCTCGATCTCCCCGGCCTGAGCGTCGATCGAGCCCTCCACGCCGACGAACGAGAGCGCCAGCGGATGGCACAGCGGGATCAGCTCCGAGGTTCGCTTAGCGGCCTGGATCCCGGCAATCCGGGCGACCCCAATCACGTCGCCCTTGGGCGCATCGCCGGCCTGCACGAGCGCGGCCGTCTCCGGCGTAACCCGCACCACGGCACGCGCCACTGCCCGGCGCTCGGTCACCGGCTTGTCGCCGACGTCGACCATGCGGGCGTTGCCGGCGCCGTCAAGATGGGTCAGGCCGCCCGCGCCGCTCACGCCACTCCGGTCACGCCGGCGCGTGGGCGAGCTGAGCGGACTCGATCAGCGCCTGCACGGCCGCGGTGTCGCCGGCGCGCAGCAGCTCGATCGGGTCGGGGTCGCCGTTGACGATCTGCTCGAAGAACTGCTTGCGATCCTGGTAGGTGGGCAGCGTGCCCTTGGCCCACCCCCGCGCGTCGTTGAGCAGCACGGCCAGCGTCGCGTAGGGCTCGCCGAACAGCTCGGAGATCTCGCGCTTCATCCGCTTGGCCAGCGCGGGCGATGCCCCGGCGGTGGAGATCGCAACCGCCAGCGGGCCGTTGCGGACGATCGCCGGCAGGATGAAGTTGCACAGCGGCGGCACGTCCACGACGTTGACGAGCATCGCGCGCCGCTCGGCGTCGTCGTAGACGCGGATGTTGACGTCGGTGTCGCCGGTGGCGGCGATCGCGATCAGGCAGCCCTCGAGGTCGGCCGCCCGGTAATCGCGACGAGACCAGGCGATCGATCCCTCGGCGGCGAGATCAATCAGCGCCTGATGGGCGTTAGGCGCCACCAGGGTGACGTCAGCGTCGCAGGCCAGCAGGCCCTCGACCTTCTCCAGGCCGACCTCGCCACCCCCGACCACCAGGCAGCGCCGCCCCTTCAGACGCAGGCAGGCGATGTAAAACGGAGTCTCCAGCATCCCCTTGACGCACGACTGGTCGCACGTCCCGCGGTGAAACTGGCAGACGCACTCCTTGCCGGCATAGGCCTGGGCGGGCATGCCTCAAGCGTAGCCGCGGGCGCGCCGGATCTCGGCCAGCCGGGCGCGCAGCGCCGCCTCGGCATCGTCGGGGGTGTAGAAGCGCTCCCCGATCGACGCATCGGGAAGCAGCTCCTGGGGCGACAGGTGACCCGGGCGGCGGTGCGGATTGTCATAGCCGCCGTCAGCGCGGGTGGAGGAGCGCAGGTACGCGGGTGGCGCGGCCGCGCCCCGCTCCCGCACGTGGTCGCGCGCGGCAAACACGGCGTGCTTGGCGGCGTCAGATTTGGGCGCCAGTGCTAGGTAGATCGCCGCCTGGGCGAGCGCGAACTGACATTCGGGCAGGCCGACGTGCTCGACGGCGCTGGCCGCGGCGGTGGCCACGGTCAGCGCTTTGGGGTCGGCGTTGCCGATGTCCTCGGAGGCGAGAATCACCATCCGGCGCACGATGAAGCGCGGATCCTCGCCGCCCTCGAGCATCACCGCCAGGTAGTACAGCGAGGCGTCGGGATCCGATCCGCGCGTGGCCTTGATCCACGCTGAGATCGTGTCGTAGTGACGATCGGCCTGGCGGTCATACAGGATCGCGCGCCGCTGCATCGCGTCCTCGGCGTGCTTGAGCGTCACGCGCACGCCCTCATCCTCACCGGCCGCCTCGCAGGCCAGCTCGAGCGCGTTCAGCGCCGAGCGCGCGTCGCCACCCGAGCGCTGCGCGAAGAAGTCCAGAGCGGCCTCGTCGACCCGGCCGGCGGGTCCGCAGTAACCGCGCTCAAGCGCCCGGTCCAGCAGCGTGCGCACGTCGTCGGGCTTCAGCGCCTCGAGCTCGTACACGCGGCTGCGCGAGATCAGCGCCGAGTTGACCGAGAAGTAGGGGTTCTCGGTGGTGGCCCCGATCAGCGTGATCACGCCGTCCTCCACCGCCGGCAGCAGCGCATCCTGCTGGGCCTTGTTGAAGCGGTGGATCTCGTCCAGGAAGAACACGGTCCGGCGTGGGTGGGTGGGATCGGCTCGTAGCCGGTCGCGGGCACGCTCGATCACGGCGCGCACCTCGGCGCGTCCCGCCTGGACCGCGCTCTCCTCTTCAAACGCCGCGTCCGAAGACTGGGCGACCAGCCGGGCCAGCGTCGTCTTGCCGCTGCCCGGTGGGCCGTGCAGGAGCATCGAATGCGGGTGGCCCTCCTCGACCGCGCGGCGCAGCGCCGACCCCGACGCCAGCAGCTGCTTCTGTCCGACGAGCTCGTCGAGCGTCGTCGGCCGCAGCCGCGTGGCCAGTGGGGCGGCGTCGGGCAGCGAGGACGGCGAAGCGGCGGATTCGCCGGCGTCGTCCTGGTCTGACCCGAACAGCCGCTCCACTGCTAACCCCCGAGGATCCCGCGCGCGGCATCGTGCAGCAGGCCATTGGACGCCAGCCCGCTGATACCGCCGGCCCGGGCGACGCCGTCCAGCGCGGTGAACTGCCCGCCCGCCTCGCGCACGATCACCGCGGGCGCGGCCAGGTCCCACAGCGACACCGACGGATCACAAGCCAGCTCGGCCGCCCCCTCGGCGACGAGCATGTATTGCCAGAAGTCGCCGAAACCGCGCGTACGCCAGCACCGGGAACCCAGCTCCAGGAGCGCATCCAGGCGCCCCACCGCGCGCCAGTCCTCGAGGCCACCGAAGCACAGCTGGGCGTCGGCGAGCTCGCGCACGCCGGAGACACGCAGCCGTCGAGGCTCTGCCCCGGCACCCATACGCACGAACGCCCCGGCACCGGTCGCGGCCCACCAGCGCCGCCCGAGCGCGGGCGCCGAGACGACGCCGACGGTCAGTTCGCCGTCCTCCTCGAGCGCGAGTAGCGTCGCCCACACCGGCATCCGGCGCACGTAGCCCATGGTGCCGTCGATCGGGTCCACGATCCAGCGCCGCGGAACGGGGCGGGCGGGATCCGTGCCCCCGTACTCCTCACCGAAGATCGCGTCGGCCGGCCGGGCGCCGGCCAGCCGCTCGCGCAGCGCCTGCTCGACCGCGAGGTCGGCCTCGGAGACCGGTGACAGATCGGGCTTGCTCTGCACCACCAGGTCGTCGGCGCAGAAACGCGACACCGTGATCGCGTCGGCGACGTCGGCCAGCTCCAGCGCCAGCGCGAGGTCGTCTGCGGAGCTGCTCACGCGCGCTGATGCTACGCCGATACCCTGCAGCCCATGAGCGAAGGCGACCTGCAGAGCGAGTCGGTGCAGCTGCTGCAGGACCTGGTCCGATGCGACACTGTGAATCCCCCGGGGAACGAGCGCCCGGCGATCGAGCACCTGGAGCGATACCTCCGGGCGGCGGGGTTTGAGACCGAGATTCTGGCGGCTGAGCGCGAGCGCCCGAACCTGGTGGCGACGCTCGGCGGAGCGGGCGAGGGACCGGTTCTGTGCCTGCTCGGCCACGTTGACACCGTGCTCGCCGATGCCTCGGAGTGGCGCCACGATCCCTGGTCGGGCGACGTCGCCGACGGCTTCCTGTGGGGGCGCGGCGCGCTCGACATGAAGTCCCAGGTGGCCGCTGAGGCGGTCGCCGGAGCCACGCTTGCCCGCCAGGGCTGGCGGCCCGCCGGCGGCGCCCTGAAGCTCGTGTTCGTCTCCGACGAGGAGACGGGCGGCGACGTTGGCGCTCATTGGCTGTGCACCGAGCATCCCGACACGGTCCGCTGCGACATGCTGCTCAACGAGGGCGGTGGCGAGGTGTTTGAGTACGGCGGCCGGCGCCACTACGGGGTGTGCTGCGCGGAGAAGGGCATCTTCCGCTTCAACGTCACCGCCCGCGGGGCCGCCGGGCACGCCTCGATTCCCCGCACCGGCGACAACGCGCTGCTGAAGCTCGGCCCGGTGCTGGCCGCGCTGGCCGATCCGTCGGAGTCCTATGACGTGACCGAGGCGCCGGCCGCGCTACTGGCCGGGCTCGGCCTGGACCCCGACGATCCGGGAGCGTCGCTGCAGGCGATCGCCGACGCCGATCCCGCCCTGCGCGCGCTGCTGGAGCCGATGTTCTACGTCAGCCTCACGCCGACGATGACCTCGGCCTCGACGAAGATCAACGTGATCCCGTCGCGGGCTCAGGTCCGGGTCGATTGCCGCGTGCCCCCGGGTCTGGGCGAGGACGCGGCGCGGCGGCGGATCGCGCACGTGCTGGGCCTACACGGCTCGGGATCTGATCAGCTGCAGATCGAGTTCACCGAGCAGGTGACCGGCAACCAGTCGCCGATCGAGAGTCCGCTGATGAGCGCAATCAGCCGCTGGATCGAGACCCAGGACCCCGGCGCATCGACGGTGCCGATGATCCTGCAGGGCTTCTCGGACTCGAAGTGGTTTCGCGACGCGTTTCCGGAGTGCACCGCCTACGGGTTCTTCCCGATGCGCCATCAATCGCTGCTGGAGGCGACGCCGCTGATGCACAACGCCGACGAGCGCATCGACATCCGCGACCTCGCGTTCGCCACCGACTGCTACTTCGATCTGATCGGCGAACTGCTCGGGTAGTCGTGACGCGGACTATCGGTGGCCGTGGTCGATCTTGGCTCATAGCTGGCTGTCTCACAATCGCTGACCGCGGATCAGCGTGGTTATTTCGCCACCCGGCTTCGCTCCGAGCCCCCGCGGGCGAATAAGCACGGTCAGCGTGCTTATGTCGCCATCCGGCTTCACCCCCGCCCCCCGCGGCGCGAATAAGCACGACCACAGGCTGGCCCACACCCCGTGAGATCCCCGCGAGCGCGTCGCCGAGAGGCGAATCAGCGCGGTGCCTCCACGACAGCGCTCGCTCGGAGCGTCGCACCGCGCGGCCAAACCCCGCGTCAACCGTGGGCGGGGTTTAGTTTGGCGACCGCCTCTATCTCGCCTCAATCAACCACACGGGTAGTCCCGACGCACCTCGACGAGCCGCGCCGCCTCGCCGACCGACGACGCGCCGGACAGCGAACGCGTCGACCGTGGAATGAGCGCCAGCAACACCATCACAAACGCCGCCGCGCCGCCGACACCGAGCACGGTCCGCGCTCCCACCGCGCCCGCCAGCGGACCGGCGATCGCGAAGCCGAGTGGCAGCAGCGCCAGCGATCCCATCCAGTCATAGGCGCTGACCCGCGAGAGCGCCTGCGGCGGGATGTGGCGCACCAGCGCGGTCTCCCACCACACCTCGAACAGCGAGAACCCGAAGCCGGCGAAGAACGCGAGCACGATCACGGCGGCCAGCGGCGCGGCCAGCGCGAACGCGATGCTCTGCACGGGCCAGATCAGCACCAGCAGCAGCCCGGCGACCATCGGCCGCGCCGGGCGCCAGCGGACGCCAACGAGCGCTCCGACCACGGCGCCGCCTCCGGCGACGCTCGCCAGCACGCCGAACTTGCTCGCCGCGCCGTAGACGTCCCGCGCGACCAGCGGCGCCAGCGCGTACCACTGCGCGTAGGCACACAGCACCGCCCCGGTGAACGCGGTGATCGTCGCCCACACCCACGGCCGCGAGGCGACCTCATGCCACCCGGCGCGCAGCTCGTGCATGATCGAGCCAGCGCCGGCCTGCGGCTGCTCCGCAGCACCGCGGGCTCGCGGATGCACCCGCGCCAGGAACAATGCGCTGAGCACGAACGTGGCCCCATCAAACGCGAACGCCGGCCCGGCGCCGATCGTGAGCACGAGCGCGGTGCCCAGCGCCGGGCCGACGAGGATCGCCAGGTTGGCCGTCGCCGAGGACAGCGCTCGGGCATCCTGGGCGAGCTCCTCGGGAATCGTCTGCGGCAGCAGCCCGGTATAGGCGGGGTTGAAGAACGCGCGCGCGGCGCCGAACAGCGCCTCGATCACGATCATCTCGCCGACGCTGGCCCCGCCGGCCAGGATCAGCCCCGCCAGGACGAAGTGCAGCAGGGCCCGCACGCCGTCGGCGGCGAGCATCAGCCGATGGCGAGGCAGCCGGTCCGCCCACACGCCGCCGAACAGGATCAGCGCGATCAGCGGCAGCGCCTGGGCGGCCAGCACGACACCGAGGTCGGTGGCCGATCCGGTGCGCTGCGTGATGTACAGCGCCAGCGCGACGATCACGACCTGATCGCCGACGGCGCTCGCCGACTGGCCGAGGAACAGGTATCGGAAATCTGGATGGCGCAGGACGCGCCGGTACGAACTCATGAGGACCTCTGCTGAAAAGACGGGGGAAACGACGGCGCGGTTCCAGCACGGAACCGAAGGGGCGTCGCAATCGAATTAAGGCGGTGTCAGCAGGATCGGATGACTAGCATCGCCGCGCGAGCGTACCAGCGCGACGGCGGCCGGTCTAGGCCTGAATAGACTGCAGCGCTTGTCCACGGCGGTCTCCACACGGCTGGACCCGGAGATCTTCCGGCTGCCCGTGGACCGGATCCGCGAGGGCTACTACTCCGACGCCTACTTCGTGCTCACCAAGAGCCTGTTGGAGGCCGAGGGCGAGCACCCGCACGTGACGATGCAGGTGTTTCAGAAGCATCACGCGCCGCTGGGCGGAATCGATGAGGCGATCGCGATCCTGAAGACGTGCGCGGGCCACGCCGTCGACGGCGGGTGGGTCAACGGCTGGGACCAGCTCGTCGTGCACGCGCTGCACGAGGGCGACCGGATCGCCCCGCGCGAGACGGTGATGACGATCGAGGGCGACTATTCGCTGTTCGCCCACCTGGAGACCGTGTACCTCGGCTCGCTGGCGCGGCGCTCGCTGATCATGCGCAACGTCGCCGCCGTGGTAGAGGCAGCCCGCGGCAAGCAGATCTTCTACTTCCCCGCCCGTCACGACCACTGGCTGGTGCAGACCGGCGACGGCTGGAGCGCCCACGTGGCGGGAGCGATCGGCGTCTCCACCGATGCCCAGGCCTCGTGGTGGGGCGGCCGCGGGATCGGCACCGTACCCCATGGCCTGATCGCGGCCTACGGGGGCGACACCGTCACGGCGGCGGTTAAGTTCGCCGACCGCTTCCACGGCGACATGAACATCACGGTGTTGGTCGACTTCGACAACGATTCGGTGACGACCGCGCTCGCGGTCGCCGCGGCGCTCGGTCCGAAGCTGTGGGGCGTGCGGCTGGACACCTCCGAGCAGCTGGTCGACCGGTCGCTGCTGGACGAGATGGGCGGCTTCACCCCCACCGGCGTCAACCCGCGGCTGGTCGAGCAGGTGCGGGGCGCGCTGGACGGCGCCGGCTTCAGCGAGGTCAAGATCGTCGCCAGCGGCGGGTTCACCGCCGACCGCATCCGGGCGTTCGAGGCGGCCGAGGTGGCGGTCGATGCCTACGGCGTCGGCTCCTCGCTGATCCGCGGCGAGAACGACTTCACCGCCGACGTCGTCCTGCGCGACGGCCAGCCCTGCGCCAAGGTCGGACGCGCCTGGGCGCCCAACCCGCGTCTGCAACGGGTTCAGTAAGCGGCCGCATCGGCCGATGAGACGACAAGCGGATGATCCCCTGCACGCGGCCCAAGGAGATCCGACCCAAGCTGCGCCACGACGAGACCCGCTGACCGACCCCCGGTATCCTCCCCGCGGCATGCTGTCCGCGATCGATCACGTCGGTGTCGCCGTTGAGAACATCGACGCCGCGCTGGCGCTTTACCGCGACCAGCTCGGAATGGGGCTCGTGCACCGCGAGACTGTGACCGAGCAGGGAGTCGACGCCGCCTTGCTCGACGTCGGCGACGGGCACGTCGAGTTGTTGGCACCGCTGGGGCCTGACACCGCGGTGGGCAAGTTCCTCGCCCGGCGGGGGCCCGGTCTGCATCACGTCGCCTATCGCGTCGGCTCCGTCCAGGAGACAATCGACGCCTGCGTCGCCGCCGGCATGCGCCTGATCGACGAACAGCCCCGGGTTGGAATCCGCGACTCGCGGGTGGCGTTCCTGCATCCCGCCTCCACCGGCGGGGTGCTCACCGAAATCGTGCAGCCGGCAAAAGGACACTGAATATGACTGACAACGACAAGCCCCAAAAGGTCAGCATCGGCTTCATCGGCGGGCCCGTCCTGAGCGCCCGCGTGATGCCGGACGACCTCCTCGCCCTGCGCCATGCGATGGAGGCCGGCGGCTGGCATGACCTCAACGCCCAGGACTCGACGATCGCGCTCGATCTGTCAAAGGTCGTCTACGTGCTCGTCGACACCGAGGACCACCGGGTCGGCTTCGGCGGCTGACGTTCTCCGAGTGTGCGCATGACGGAGCTCAGCGCTGAAACAGCGTTGACAGGACCACCTCGGTCACCGTCCGCGTGATGCCGTCGGTGCCCCGGATCCGCTCCAGCGCCGCTTCCAGGTCCTTGGTGTCGCGCGCCATCACGTGCAGCAGGGCGCTGGCCTCGCCAGCGACGGTGTGGGCCGCGATCACGCCCGGTTCGCGCTGCGCCACGCGCTTGATCGCCGCGCCGGACATGGTGCCCTCGCAGTAGAGGTCGACAAACGCCTCGGCATGCCAGCCGAACGCCTCGGGATCTACCACCGCGGTGTAGCCGAGCAGTACGCCGTCGCGCTCCAGGCGGTCGACGCGGCGCTTGACCGCCGGTGCCGAGAGGTGCACGTGGCGCCCGATGTCCTGGTAGGAGCGCCGCGCGTCCTCCCTGAGCAGCGCAACGATTGTTCGGTCAGTAGCGTCCACAAGGGGGTACGAGACGGTCGAGACGCAACGTATCGGGCTTGAGCTGGGGCATCGAGGCCCGGATCATTGCAGAGTGTCCACTACCACAACCCCGCCCCTCGCCGCGTCTCCGGTCCCGAGCCCCGCCGCACCGGACGTGATGCCCGTCCATGGGATCGATCACCTCGAGCTCTACGTCGGCAACGCGGCCCAGGCTGCCTACTTCTACACCCACGCCTATGGCTTCACCGAGACCGCCTACCGCGGCCTGGAGACCGGGAGCCGCGACCGCGTCTCGCACGTGCTCGAGCAGGGCCGGATCCGGCTGGTACTGACCGGCACGCTGACCGGCGAGGACGAGATCGCCGCTCACCAGCATCGTCACGGCGACGGCGTGCAGACGATCGCGCTCAGTGTTCCCGACGCCACCGCCGCCTATGAGCACGCCGTCTTGCACGGCGCACGGGGACTCCAGACGCCGCACGAGCTGTCTGACGAGCATGGCCGGGTCGTGCTGGCCTCGGTCGCCACCTACGGCGAGACGCAGCACCTGTTCGTTCAGCGCGCTGATTACGCGGGCGCGTTTCTACCCGGGTTCGTGGCCCGCGCGCCGCGGCCCAGCGGGCGCGACGGCCTGCTGGTGGGCATCGATCACGTGGTCGGCAACGTCGAGCTCGGACACATGGAGGAATGGGTCCACTATTACGAGCGCGTGTTCGGGATGACCGAGCTGATCCACTTCTCAGACAAGGCGATCTCGACCGAGTACTCGGCGCTGATGTCCAAGGTGGTCACCGACGGGTCAGGGAGGATCAAGTTCCCGATCAACGAGCCCGCGCAGGGCAAGCGCAAGTCCCAGATCGAGGAGTACCTGGACTTCTACCGCGGCGCCGGCGTGCAGCACATCGCGGTCTCTACGACCGACATCGTGGCCACCGTCGACGAGCTCACCGGTCGCGGGGTGGAGTTCCTGCCGATCCCCGAGTCCTACTACGCGGAGGTGCCCGAGCGGATCGGCGAGATCGCGCACGACATCGCCGATCTGCGCCGGCTCGGGATCCTCGTCGACCGCGACGACGAGGGCTATCTGCTGCAGATCTTCACCAAGTCGGTCGGCGACCGGCCGACGGTGTTCTTGGAGCTGATCGAACGGCACGGCGCGCGAGGCTTCGGCGAGGGCAACTTCAAGGCCCTGTTCGAGGCGCTCGAGCGCGAGCAGGACCTGCGCGGAAATCTGTAGGGAGGCAACGAGTGCGCTACGAACGACGCGGGCGGGTCCCGGGCAAGCGCCACGTCGCGCAGCGCGACGACGACGGCCGGCTGCTCACCGAGGAGGTGATGGGCTTCGAGGGCTTCTCGGGTAACGAGTCGATCCTCTACCACCGCCAGACCCCGTGCCGGGTGACCGAGGTCGGCTCGTTTGAGCCGATCGAGCTGACCGAATGGGTACCGCCGGCCCACGTCCACCGGCTGCTCGACTCCCGCGAGCTGCCCGCGGGCGGCGATCCGGTGTTCGGCCGCCAGGTGCTGATGTACAACGCCGACGTCGAGATCGGGGTTGCCCGGCCCACCGATCCTCAGGACTACTTCTATCGGAATGGTTCTGGTGACGAGGTGATCTTCGTGCACACGGGCGGCGGCGAGCTCGAGACGATCTTCGGCACGCTCCCCTACGCCGAGCACGACTACATCGTGATCCCGCGCGGAACGACGTATCGCTTCCGTCCGCGCGCGGGGGACGAACAGCTGTGGCTCACCTTCCACACCCCCGGCGAGATCGAGACGCCGAACCGCTATCGCAACCGCTACGGCCAGCTGCTGGAGCACGCGCCGTGCTCGCAGCGCGACTTCCACGTCCCGGATGAGCTGGTCACCCATCGCGACGCGGGCGACCACGAGCTGGTGGTCCGGGTGCGCGGCGGCTACCAGCGCTTCGGGCTGGACTATCACCCACTCGACGTCGTCGGCTGGGACGGCTACGTGTACCCGTACACGTTCAACATCGCCGACTTCGAGCCGATCGTCGGCCGCGTCCACATGCCGCCGCCCGTCCACCAGACGTTCCAGGGACCGAACTTCGTGATCTGCTCGTTCTGCCCGCGCCCGCTGGACTGGGAGCCGGACGCGATCCCGATTCCCTACAACCACTCCAACCTCCAGTCCGAGGAGATGATCTATTACGTCTCCGGGGACTTCGGCTCACGCCGGGGAGTCAACGTCGGCTCGATCACGTTGCACCCCTCGGGCCTCCCGCACGGGCCGGCGCCCGGCCTCGCCGAGAAGTCGATCGGCGCCCGCCACACCGGCGAGCTGGCCGTGATGTGCGACACGTTCGCGCCGCTGCACCTGACGACCGCGTGCCAGGCGCTCGACGACGGTCACTACGCGCTGTCCTGGGCCGATCGGCCCACGGGGGTGCCGGCGGGTGTTTGAGGAGGCGCAGCTCTATGCCCCGATCACCACCGCTGCCGACGGGGCGGTCACCGTTCATCTGGACGAGAACCATCCGGGCTTCGCCGACCCCGCGTATCGGGCGCGGCGCAACGTGATCGCCGCCCGCGCACTGACCTGGCGTCTCGGCCATCCGATCCCGCGCGTCGAGTACACCGCCGAGGAGCACGAGGTCTGGAGCGTGGTCTCAGGCGAGCTGGCCGCCAAGCACGAGCGGCTGGCCTGCGCGGAGTGCCGAGACGGGCTGCAGCGCCTGGCGCTCCCGCGCGACCGGATCCCGCAGCTGGTGGAGATCAGCGAGCGATTGATGCCCTTGACCGGGTATCGCTATCACCCGGCGGCCGGGTTGGTGGGCTTCGAGGAGTTCTACGGCTCGCTGGCCGACGGCGTCTTTCACTCCACCCAGTACGTCCGCCACCATGCCCGCCCGCTCTACACGCCCGAGCCCGACCTGATCCACGAGGTGATCGCGCACGGCGCGCTGCTGTCCAGCGAGCGCCTGGCCGAACTGCACCGCCTCGCAGGCGCGGCCGCGCGGCGCCTGGAGACCCGCACCGCGCGCCAG
>JBPCPC010000219.1:0-7486 GCA_050999585.1 Solirubrobacteraceae bacterium | reverse complement strand
CAGGAGTGTACGGCCAGCCGGGAAGACAAGGGCGCATACGCCGCGTGCCGAGCACGATCCGCAGGCCCGTCGAGGCCAGGACACCCTCAAGAGACCCCGATCTGCGGTTGAGTCACGAAAAGGCTCACAAACGTGACCATACGGCGATGTGCGGACGAGGTGTGTCCCGCGAATGGCCGCGGCACGAGCTTCCCGGGTCCTGGTTCTCACGCGAGACGACCTGGCGGGCGTTGCTACTGAACCCCCAACGGCCGCCGCGCCCGGGCGCTACGTCAACCCGATCGCGCCACGAAGGGCACGATCTGGGTCTTGACCGCGGTCCGGTGAAGGGTGATGGTCAGCGTTGATCGTGTCGTCACCCGGTACGGGCCGTCGCTGAACGAACCTCCGTGCAAGGCGACGGTGAACGAGGGGTGGCGGAGCACGCTCGGCGGCAGCGTGGCGTGGGTGAGCTGGTGGGACCCGAGCTCGGGTCCGGGGCAGCGGGTGCGTAGCGGATCGGCGGCCTGAGAGGCGGCCGGTGAGGCCGAGATCTCTAGCCGGTTGGCCCGCTTGCGCAGCTCGATCTCGATCTGCCGCAGTCGGGTCTGGTCGCGGCAGGGGCTGCTCTGCGTCAGGTCGGCAGTGAGCTTGCCGTGAACTGACGCCTGGCCGGCACCCTGCACGCCGATGCCCGACTGGTTTCCGCCGCTGGCCACGCCGAGCGCGGTCAGCAGATCGCGCTCAGGGCGGCGCAGCGGAGCGGTCGCGGTGAGATAGACAGACCCGCCCGACGCGGTCCCGGGCGCGACGTCGATCACGCCCTGCAGGCCGCAGGCGTCAAACGGACCACAGACGGCGGTGACCGCGGAGGAGTGCACTGCCGCGATCGCGCGGCCGCCAACGTGCGTCACCCGGTAGGTGACCTCGGTCAGCTGGCTTCGCTTGACGCCCGGCGGTGGCGAGGATCCACCGGACCCCGAAGACCGGTGAGGACGCCCGAAGACGAGCACAATCGTGGACTGAACGGTACCGGCCAGGCCGTGAGAGACAAACCGCCCGCTGTCGGTCAGATCGACGGTCGCGCCACCGTGCAGGATCTCGTGCAAGCTGACGATCCGCGACGGAAGCGCAGCTGCGACGTCGGCGTCCAGGGGTCCCGCGCAGCGCGTGCCCAGCAGCGGCGCCTCGGCATGATCAAGGCCGATCGTCATCCGGCCGGCGCTCACGGGGAGCGAGAAGAAGCCGCCTCCACCTTGACTTTGGTCGCTGCAGGCCGTCGTGGTCCCTGGCGCCTGCGAGCGCTGGACTGCTGACAGCACCGGGTTCCCGGGGCCCCCGATGATCCTCGTCGCGCTGGAGGAGCGCCGGCCGTGCTGGTCATAGGTCGAGATGGCCACGTCACCGACGTTCTGGGGCTGCCAGGTCTCGGTTCCGGCGTACCCGCACAGGCCGTGAGCGGCGCATCCGGCGCCCGGGTCACCGGCGAAGGTCACAGTCAGGCGCCCCGTCGCGCACAGCGGCAGGTTCGTCTCAGACACTGGCTTCACGCCACTCCCGTAGAGAAAGATCGATGATCCACCGCCGCTACTCGAACAGCCCGACGCCAACGCCCGCGAGACCGCCGAGCGTCCAGCCCGCGCCTGCGGCGAGAAACCCCCGAGCGACAGCACTGCGACGCCGCCCAAGGCCGCCAGCAGCGCCAGCACCCACCGTCCCAGCCGGCTCCGCGCCTCTCCATGCGCCATCCCACCACTACACACTCACTAACCGCGCCTGTCAACCATCGCGCCCCGAGGCCTTCGGGCTCATGGGCCAACGTTAGCGGTGCACCACGACTCGATAGTCACGAAATGGGTGGCCGTCATATTCGTGACCATTTGAGCCGCGTCGGTCTCCTTCTGGTCGATCGGTCGGAGGTCCTGCTCCATTACTGTGGTCGGGGTTTGGAAGGACGGCCTCCTCATTACCCGCGGAAGCTTTTTTGTTTTTCCTCGTGCTCGGTGCGGTTGGCCTTGCCCTGATCGCCGTGGGAGTCACCGGCCACACTGGGTGGACGCTTATCGCGCCCGGATTTGTGGCGGTCGTCGTCTCGCTTCCAGCTGTGTAGCCGTCCAGGGCGCAGCAGATGAGAGAGGCGTCAAAGACGAAGAAGCGCCGGTAGTCCCCCCAGCCATCACGCGGTTGACCTGGCCGTCCAGCGGGCGACCGGGCAGCCATAGTGAGAGGATTCGCGCTATCTGTGCGCAGTGTTCGCGGTTGGGGTGCTGGCCGTTGCCGTGGGCGGCTGCGGCTCCGGGGCTGCTCAAACGACGGCGGCTGACGCCCAGGTCGAGTCGAGCAACTGCCACATAGCTGGCGCGGGCGGGCACGTGACCTCGCAGTCGTGCGATTTCGTGCTCAGCGACGGCCAGCAGTTTTGCTGCCACAAGGCGTTTGCTGGGCAGACCCCGACCGCGCGGACGCTCGCACACGCCAAAGACTGCCTCAGGCTTCGCTCGCTCAGGCTGTCGCCGGCCGTGCGGGCGGTGGTCGCGGCGGTCGATCAGGCGCGCAGGTGCCTGACCGCACGCGGTCTGCACCCGATCGGAGCGCCGGTACTGCCGCCCAACCCGCCGGGCTCGAGCAGTGCCGATGGCGAGCTCGTCGTGGGGAGAACCACGATCATGAGAAAAACCACCCCCGGCGCCTTCATCGCCTTCTACACCGATGCCGCCACAGCGCGGGAGCGCAAGCCGGGCTGATCCGAAACGCCCGCCGCCTGGGCGGACAGATCGAGCGCCACGGCGCCGTCACCGTCCTGTGGGTTCATCCACCTGCGAGCAGACGTGCACGCGTGCGCGTCTGCCTGACCGGCTCATCCCCGGCCGCACGATGCCTTGAGTCACGAAATTGGCCGAAACGTGATTCTTCGGTCGATGGGGAAGCGCACCGCGCGCCGTACGACGCTGATCGTCGCGGCGCGTAGCCCGTGACGAGTTCGAGCGTCTCTAAAACTAAAGACCATCCGGTGTTTCGTGAGATGGGGATCTGACGCCCGCGTCTTGAGTCGCGCCGGGGCGGACGGGCAAGGGCAGGATCAGGCGAAATTCGCTGCCTTGGCCGAGGGTGCTCTCGAGCTCGAGGTGACCGCCCAGGCTCTGGGCAGCGCGATATGCGATCGCCAGTCCGAGTCCCGAGCCGCCGGTCGCGCGATCGCGGGTGTCATCTACTCGGTAGAGACGCTCGAAGATGCGCTGCTGGTGCTCGGGGGCGATCCCGACCCCGCTGTCGCGCACAGCCAGGACTAGCTTGTCGCGGTGTTGGCGCAGGCGGACCTCGACGTGACCGCCCTCGGGCGTGTAGCGGATCGCGTTTGAGAGCAGGTTCGAAGCGACGGTCTCGAGCAGGCGAGCGTCGGTGCGAAGCTCGTGCGCGTGGACGGTCACGCTGAGGGTGAGTGTCGCGGCCGTGGCGGCGGGGCGAAAACGCGCCACCAGCTCGTGAGCGAAGGGCGCGAGCGCGACCGGAGCGAGCCGCACGCCTTCGGTCAGATCCAAGCGGGTGAGCTCTCGTCGGTCGGTGAGCAGGCCGCGCAGACGCTCGGTCTCGGCCTCAATTAGCGCCTTTGCCTCCGCGCGCTGCTCCCTTCCTTCGGCGGCTCCGTCGGCCAGCGCCAAACCGAAGCCCGAGATGGTGTTCACCGGCGTGACGATCTCATGGGCCACGTCGGCGAGGAACTGGCGCTGATCGGCATCGGCACGCTCAAGCCGGGCCGCCATACCGTCAAAAGCGCGGCCGAGCTTGACGAGCTCCTCGGGTCCGGATGTGCCCCATGCGAGCGGTCAGCTCTCCGCGCGAGACCCGCTCGGCAGCGTCGATCGCGCGCGCAACCGGGACGCGCACCGCCCGGGTCACGAGCGTGGCAGTCACGATCGCGGCGGCGATCACGAAGGCGAGCACGCCAGCCGTGATCAGCGTCAGATCTAGCGTGGTGCTCGGGCCTGGCGAGGAGTAGTCGGCTATCTGCACAAAACCGCCGGTAAACGGCGCCTGTACTCGCAGCTCGAACTGGTGTCCGTTCGGGGTGGGCCTTCAAAAACCGTGTGACCCGCGCGCTGGACCGTGAGCTGATCGTTGACAAGCAGCTCCTGCAGGGCGGCGAGGTCGTCGCCGTCGGCGCCTGCCTGGACCTGGGCGGCGATCGTCCGCGCCTCCCCACGCGCCTTGGCGGCATCGGCGGCATGCTCGCTTGAGCGCTCGACATGGCGGTAGAGCAAAAAGGCTCCGCCCAAGCCGACGACGGCGCTCGCGATCATCGCCGTCAACAGCCATAGGCGCAGCGACACCAGCCGCGCCACCATCTAGGACTCCAGGCGGTAGCCCACGCCCCGCAGCGCGGTGATCTTTAGCGCATCGCCAAGCTTGCGCCGCAGTCCCGCGATGTGCACGTCGACGGTCTTGGGCTGAAGGTAGGACGAGCCCCACACCAGCTCCAGCAGCGCCTCGCGGGTATGCACCCGCTCGGGATCACGCAGCAGCGCAGCGAGCAGGTCAAATTCCCGGCGGGTCAACTCCACCTCACGCCCGTCGATGCTCACCCGCCGGCCCTGCTCGTCTAGCTCTAAGCGCCCGTGACGTAACCGACCGGGCTCGGCCCCGACACCGTTCGCGCCCGCAGCTGGGCGCGCACCCGGGCCACCACCTCCGGGGCCGAGAACGGCTTGACCACGTAGTCATCGGCACCCAGCTCCAATCCAGCAACCCGATTGGTCTCCTCCCCCCGTGCGGTGAGCAAGATGATCGGCACGCTCGATTCGACGCGAATCCGCCGGACGACCTCAAAACCATCGAGCTCGGGGAGCATGACGTCGATCAGCGCTACGTCGATGCCGCCGCGGCGCAGCACAGAGAGCGCGTCCAGGCCGTTATCAGCCTCAAGCACCGTGTAGCTCTCCCGCTCCAGGTAGAGCCGCAGCAGACGCCGAAGCGCGTGCTCGTCATCGACCACGAGAACGCGTGCTCCGGGGCCATGCCAGCGATCCTTCCACAGCGTTTCCGACCCGCTACCAGGAGCTTGCCGTTCCATAACCATCGCCGTCCAACCTGAGGACATGACCTCTCGCCCGCGTTGGGCTCAGTCGAGTTCCTCCGGCGCAGGAAGAGTGGTGGAGCAACCAGGAAAGGCAAGAGAAATGACATTGATCCTCAACGTGATCCTGTGCAGCGCAGTCGTCGTCGCGGTCGTGGCCCCGCTGGTGTGGGCGATTCTCACCGCGCATCGCGATCAGCCAGTCGCGATCGCGAAGGTGCATTCGGACCGCGGCGTCACGCGGGCGCCCAGGCCCCGGCGGCAGCAACGCGCGCCGCAGCCAGGATTCGGCGGCGCGAAGCCCGGCCAGGCCTCGCCCACACAGTAAGACCCGCCCGACGTCGGCCTAACGCGTTGCCCCCCAGCTGAACGCAGCACAGCGAGCCACGCCGACGAACAGCCGTCGGCGTGGCCACTACACCGGGGAATGACGACCACCAGCTACCGGTTCCCGCTCTGCCGCACCGGGCTGGCCTAACCAGCACCACCAAATGGAGTGCAGCGATGACCAAGATGACCGAAGCACATGAATGGCTGGGCCGCACGCTCATCGGTAGCGACGAAGAGAAGATCGGCAAGATCAGCGCGATCTACCTCAACGACGAGACCGACCAGCCCGAGTGGGCGACCGTGACGAGCGGCCTGTTCGGCACCAAGCATTTCTTGCCGCTGACCGGCGCGACCCCCGACGGAGAGGATATCCACGCGCAGGTGACCAGCCAGCAGGTTAAGGACGCGCCGAGCGTTGATCCCGGCGGGGTGCTCGCAGAGCACGAGGAGACGGCGCTCATTGAGCACTACGGGATCCGTGTCAGGACTGCGCGGGCTGGCTCGGGGAGGTCGAGGTTGTAGTCCATCAGCCGCCGGGGGTGGTGGTGGCGTGTCCGAACCAGTAGCCGCAGCTGCGGACGGTCGTGATCGGGACGGGTCGTTCGTCGCGGCCGAGCTTTTGCCGCAGGTTGCGGACGTATACCTGCAGGATGTTGGTTGCTGGGTCGTGCTCGTAGCGCCAGACGGCGCGCAGCAGCTGGGGGCGGCTGAGCAGCTGGCCGGGGTGGGCCATGAAGAAGGCGAGCAGGTCAAATTCGGTGTTGGTCAGGCGCACGATCTGGCCGTGGATGCGCACCGCGCGGGTCAGCAGGTCCAGTTCGATTCCGTCGTGGCGCAGGGTGGTCTGGGCCGTCTGGAGCGCGGTTCGCAGCCGGGCGTGGATCCTGGCTTTCAGCTCGGCCAGCGCGAACGGATGCTCGATGCAGTCGGCGGCGCCGGCGTCGAGCGCGCGCACCCGGTCGGTGACTTGACCGGGCCGGGTTAGGGCGATCACGGGCAGCGTGGGCCGCTGCTTGGCGAGGGTCTCGAGCAGCGGCAGTCCGGCGGGCGGCTTGGTGGTGAGGTCCAGGATCGCCACGTCTGCGGGCTCGGCCAGCACGCGGGATAGACCGCTGTGATCGACGGACGCGGCGCGCACGGCGAAGCGCGCCGCGGTCAACCCGCGGTCGATCAGCGTGGTGGTCACCGGGTTATCGGCGACGACCATGATCTCAGCGATGGCTTGGCTTCTCAGAGCGGGCCCGTGACCGCACCGGTGGGGAAGCGGACCGCGTCGATGGTGACGTAGAACCGGTGGGGTTGCCGGGCGATCGTTGCGATCAGCGCCGGGCGTGCGGGTTTGCAGCCCTTGTGATGCAGGCGCGATCCGCTGGAGAGGGCGACGGCGACCGGATCGGTGCCGCGCCCGTCGCCGCGGCGGATCTCGGCGTGCGTGGCGTTGGTGAAGCCGTGTAGGTGAGCAAAGCGCCAGCAGATCTCCTGGGCGGTGTCGTGCAGGGCGATCACGGCCACGCCGGCGCCGTGCACAGCACCGCCGGAGGGCTCGGCCCGCCCGCTCAGAGTGGCGATGAACTTGTGGCTGGGAGGGCTGGCGCCGGCGTCTGTCGACGGCCGCGGGGGGCCGCTGGGGCCGGCGTGCCCGCAGGCGGCGAGCAGCAGCAGCGACGCGGCGAAGGCGAAGGTCAAGGTCAGCTTGGTGCTCATGGGTCATCCTCGAGGGTCTGAGCGGGCGATACCGCTGGGTTGTCGCGTGATGGCCTGCCGTGGGTTGTGACCGGGCACGCTACGAGAGCGCAGATGAACCGACGGTGACAGCGCGCGGCGGTGTGTTCATCTGGCTTTCATGTGCCCGCTGCGACGCTTGACAGCAATGCGGGTGCTGGTGGTCGAGGACGACATCAAGATGGCCGGGCTGATCGGCCGCGCTCTGCGCGAGAGCGGCCATGCCGTCGATGTCGCCTCCTGTGGCGAGGACGCGCTGTGGATGGCGCCGGCGCACACCTACAACGCGGTGGTGCTCGACGTGATGCTGCCGGGGATTGACGGGTTTGAGACGTGCGCGCGGCTGCGCCGGGCGGGGGTGTGGGCGCCGGTGTTGATGTTGAC
>JBPCPC010000218.1:0-11417 GCA_050999585.1 Solirubrobacteraceae bacterium | reverse complement strand
CAGCAGCGCCTTCTCCCCGAGCGTGCCCCGCGCCGGCAGCACGCCGAGCTGGGTGGCCGCGCCGTAGACGTCGTAGAACGCCCGCACGCGCAGCAGCAGGTCGTGCTGGAGCTCGCAATAGAACATGCAGTGCACGACCAGGAAGCGGTTAGTGGCCGGCAGGCCCTCCAGCGGCGCGCGATGGGTGCCCAACACCTTGCAGGGCGCCGCCACGAACGTCCCGTTGGACAAGCGCTCGCCGGTCTTCTCCACGCGCGCATCCGGGAAGCCCGCCCACAGACGCGCAGCGTGCGCCGACAGCGGCCCAACCCCGTCCAGCGGCGCGTCGACGAGCGGGTCCTCATACTGAATCCCGGCCGCGCACACCTCGCTGAACGCCGCCGGATCCTTGCCCGACCAGGCCTCCTGCCAACCGTCGATCAGCTCGTCGACGGTCATTCGGTGACCGGAGCAGGCGGCACGGCGAGCGCCGGCAGGCCGACTTCGGGCGTCGAGGCCCGCGCGTAGCGCCGCCGGGGGATCCGCCCGGCGCCAAACGCCAGCCGCCCCGCCTCGACGCCGAGACGCACCGCGCGCGCCATCGCGACCGGGTCGTGGGCGCGGGAGATCGCCGACGCGCAGAGCACGGCATCGCATCCCAGCTCCAGCGCCAGCGCCGCGTCTGACGCGGTGCCAACCCCCGCGTCGAGGATCACGGGCACCCCGGCTCGCTCCAGGATGAGCGAGATGTTGTAGGGATTGCAGATCCCCATCCCGCTCCCGATCGGCGAGCCCAACGGCATCACCGCGGCGCAGCCGACATCCTCCAGGCGGCGGGCCAGCACCGGATCGTCAGTCGTGTAGGGCAGCACCGTGAAGCCCGCGTCGACGAGCTCCTCGGCGGCGGCGACAAGCTCGACGGCATCGGGCAGCAGCGTGCGGTCGTCGCCGATCACCTCAAGCTTGATCCAGTCGGTGGCGAACGCCTCGCGCGCCAGCTGC
Source organism: Solirubrobacteraceae bacterium (assembly GCA_050999585.1). Classification (GTDB taxonomy): domain Bacteria; phylum Actinomycetota; class Thermoleophilia; order Solirubrobacterales; family Solirubrobacteraceae; genus Palsa-465. Next base: position 10,436 of record JBPCPC010000218.1, on the reverse strand, counting down.
GCGGTGGTGACGGCATCGCGAGCGGTGAAGCAGCCGGCCGTGTTGGGCAGCACCTCAACCCCGACGGCCTCCAGTACGTCGAGGATCGAGCCGGCGCCGGAGTGCGCGGGATCCGGTAGGCGGCGCAAAGCGACGGTGCAGATCTCGGCTCGCGCCTCACGGCAGGCCGTGGCCAGCAGCTCGTGGTTGGCAAACCCGCCGCTGCCGAGGATCAGCCGCGAGCGCAGCTCGCGACCAGCGATCACCAGCGGATCAGGGGAGTCGACACCTACGCCCACCGTCAGCCCCCCTGGATCGCGGCGACGACTTCTACCAGCGCGCCCTCGCGCAATGCGGTGTCTGGCCAGCGCGAACGGATGACCACCTCGCCGTCGATCGCAACGGCGACGCCGCGGGCACCGGGAGAATCCGACAGCAGCTCCACCACGCTGGCGACAGTAGCGCCCGCCGGCAGCCGCCGGGGCTCGCCGTTGACGGTCACGTTCACGCCGGGCTCCCCACGCCGGCGGGCGCGAAGCGGCCGGCTGAGAACGCCTGGGCCCAGCCCGGCAGCGGGCCGCCCGTCAAGCCTGCCAGCACCAGCTCGGCCGTGATTGGCGCAAGCAGGATCCCGCCGCGGCGGTGACCGACCGCCCAGTGCAGGCCGTCGATCGCCCCCGGCCCGATCGCCGGCAGGTTGTCCGGCGTGCCGGGCCGCAGCCCGGCCGAGAACTCGTCCAGCACCCACTCCGACACCCCCGGCACAAGCTCGGACGCGTCACGCAGCAGCGCAAACGCGGCGCCGGCGGTCACCGAGACATCGAAGCCACGCTCCTCGGAGGTGGCCCCGATCACGTAGCGCCCGTCGCCGCGCGGGACGACGTAGGACGGTCCCATGCGGATCACGCGGGTCAGCAGCCCCGCCCCGGCCGGATCGTGGCAGCGGATGATCTGGCCCTTAACCGGCCGCACCGGGACGACGGCGTCCGGCGTCAGGCCCGACAGCTGCGCCGACCACACCCCCGCCGCGACCACCACCGCGCCGGCACCGAGTACCGAGCCGTCGGCCAGCGCGACCCCGCACACCCGGTCACCGGAGATCCGCAGACCTTCGACGGCGATCCCCTCGCGCAGCTCGCCACCGCCGCGGCGCACCGCGCCGACCAGGGCCGCGGTCAACGCCCGCGGATCGATCGCATGGTCATTGGGGACGTCGAGCGCCAGCCGCAGCGCCGGCGCGAGGCCCGGCTCGCGCCGGCGGGCCTCGGACGGCAGCAGGCGCTCGACGGTGAGCCCGAGCCGGTCACGCAATCCCAGCTCACGCTCCAGCGCCTCGGCCTCGTCGGAGTCGCGGGCCACCAACAGCGTGCCGCATGGCGTGTACCCGAGCTCACCGGGCGACACTCCGGCTGACTCGGCCAGTTCCTTCAGGAAGCGCGGGTAGTCCCCGGCGCTGCGCAGCCCGAGCTCCAGCAGCGACTCCTCGCCCGGCGTGACCTCGGCGACCGGAGCGAGCATCCCAGCGGCCACGTGGGACGTAGCGCCGCCGGCCCGCGAGCGCTCCAGCACGACGACCCGCAGTCCCCGCTGCACGGCTCGCCACGCGATCGCCAGCCCGATCGCGCCGGCACCGACGACGACGAGATCCGCTGCTGTGGCACTGCCCTGGGACACGAAACCTCCCTGCGCCGGCATTACCCGGTCAGGTGTTGACGGTCGGCGGACCGAAAGTCCGCCCTCTCAGCCCGGTGGTGGGGCTCCCGTAGCCCCGGATGCTAGCGCCACCCGCCTGCCAGACTGAGACCATGGACGACCGCCGAGCACGCCTTGCGCAAGCCCGCCTGTACCTCGTCTGCGACGCGCGACCGGACGCGTTCCTCGCCGCGGCGCTGCGCGGCGGCGTCGACATCGTGCAGCTGCGCGTCAAGACGGCCGTCAGCGACGCGGAGCTGATCGCGACCGGACAGCGCTATGCCCGCCTGACCACCGCGCACGGCGCGCTCCTGATCCTCAACGACCGGCCCGACCTGGTCGAGCAGGCCGGCGCCGACGGCGTCCACGTCGGTCAGGATGATGCGCCGGTGGCCCGGGCCCGCATTGTCGTCGGCCCTGAGCGGCTCGTCGGTCTCTCCACCCACTCCCCGGCGCAGATCCAGGCCGCGGCGGGCCAGGACGTCGATTACATCGGTGTCGGGCCGGTGCACGCCACCCCGACCAAGCCCGGACGCCCGGCCGTCGGGCTGGAGCTGGTGCGCTATGCCGCCGAGCACGCGGCGACCCCGTTCTTCGCGATCGGGGGAGTCGACGCGGGCAACGCGGGCGGGGTGAGAGCCGCGGGCGGGCGCCGGATCGCCGTCGTGCGGGCGCTGACCGACGCCGTCGATCCCGAGGCGGCAGCCCGCGCGTTGCGGGAGAGCGAGGTGCGCGTTGGCACAACGTAGCCGCAAGCGGCGCAAGCGCTCGAGTGCCGGAGCGGTGGCCAGGCCCACGGCGGCGCCGCGTACGCCCGTGGCGGCACAGCGCGTGCCGGCCCCACCCGCACCCGCCCCGGCCGCCCGGACCCTCCCAGCCGCCCCAGCCCCAGCCGTCCCAGCCGCCCCAGCCCCAGCCGCCCCAGCCCGGGCCACCCCAGCCGCCCCGCGTCAGCAGACTCCCCCCGCCCACCTCCCTCAGCCAAGCCGCTCCGAGCGCCGCAACGCTGAGGTCCGCGCCGCGCTGCAGCCGCTGGCCCCGGGCGAGCGGCCGACGGTGATCGTCGTGTCCACGATCGTCGCCGCGCTGGTGGGGCTGGCCAACCTGGTCGCGTTCGCCGCGGGGATCAAGATCGGCGGCAAGCATCCCGCGGCCGGTGGCATCTTCGTCTTCGCCGCGCTGATGGCCGCGTGCGCAGTCGGGATGTGGCGCCTGTGGTACGGAGCCGTGCTTGGCTTCATGGCGCTCCTGGCAATCGTCGCCACGCTGTTCGCGCTGCTGCTGATCGAGGCCTCCAACGTGCTCGGCCTGCTCGTAGCGCTGGTGATGATCGCCGGCTCGGGCTATCTGTTCTTCAAGCTCGTGCGCGTGCTCAGCCGGATCCAGATGCCGAGGTACCCGGGGCGCTGAGCGGGCACCTCGACGTCGCGCTCCGGTCCCGAAGGGTTCCCAGCGACGTGAGATAGGCTCAGACTCATGCCCGAATCGTCCTATGACTGCATCGTTATCGGCTCTGGCCCCGGCGGCTACGTGGCCGCGATCCGCGCCGCGCAGCTCGGGTTCAGGACCGCCATCGTGGAGAAGGATCAGGTCGGCGGGCGCTGCCTGAACTACGCCTGCATTCCCGCCAAGGCGGTGCTGCGCGTGGCCGATGTGCTGTCGGAGATTCGCGAGGCCGATGATTACGGGATCAAGGTCTCAGAGCCCGAGATTGATTACGCGGGTGTGTCGGCTCGCCGCCGGAAGGTGATCTCGACGCTGACTGGCGGCGTCGCCGGGCTGATGAAGAAGAACCAGATCGACGTGATCGAGGGCGAGGGCACGCTCGCCGGCGACGGCAAGGTCACCGTCAACGGCGACACGCTCTCCGCCAAGACAATCATCCTCGCCACCGGCTCGGTCAAGCGGCCGATCCCGGGAGCGCAGTTCGGCGGTCGCGTGATCGGCACCGAGGAGGCTTGGGCGCTCGATCAGCTGCCGGCCTCGATGGCGATCGTCGGCGCCGGGGCATCGGGCGCTGAGATCGCCTCCGCCTACGCCCGGCTGGGCGTCGAGGTGACCCTGTTCGAGGCACTGGAGCGCGTCCTCCCGACCGAGGACGCCGACATCTCCAAGCTCGCCGAGCGCGGCCTGAAGAAGCAGGGCATGACGATCCACACCAACACGCTTGTCGAGGGGATCGAGTCCGGCGAGGACAGCGTCACCTTCACCTACGGCGGCAGCGGCGAGGGCGAGGTGCAGTGGCTGGTGATCGCCGCCGGCCGCGGGCCTGACGTCGACGCGCTCGGCCTGCCGGCCGCCGGGGTCAAGCTGACCGACAATGGCCTGATCGAGGTCGACGGCGCGATGCGCACGAGCGTCGAGGACATCTACGCGATCGGCGATCTGGTGCCAGGTCCCGCGCTGGCACACAAGGCCTCGGACGAGGGCGTGATCGCCGTCGAGGACGCCGCCGGGATGCAGACCCACCCGATCGAGTACATCGACGTCCCGCGCGCGACGTTCTGCACCCCCAACGTGGCCAGCTTCGGTCTGACCGAGGCGCAGGCCCGCGAGCAGGGATACGACGTCGTGATCGGCAAGGTCCAGTACGGCGCGGTCGGCGCCGGCACCGTCTACGGCGACCGCACCGGCCTGGTCAAGATCGTCGGCGAGAAGCGCTACGGCGAGCTGCTGGGCGGTCACATCGTCGGCGCCAAGGCGACCGAGCTGATCCAGGAGCTGGTTAACGCCAAGGCGCTGGAGGGCGGCTACTCGGAGATCGCGCATCTCGTTCACGGCCACCCGACGATGTCCGAGGCCGTGATGGAAGCCGCTCGCGCCGCCGACGGCTGGCTCATCCACGGCTGAGGGCGGACGGGCTCGGGTCAGCGTGGAGGAGCCCGCTCAGCCCGTCCTGTATTACGACCTCGGCAGCCCCGGCTGCTACCTGGTCGGCGAACGGGTGATGTCCGAACTGCCGGTGGTCCCCGAGTGGGAGCCGGTGCTGGCCGAGCGGCTCGGCCTGTCCGAGCCCCGACCCGACCACAACCAGCTGGCGCGCGCGATCGGGGACCAGGGACTGCAGCCGCTGCGGCTCCCGGCCGCCTGGCCGCCCCAGACCGAGCTGGCGATGCTGGCGGCCACGTACGCCAAGCACATCGGCCGGGCGGTGGCGTTCTCACTGGCGGCGTTTCGCCAGGCGTTCGCCGGCGGACGCGACCTCGGTGACGAGGGCACGGTGCTGATCGCCGCCGCCGCGTGCGAGATGCATCCCACCGCACTGCTCAAGGCCGTCACGCTGCGCTCGGTCACGTCGGGCCTGGGCAGGGCCAACGCGCGGGCCCGCACCGCCGGCGTCTCCTCGCTGCCCGCGATCGGCGTCGGCGACGAGGTCTTCTGCGGTCCGGACTGCCTGGAGCAGGCGGCCACGGCGCTGGTGGCAGCCCGCGGGGAGCTGCGCTGATTCGCCGACTAACGCGATGAAGGCCAACCGCGTCTTTCACCTGATCGTGTCGCGCGAGGGCCGCGAGCCCGCGTTCATGGCAGACCGCCGGCGCCTGGACCGGATCGAGCTGGTCTCGATCGACGACGGCGAGCTGATGCTGTACTGGGACCTGCCGGCCAAGGAGGCCGCCAAGCTGGTCAAAGAGCTGCGCGCAGACCTGGCCGGGCTGGAGGCGGAGGAGTTCGTCGCGCTGTGGGAGGGCGCCGACGACTCCGAACGTTGATCTCGTCGCGGCAGCGCACCAGATAGATTCAGGACCAAGGTGAACCAGCCTGCGTCAGCGCCCGAGCTCTCGTCCCTCAAGGGCGAGGTCAGCCACGCGGAGCCCGACCGGCTCGGGCGCTTGGTGGCGCGCCGCAGCGCCGAGGTCAGGGCCACGGTCCCCGACCTGGAGCTCTCCTCCGATGCCGACGCCGGGGCCGCCCTGGTCCTGGCTCGCGACCGCGACGTTCCGCTCACGGCGGTGCTGGTGCGCGCCTGTGCGCTGGCGCTGCGCGAGACGCCGGTGGCCAACGCGGCGTACCGCGACGGGCGCTTTGAGCTGTACTCGCGAATCAACGTCGGCGTGACGATCCACTCCGACGGCGCACAGATCACGCCCGCACTGCTCGACGCCGACGCCAAGTCATTGACCCAGCTCGCCGCAGAGCTGGATCAGCTGCACGATCGCGCGCAGAGCGGAGAGCTGACGCCGCCCGAACTGGCCGGCACGACGTTCACGTTTGCCGACATGGGACCGTTCGGCGTGCACCGCTACAGTCCGCTGGTGACCGCGCCGCAGGCGGCGGCGCTGGCCGCTGGGGCGGTGCGCGACGCGCCGCTCCTGCGCGACGGATCGGTCGTGGCCGGCAGCGTGCTGACCCTGACCCTGGCCTGCGACCACCGGATCCTGTTCGGCGCGCAGGCGGCCGCGTTCCTGGCGCGGGTCGTCGCGCAGGTGGAGAGCCCGGAGCCGTGAGCGCTGCCGACACCGAGCTGGCGCAGCGGATCGCGCAACAGGGACGCGAGGTCGTAGTCGAGCGGCTGCGCGCCGCGTTTGCCCATCAGGCGGCGACACGCCCCGGTGACATCGACCTCGCCCGCCTCGAGGCGATGGTCCAGGACGCCTCGCGCCGTGCCGGAGGCGCCCTGTGGCGCCGCTCGCTGGCCGAGGCGGCGATGCGTGAGCTGGACATCGAGCTGGGCGAGGCGCTCGCCCATCCGGCTGTTTTGCGTGCGCATGCGCTGGTCGGGGCACCGGAGCTGACGGGCGCCTCGGCGATCGCGCCCGCCCCGGAGCTCGCGGAACGCGCTGGCCCGCCCCTGGAGCAGCCCGCCGAGCCCGAGCCGGAACGCGAACCCGAACTCGAATCCAAGCCCGAGCTTGGGCGCGCACCCGAACCCGCACCCCCGGCTCTGGACGGGAGCCAGGCGCTGCGCTTGGGCGCGGTCCACGTAACCGGGATCGAGACCCTGCGCCCGGGCGACCGTGACATCGAGTTGCGGCTCTCCGACGCCGGACTCGATGTGCTCAAACGCTCCACCGGGGTCGCGATCGGTCGCCTGGAATGGGCCGAGATCGAGATGATCGAACTGCCGACGCCGCGCCGCGGGCTGCGGGTGCGCGGTCGGGCCCGCGAGCTGCACATCAGCACCGGCCGCGGCCAGGCCCAGTTCGAGCTACCTGGGCTGACCGAGGACGAGCTACACGAGCATGTCGAGCCGACGCTCGAGCGCCTGCGGGCCCTGGGTGCGGGTCCGCGACCGCTCGCGGACCCTGAAGGCACCTAGGGAGCCGACACTAACCGGCGTGTGGGCGGTCCAGCCGGCGTGCGCCCTGGGTGGAGCGATGGGCGCCGGAGCGAGCCGTCGTAGGCCGCCGGGCAGGCTGCCGCTTCTCGCTGGCGACCGTCAGGCTTTCCGGGCGCGAGGCGGCGATGGCCCAGCTCAGCAGGCGCAGTACACCTCCGATCACGGCGATGGCAAGGACGATGTTGAAGATGGTGACGATTGTCATTTGGGCTCCCTTTCTGGATCACAATCGGGCTGCCCACAGCGTCGTATACCAAGCTCAGAAGAACGTTAGAATGCACTTACTCCGTTAAGTAGAGCGTGCCCGAAACGGACTCGGGTGCCGCCAGCAGCGGCGGCAGAAGAGCCGGCACCAGGAGGGTCTCGGGGGCCGCGGGCGTGAAGTTCGGAAGGTGCAGCGCGAACACCGAGCCGCGTCCGGTGCTCGTCACGGTGCAGCTGCCCCCGTGAGCCTTGACGATCGCGTCGACGATCGCCAGGCCCAGCCCCACGCCGCCCGCCGAGCGGGTGCGGGCCGGGTCGGCACGGGCGAAGCGCTCGAAGATCCGCCCGAGCGCCTGCGACGGCACCCCGCGGCCACCGTCGCGCACCTCGATCACGATCGAACGGGAGCCCTCCTGGTGGGTGCGCAGCTCGATCGGAGCCGGCGGCTCGGTGTACTTGACAGCGTTCTCGATCAGGGCGTCGAGCGCCACGCGCAGGCGCTCGGCGTCGATCAGCAGCGACCCGGGGACGAGCGCCCCGAGTCGCCAGGAGCGGGGGGCGACCTCTGACCAGCGCATGAACACCTCCTCCAGCAGCGGCTCGAGCTCGACCTCGGCGGGCTGGACGAAGTCGGGTTGGTCGACGGTGGCGAGCAGCAGCAGGCGCTGGGTGATCGCGTTGATCCGCGACAGTTCGTCGAGGGCAACCTCGAGCTCGGGCGCCTCTCCGACCTGGCCGCGCAGCAGCTCGAGATGACCGCGAGCGATCGTCACCGGCGTCCGCAGCTCGTGAGACGCGTCGTGGATGAAGCGCTCCTGGCCGTCCAGCAGGGATCGGGCCTGCTCCGCGCGCTGCTCGGCGATCCGCTGCGCATCCACCCGGCGCCGGGCGTGCCAGACCATCGCGAGAAACATCGCCGCCATCAGGGGAACCTCAAACAGCTCCCCCCACAGCTGGATCCCGCGGAAGGCGTCAAACCCGATCGAGGCTCCGGTGGCCCCCATCACAAACCCCAGCGTGAGCAGCGTCGCCCGGATCGGCCAGACCCGGAAGCCGTAGAGCAGGGTGATGCTGATCCAGACGAAATGAAACGGAATCGTCTCCCAGGTCGGCCAGGCGATCATCGCGCCCCAGTTCGCGAGCGCGAACGCGGCCCACAGCAGCTCGACCCGATAGCGGCGCAGCCGCTGTGCCAATTCAGGCGGCAGCGCGATATCCGGCATTACGAACCGTCTCGATCGGTGCGTCGGGACCAAGCTGTCGCCGCAGCCGCCGTACGCACACATCCACCACGTTGGACCCGGGGTCAAAGTCAAAGCCCCAGACCTCGGAGAGCAGGCGCTGGCGACTGATCACCTCGCCGGCGTGGAGCATCAGAAAATGCAGCAGCCGGAACTCGCGGTCGGGCAGGTTGGCGACCGTGACCCCGACCCGCGCCTGGCGCCGCGCGACGTCGAGCGCCAGCCGGCCCACCCGCAGCGTCGTCCCGGCCTCGGCACCGTGACCCGCGCGCATCCGCACCCGGATGCGCGCGAACAGCTCGTCCAGCGAGAACGGCTTGGCCAGGTAATCCACCGCGCCGAGCTCGAAGCCGCGCAGCTTCGTGGGCAGATCGCTGCGCGCGGACAAGATCAGCACCGGCAGCTCGGGCCGGCGGTCATGGAGCTCTCGCAGGACATCCAGGCCGTCACGCCCGGGCAGCAACAGGTCGAGGATCACGAACGCGTAGTCAAAGGCAAGGGCCGCACCCAGGCCCTCCTCGCCGTCGGCGACCACGTCGACCCTGTAGCCCTCGATCTCGAACGCCCGAGCCAGGAACGCCCTGATCCTGGCCTCGTCCTCCACCACCAGCATGCGCATCGCTCTTTCCTCCGGCCGAGAACATATCTGCCGCCGCGCTGCTTGTAAATGACCCCCAGATGACATCACCGTCATCTCGCTTGCCTTTCGCACGGCCACCGATAGGTTTCCGGCCCGGACCGGGGGGAGGCTTAACCGATGACTGCTCAAGCAAAACGAATTCTGGGGATTGCGGTCATCACCGCAATCGTCTGCATCGCGCTCGGTCTCTACATCGGGCTCTACCTGACCAACGTGCCCGGGTCGGCCGCTGCGACCACCACATCGTCCGGCACCCACCTGTACCTGGCGACGGTCCCCGCCGCCGAGCCCAACGACCCGCATCCGACCTGGGTCTCCTACTACGCGGTCAACGCTGACGGCAGCAACTGGCGCCACGTCACGACCTACACGCTGCCGGCAAACACGACGGTCCACGTGACGATCTATCAGTACGACGGCTATTCGGGGCTACGCAATCCGTTCATCTCCCAGTCTCAGGGCACGGGCGGCGGCGACTTCATGCTGAACGGCAAGCCGACGCAGGCGATCAATCCCGACAACGCCTCACACGTGTTCGCGATCCCCCAGCTCGGCCTCTCCGTTCCGCTCGAGGGGGTTCCGGCCAGCGCCAAGAACCCGTGCGGAAACGCACCGTGCACGCTCAAGCAGGACCACGAGACGATCTCGTTCACGTTCCGCACACCCGGCCGCGGGCTGTACCGCTGGCAGTGCTTCGTCCCCTGCGCAGCAGGATTCATCGCGGGTTGGGGCGGGCCAATGCAGACGGTCGGCTACATGGACGGATACATCAAGGTCGTTTGAGGCACCGTCGGTGACCAACGAGATCAATCATTGGCGGCGGTTCGTGGTCTGGTGGCTGGTCACGAGCGTGATCGGCACGCTGCTCGTCGTGCTCGTGCTCACGCCCGGATTGCCGCCCGGCAACGGCACCACGGAGGCCGCCGGCCAGGTGGTCGACAACACGGTGCTGCTCGGCATCGCGACCCCGATCGCGATGGGGGTGGTCGTCTTCTTCATCTACGCCCTGATCTCGTTTCGCGAGCGTGAGCCGGGCGCGCTGCTTGACGGCCCGCCGATCCGGGGCGACGCCAGGATCCAGACGTGGTGGCTGGTCGCCACGACCGGCGTCGTGCTGTTCCTCGCGGGCTACGGCACCGTACGGATGCTGTCCGACGGCTCCGGTGGTGGCCAGGGACCGAACCCGATCGCTGCCCCCGCACAGTCGGGCGGCGCGCTTCAGGTCCAAGTCGTCGCCCAGCAGTGGAAGTTCGACTTCCGGTGGCCGGCCTACGGTGGCGTCGAGACGCCGACGCTCGATCTGCCGGCCAACCGCACGATCGAGTTCCATGTCACCTCGCTGGACGTGATCCACTCCTTCTGGGCCTACCAGCTCGGCGTCAAGGCCGACGCCAACCCGGGG
>JBPCPC010000199.1:0-5855 GCA_050999585.1 Solirubrobacteraceae bacterium | reverse complement strand
CGCCGACGTACTCGGCGAGTGTGAACTGCCAGCCGATCAGGACCCAGAGCACCAGTCCGAGCTCCCAGACCAGGTTGGTGGAGGCGAACTGAAACGCGAGCACCGCCGCGGCCGACGCGCCCTTCTGAAGCAGCGACTTGGCGATCGCGATCGCCGCGTAGGAGCACGACGAGGAGGCAGCACCGAGCCCGGTGGCCAAGGCAATTGGTCGCGGGCCGCTCCCCGAGAGCGCAGCCTCGATCTTCTGGCGCGGAACCCAGGCCTGGACGATCGCGGAGATCGCGAAGCCGAGCACCAGCGCCCACCAGACCTCATAGGCCATCAGGAACGACTGCTTGAGCCCCTGCACGACGTTGTCGAGCACCACGTCCATCTCGCTCACTATACCCAGTGGGGGTATAGTGAGGAGCGATCGCAGAACCACACCAGATCTCGCTCGGCCTGCTCGATGACCACGCCCGTCACTGCATGCAGGGCAACGGCAGCGCGCCGACCGATCCCGAGCAACAAGTCGACGAGCTGATGGGCGCGGTCGGCCGGCTCTTGCGCTGACGCCGTAGGCGGACCGCCGAAGCACGCGTTCGTGTGCGGCCGGTAGCGTATGAGCGCTTGTTCATGCAATGATGCGCGCATGAGTCATGGTGGCAAATCCGAACGGGCGTTCCTGTCGGCCAGCACCGCGCGGTCAGTGGCCGAGACGATGCAGGCGCTCGCGACCCCCAGTCGGGTACGAATTCTCAGCCGTCTCGGCGCCGGGACGTGCAGCGTCGGCGAGCTCGCGCGCGACGTTGCGATGGAGCAGTCGGCGGTCTCTCAGCAGCTGCGGGTGCTGCGCCACCTTGGCCTGGTGGTCGGAGAGCGCGACGGGCGACACGTGATCTATGCGCTGCATGACGATCATGTTCGCGCACTGCTCGCCGAGGCGGTTTCGCACACCGAGCACCTGCGCCTCGGTCTCGCCGCCCGCCCCGCGCAAGCGGCGGTCAGCGCGTGAGCAACACGACACCGGCGCTGCTCGCCGCGGCCGCGGGGGTTGGCTTCGGCCACGCGATCCTTCCCGACCACTGGGTGCCGCTTGCGGTCCTCGGGCGCACCCGCCGATACCCCCTGTCCAAGGTCGCTCGCCTCTCGGGGCTGGCCGGGATCGCGCACGTGCTGATCTCGATCGTGCTCGGCGGGGTCATCATCGCGATCGGGCTGCAATTTCGCTCAGCGATCCAGAACGCGCAGGACACGATCATCGGCTGTCTGCTGATCGCCACCGGGCTTGGCTTCATCGTGCTGGAGCTGAGCGGTCGGGGCCACCACCACGACCACGACGACCACGACGACCACGACGACCACGACGACCACGACGACCACGACGACCACGACGACCACGACGACCACGACGACCATGATTCGAACGCGCCCGGAGGCGAGGAGCACGCCCGCGGGGGCATCCGGGGACTCGCGGCGGTGATGGTCCCGTTCGGCGCGGCAGCGTCGCCGGATCTCACGATCCTGCCGGTCTTCCTGGCCGCGACCACGGCAGGAATCGCGACCGCGATCGGATCACTGGTGATCTTTGCGGCCGTCACGATCGGGACGATCGTCGGACTCACCCTCGCCGCGGCCCGCGGAGGGTATGAGATCCGCGGGCAATGGCTCGAGCGCTGGGGCAACGTGTTCACCGCGCTAGTGCTGGTGGTTATCGGCGCGCTCGTGCTCACCGGAATTATCTAGAGCGTCACTCAAACCCCGAGCCGTCGGCGGCGATCACTGCCCGCGCCGCGTTGTGGCCCGGGATTCCGCTGACGCCGCCGCCGCGTCGCGCCCCGGCGCCGCACAGCCAGACGTTCGGCCGCTCGGTCTCAACGCCCCACCGGCCCACGTCGGCGGCGTCCTGGGCGAACGGCCAGGACAGGTCGCGATGGAAGATGTGGCCGCCCGGCATCCCGAGCTCGCCCTCCAGTTCGAGCGGAGTTCGGGCCTCGACACACGGCCGGCCGTCGCCGTCGCGCAGCAGGCAGTCCTCGATCGGCTCCGCGAGCACGGAATCCAGCGACCGCAACGTCGCCGGCACCGCCTCGCGCTTGACCGCATCGCCTCCATCGCCGAACAGCCGCGCGGGCATGTGCAACCCGAACACGGTGAGCGTCTGAGCCCCGCTCGCCCGCAGCTGCGGTCCGAGGATGCTCGGGTCGGTGAGCGAATGGCAATACGCCTCGCAGGGCGGCAGCGACGGAACCCGACCGGTGACCGCCTGCCCGTAGGCCTGCTGCAGCTGGGAATAGGACTCATTCACGTGAAAGGTGCCGGCGAACGCCTCCTCCGCGGCGACCGCCTGATCCCGCAGCCGGGGCAGACGTGACAGCAGCAGGTTCAGCTTCAGCTGCGAGCCCTCGGGAGCGGGGTCGGCGCGGGCATCGCCGAGCAGCTGCGCGAGCACCTGCGGCGCCACGCCGGCCAGCACATGCCGGGCGCTGAACACGTCGCCGCCGGCCGTTCGGACCTGGGCCGGGGAGCGCGCGCCGCCGGCGTCGATGCGCACCACCGGAGTGCCGACCCGCAGTGACGCTCCCGCACGGCGCGCGGCATCTGCCAGTCCCTCGCTGAGCGCCCCCATGCCGCCGACTGGGACGTCCCAACGGCCGGTGCCGTTGCCGATCACGTGGTACAGGAAGCATCGGTTCTGGCGCAGCTGTGGATCGTCGAGCGACGCGAAGGTGCCGATCAGCGCGTCCGTGGCCACGATCCCGCGGACCAGGTCGCCCGCGAACGATGCCTCGAGCGTGCGCGCGAGCGGCTGCTCAAACAGCGCCTCCCACACGCGGTCGTCGGCGACCAGCGTCGCGAACTCCGTGCGCGAGCGCAGCGGCTCGGTCAGCGAGTCAAACACCCGCTCCGCCAGCGCGGTCGTCCGGGCAGCGAAGCGGTCAAGCTCGCCGACCGCGCGATCGTCACCCAGCGTCCGCACCGCCGAGGCTCGCGTCCGCTGCGCGTCGTCGCAGATCAGCACCCCGGCGTCGCCGAGCGGCGTGTAGGACGAAACCTGGCGACGGCGCAGCTCGATCGACACCCCCAGCCGGGTCAAGAGCGTCCGGGGGAACAGACTGATCAGGTACGAATAGCGCGAGATCCGTGCCGGCACTCCGAGAAACGGCGACTGCGAAACGGCCGCTCCACCGACCGCTGCCGAGCGCTCCAGCACGAGCACGCGATAGCCCGCCCGGGCCAGCAGCGTGGCCGCCACCAGGCCGTTATGCCCGGCGCCGACGACGATCGCGTCATGCTCACCTGCGCTCATTGAGAGCCGCTTTGTCAGCCGAGAACGCTCATCTGGGTGCGTTTACGCTACATCGCCCTGCCGATGGTCCTCGGCACCGGCGATTGCAGTCCAACGTCTTGCGGCTGCTCAGGCAGCGGTGCGCGAGCCGCGCAGGAAGTGCGCGATCGCGTCGGGCACCAGCCCGTCGAGCTGCTGCACTGAGACCATCCCGCCGGTGACCAGGGCGGCGATGCCCTGAACGGTGGCGAACAGGACGAGGCCGACGCGATCGGGGTCGCCGGCCTCCAGAGCGCCCTCGGCCTGGCCCTGGACGATCAGCTCCAGCAGTACCGAGAAGGCACGCTCGGCCGCGGCCTCAAGGTGGCCGGTCGGCTCGCGGTGCTTGCCGGCGAACATCAACTCGAGCAGCTCCGCGTCCTCGGTGGCAAACCGGATGTAGGCGGCGGCCGTGGCTCGCAGGCGGGCTTGGAAATCATCGCCGGCGTCCTTGACGGCGGCGCGCAGCTCGGCGCCCAGGCGCTCAAAGCCCGCCTCGGCGAGCGCGTCAAGTAGCGCCTGGCGGTCGGGGAAGTGGCGTCGCGGGGCGGCGTGGCTGACCCCGACCTCGCGCGCGAGCCCGCGCAGCGACAGCTCCTGGACGCCGCGCTCGCGCACGGTGCGCTGCGCCTGCAGCAGCAGCGCGGTGCGCAGGTTGCCGTGGTGATACGGACGCTCGTCCATGGCGCGGAGCGTAGCGGACGAAGTAGTCGTTGACAGCATTGTTGTCACCAGCTACATTGTTGTCCATGACTACTTCTTCCTGGAGCATCCAAGAGATTCCCGATCAGACCGGTCGCATGGCGATCGTCACCGGTTCCAACAGCGGCATCGGCCGCGCGGCCGCCAAGGCGCTGGCCGCCAAGGGCGCGCGCGTCGTGCTCGCCGTCCGCAATACCGAGAAGGGCCAGCAGGCCGCCGCGGCGATGAGCGGCATCGCCGAGGTCCGCAGGCTGGACCTCTCGAGCCTGCCGTCCGTGCACGAGTTCGCCGCCGGCTGGGAGGGCGAGATTGATCTGCTGATCAACAATGCGGGCGTGATGGTGCCGCCGCTGTCGCGCACCGCCGACGGCTTCGAGTTGCAGTTCGGCACCAACCACCTTGGTCACTTCGCGCTCACCAACCTGCTGCTGGAGCACGTCACCGGCCGCGTCGTGAACGTGTCCTCGACCGGGCACCGCATGGGAAAGATCGACTTCGACGATCTCAACTGGGAGCGCAAGCCCTACCGAGCGTGGCGGGCCTACGGGCAGTCCAAGCTCGCCAACCTGCTGTTCACCGCCGAGCTCCAGCGCAAGCTGATCGCCGCCGGGTCGACCGTGCTGTCGATGGCCGCGCATCCCGGCTACGCCGCGACCAATCTCCAGTTCCACAGCGGCAACCGGATCAACGAGCTGATCGGCCGGATCGGCAACCGGACGATCGCCCAGGACGAGGACGGCGGGGCGCTGCCGACGCTGTTCGCTGCGGTCGCCAACGTCCCCGGCGCGAGCTTCGCCGGACCCAGCGGCTTCATGGAGCAGCGCGGTGCGCCGAAGCTGGTCGGGCGCAGCAAGGCCGCCTACGACGACGATGTCGCCCGCCGACTGTGGGACGTCTCCGAGCAGCTGACCGGCGTGTCCTTCCCGCTCGGCGCTCCGGCGATCGCCTAGAGGGTCGGCTCACGAGAAGCTCGTAGAGCCACCCGCGCGGCACGGTGGCGCTCCCGCCGGCTCTAGAGTGCCGCGCGTGATTCTGTGCCTGGCCGGCAACCCGTCGATCGACAAGCTGTTCGAGGTCGAGTGCCTGCACCCCGGAGAGATCCACCGGCCGGATGACTTCATCCAGCTGCCGGGGGGCAAGGGCATCCACGTCGCCCAGGTGTCGGCGGCGCTCGGTGAGCCGACGCTGGTCACCGGGCTGCTCGCCGGACACACCGGCCGCTGGATCTCCGATGCCCTCGCCGCCCAGGGCGTGCACGGGCACTTCGCCTGGGGGGAGGGCGAGACCCGATCCAGCCTGTCGGTGGCCGACCGTCAGACGGGCGGGTTGACCGAGTTCTACGAGAGCGGCCCGATGATCAGCGAGCAGGAGTGGCGGTCGGTCAGCGAGATCGTCATCGGGCTGCTCCCCCAGGCCTCGTGGCTCGTGCTCGCGGGGTCGATGCCGCCGGGGGCGCCGGCAGCCGGATATGCCGAGCTGATCGCGGCCGCCCGCGGGGCCGGCGTGCCGGTGGCGGTCGACACCCGTGGCGAGGCGCTGGGGCGCGTCGTCGAGGCGGCGCCCGAGCTGGTCAAGATCAATGTTCACGAGGCCGCGGAGCTGCTCCAGCGGCCGCTTGCCTCCGAGCTCGACGCGACCGCGGCGATGCATGAGATCCAGGATCGCACCGGCGGTGACGCGCACGCCGTCGCGATCACCCTGGGGGATCGGGGGGCCGTGCTGCTCGACCCCCACGGGGGAGCTTGGCGCGGACGGCTGGATGTCTGCGGCCGGTATCCGGTGGGCAGCGGTGACACGTTCCTGGCCGGCCTGCTGGTCGGCCTGGTACGGGGCGGCTCGTGGCCCG
>JBPCPC010000323.1:0-7606 GCA_050999585.1 Solirubrobacteraceae bacterium | reverse complement strand
CCGCGGCGGTGCTCGCGTTTCAGTTCGCCTCCACCAACCTGGTCTGGGAGCTCGGACTGGTGCTCTGGGTCCTGATCGGCTGGCAGTTCACACTCGCCGAGTACGTCGGCGGGATCGTGATGATCGTCCTGATGACCGCCCTGCTGCGGTTGTTCGTCTCCCCGCAGCTGGAGGAGGTCGCGCGCCAGCATGCTCAGGAGGCGGACATGGGTCATCAGCACCATGTGGCGGCGTCTGAGCAGCTGACCTGGCGCCAGCGGCTGACCCGCGCGGACGCCTGGTCAGACGTGGCGCACAACTTCCGCGGGGCATGGCAGATGCTCTACAAAGAGATCATCACCGGGTTCCTTCTCGCCGGGTTCATCGGCCTGCTCGGCAACGGCTTCTTCAATGCCCTGTTCATCAGGCACGCCGCGCCCGTGCCGCGCGCGCTCGAGAACGTGATCTTGGGGCCGATCGTCGCCGTGCTGAGCTTCGTCTGTTCGGTCGGCAACGTGCCGCTCGCCGCGGTCCTGTGGTCCGGCGGCATCTCGTTCGGCGGCGCGGTCGCGTTTCCGTTCGCCGACCTGGTCGTGCTGCCAATCATCATCACCTACCACAAGTACTACGGCACGAAGTTCGCCCTGCGGATCACCGCGCTGATGTTCGTCACCATGGTCCTCGCCGCGCTGATCATCGACGTTGTGTTCGGCGGCCTGGGGCTGATCCCGACCGGCGCCCGGCCGAGCCGCGGCGACATCTTCGGCGCCATCCACGTCGACTACAAGCTCGCGCTGAACATCCTCGGCGTGGCGATCTTCGCCGCCCTCATGTACCTGACCAAACGCCGCGGTGTCACCGACCCCGTCTGCGGCATGAAAGTCGACCGCGCCAAAGCCGTCCGTAAAGACATCGCCGGCCAGACCTACTACTTCTGCTCAGAGCACTGCCTGCACGCCTTCGAGGCCGACCCCGACCGGCACGCCCAGCCTACCCGGTCCTTCCGGTCCCGTCTGGCAAGAGAAACCTAGGTGCAGGAGTTGATTATCGCTTGTTCGCGGGCGCGGCGCAGACGGCCGCCCTCGCCATGGCCGGTGTGGGTGATCGGCTGGTACGCCGCCCTGCTCGGGATGGTGGGCAGTGCGGTCTATCACCTCGCGCGGCACCGAGGCGGGCCGGTGTGGATCTTCGCCGCCGTGTTCTTCGCGGTGCAGACGATGCACGTTCACCACCTCTACCTGCACGCCATCCGCAGAGCCGAACACGATCAGCCAACTCCGGTCCTAGCGCCAGGACAATGGCTATTGCTCACCTTCGCGGCCACGCTGATGCTGCTGAGCTTCGTCACCTGACCGCCGGCGACAGGTCCGCTTCCCGCTGTACTTGGCCTTGCGGTAGTAGTGGAACAGGAACTTACGCTAAGGGCTGAGCGCGTAGGTCTGACGTAAGGAACGGGAGCTGCGGCCACCTCATGCTCGCTGTTGCCGCTACCGGCGTCTGGGGGTTCAAGCTTCGGGTCGCAGTCCAGACAAGGTCACTATCACGAGACGGCGGATTGCCGCCTTGGAGGTCAGGGCGTTGGCGGCCGCGAGAGCGTGAAGGCAGTAGCTCGCGAGCTCTTGAGGGGCGACGTCGTCACGCACGTGCCCTGTCTTGGTGCCCGCGTTGATGATGTCGGCGATGAAGTCGTTGAGGTGTTGTTCGGCTCTTGTGAAGTGCTCGCCTCGATGCAGGAGTGCCGCTAGTTCGGTGCCGTGATGTTCGTAGCGAATCAGCGCGTATGCCTCGAGCACTGCTTTGAGCTGCTGCCTTGGATCGTCGGCTTGATCGCGGGTTTCGGTGAGGTGGTCCAGGTGACGGGCGATTTGACGTTCGTGCCAGGCAATTAGGATCGATTCGACGTCGGGGAAGTACTTGTAAAGAGTGGCTCGGCCGATGCCGGTCGTCTTTGCGATCTGCGACATCGTCACCGACGCCAGTCCGTGCTCTGCCACGAGCGCCGCGGTGCTGTCAAGGGTTGCGGCGCGCACGGCGCCGCGGTGGTTCTCGATCGTCTCGCTCCACAGCTTCGGCACACAGGAAGCGTACGCGACAACCAGACATAAACATATTGGATTGACAGCGACACAGTGTCTCGCTAAAGTCGACGCAATGATCGACGAGCCCGAGAACCAGCTAGGACCGAGAACACGCAAACGGCTTCTCGGGCGCCTCGACGCTCTGGTCAAGTCCGGGCGCGTCACCGAGGCCGAAGCGGCTCGTCTGCGTACCGCAGGCAAGCCGGGCGAGTTCGAGAGGGCGATCCGGGAGATCCGTGCGAGGCATGTCGGGACGCGGCTTGACTCGGCGGTCGGAGGGGGCGATTTAACGCGCCAGGAAGCCGATTCGTTCCTCGAACGGGTCAAGGCCGGGGAGCACTCGCCTGCCCTCCGGGCTCACCGACACAGCCTGCTTTCTCGATCTCGCTCTCGCCGGCGCGTGACTGGTCCAGGTCGCTCGGCGAATTCGGACCAAACCACCCGTTGCGGCAACGCATCACTGCGCGCGAACGATGCCTGACCACTGATTCGAGCACCGAAAGAGGAGCCCAATGCTGAGCTACCCAGACCGCGACGAGGACACCGAGCCGACCAGGCGAAGTCGGCCCCCGTTGCTGCTCGGCGTGATCATCGTGGCCGTTGTGGTCCTGATGGTCGTGCTTCACCTCGCGGGCGTTCTGGGCCCGAGCAGCCACTAACCCTGTGCGCGACACGACAGGGCATGCACCGAACGACGGCTCATCGACTCCCGCCGTGCGGGTTCGCGGACTGGTCAAGCGCTACCGAGATATGCTCGCGGTACAGGACTTGAACTTCGAGCTTGAACCGGGGACGATCACCGGGTTTCTGGGCCCCAACGGAGCGGGCAAGACGACAACGCTTCGGCTGCTGCTCGGGCTCGCGCGCCCGACCGCCGGCGAGGCGCTGATCCTCGGCCGCGCCTATCACGAGCTTGAACATCCCACGCACACGGTTGGTGCGGTGCTCGAGTCAGGCGACTTTGATCCCGGCCGCTCGGGGCGAAACCATCTCCGCGCGCTCGCGCTTGCCGCAGGAATCGCGCTAGACCGGGTTGACGAGGTGCTCGAGCTCGTGACCCTCCAAGGCGCCGCAAGCCGGACAGTGAGAACGTACTCGCTGGGGATGCGGCAGCGGCTCGGCCTCGCCGCCGCGCTGCTTGGCGATCCCGAGCTGCTTCTGCTCGACGAGCCCGCTAACGGACTGGATCCCGCGGGCGTTGCCTGGCTGCGGGGGTTTCTGCTCCAGTTCGCCCAGCAGGGCCGAACCGTGCTGATCTCAAGCCACGTGCTCGCCGAGGTGGCCCAAACCGTCGATCGAGTCCTCGTCATCAACCACGGTCGGCTCGCCGCGACGGTCGAACTGGACGAGCTCGCGGCCGGCACCCGCTCGCTAGAGGACGTCTACCTGGACCTGACCGCGATGAAGACCACCACATGACCCGACTGCTGCGCAGCGAGCTGCTCAAGCAGCGCACCACCCGAACCAACGCGCTCCTGCTCGCGTGGATGATCGCCCTCATCGCGCTGATCGTGCTGCTTCACGTCTTTAGCTTCAACGCCCAAACGCTCGCGCAGCGCCCCAATCAGCTCAAAGTTGTCGGCTGGGGAACGGGCATCGGCTCACTGTTCGCCGCGCTCCTCGGCGCGATGTCGATCACCAACGAGATCCGCCACGGCACGATCCGCCCGACGTTCCTGGCCACGCCCAACCGCACGCGGGTGATCGCCGCCAAGCTCGCCGCCGGCGGACTCGCGGGCATTGCCGTCGGCCTGGCCGCCGAAGCGCTAACCGCCGGCGTCGAGGCCGCCGGATTCGCCGTGCGCGGCATCCACATCACAATCAGCGGCGGCGACTACGTCCAGCTGCTCGCCGGAGGCGCCGCTGCCGCGGCACTGTTCGCCGCGATCGGCGTCGGCGTCGGCGCGATCATCCGCAATCAGATCGGAACGGTCGTCGGCCTCTGCGTATGGCTGCTGCTGATCGAAACGACGCTAATCGGAAACGTCCCCTCGGCCGGCAAGTTTGCCCCAGGCGCGAGCGCCGGCGCGCTCGCAGGAGCGATCCAGACGCAGACCGCGACCAACCTGCTCACACCCGCGCTCGGCGCGCTGCTGCTCGTCGCCTACGCGGCAGCGTGCGGCGCCGCCGGAGCGCTCGTCACCGCTCGTCGCGACATAGCGTGACCAGGACCGCCAAGGTGCCACTGGCAAACCCGTCGCCCGCACGCCTAGCTCCGAGCGACAGCAGGAGCGAGCGGACGCTGGTCACCGAACCAGTGCCGCGCCGTCAGGCGTTGCGACGGCATGATTGCCATGTAAGAAGTTCCCCTTTGACCAACCCAAGCGCGACCACGTCGCCGCCGAGTACCGCGTTCACGTCATTGCAGGTGCTGGCCGCACTTACGCGCTCCCCCGCTCGTCGCCCAGCAGCAGGTCTCTGCCGACCCTCTAGCTAGCTACTTCCTGAGGAGAAAATAGGGGTGGCCGAAGCCCCCGTTCCGTCCGGCCTGAATAGGAGAATTACCTGCAAGTGAGCGGGTTTCAGGTCGATCTTGGAGGTGTACGTGTTGACCCTGTGGGCGCCGCAGGTGGAGTCGTTGTGGGACGAGTCGTTGCCGATCGAGGTCAAGGAGCTGCCGGCCGATCTCGCGGAGCTCGACCGGGTGCTTGGCGATCCGGAGTTGGTGATGGTGTTCTTGGAGCGCTGGCGCCAAGAAGTCTGCGACACCGGGCGATTGGTGTTGACCGACGGGCGCCCGACGATCGCGATGGAGACCTATGTGCGGTTGATGGTCCTCAAGGCGCGCTATCGGTGGGGGTACCGGGCGTTGGTGGCGGAGGTGTCGGACTCGATTCATCTGCGGCGGTTCTGTCGGATCAGTCTGGGCGAGCGGGTGCCCGACGAGTCCACGGTGCGCAAGCTGACCCGACGGATCGGACCGCAGCCGGTGAACGAGCTGACGCGCACGCTGATCGAGACCGCGACCCGTCAGAAGCGGTTTGTGCCGCGGGCGGTCAGGATCGACTCGACGGTCATCGAGGCCGACGTGAAGTACCCCACCGACGCCAACCTCGCCGCGCACGGCGTCAAGGCGCTCGCGCGGGAAGCCAAGAAGCTGGCGGGGCTGGTCAAGGAACGCAAACGGCGGGTGCGCGATCGGTCGCGGTCGATGGGCCGCAAGCTGCGGGCGTTGACGCGCACGATCCGCCGCCGGTCCGGGGCAGCCAAGGCCGAGGTGCTCGGATTGACCGAGCAGACCGGCGAGCTGCTGCAGCGATCGATCAAGGAGGCGCGAACGCTCGCGGCCGTGGCCAAGCGCCGCGCGGTGGGACGGGGCGCGGCCTCCAAGCGCAGGGCGGCCGTGCAGTTGGAGGAGTTGGCGGACCGCGGCGAGAAGGTCGCCGCTCAGATCCGTCAGCGAATCAACGGACAGCCGATCACCGATCGGCTGGTGTCCCTGGCCGATCCCGACGCCCGACCGATCCGCAAGGGCAAGCTGGGCAAGCCCAACGAGTTCGGGTACGTCAGCCAGATCTGCGAGGTGACCGAGCACACCCGCCGCGGCGCCCGCGGGCTGATCATCCCGGCATCGACGCGGATCGGAAACCCGGCCGAGGACACGCTGCTGCCCGACACCATCACCGAGCTGACCCGGCTCGGGATCCGACCCCGCGAGATCGCGCTGGATGGCGGCTTCAATCCGGGCCCGACCCGCCAGACGCTCGACGACCACGGCCTGGACCCCGACCGGGTGTTCATCGCCGGCCGCCAACAACCCGGCAGCCGGCGCACCCAGCGACGGCTGGCGCGCTACCGAACAGGCGCCGAAGGCCGAATCAGTCACCTCAAACGCGGCTACGGCATGAACCGATCGCGGCTCAAAGGCGACCAAGGCCACCAGACCTGGACCGGATGGGCGATCCTCACCTACAACGCTGACACCCTCGCCGTCCGGAACCGGTGAAACACTCCCCGCGAGCCCGATCTGAGCCCACTCACTACGAACCGGCCGCGTGAGATCGCTCCGCGGCCGTTTCGTTTCCGCCCCGATCACGAGTTATTCCGCGGCAAGTAGCTAGTAGTGCTTTGTTAGGTTGTCACTCGTCTTGTGGCGAGCTTTGCAGTGGGAGTTGGTCGAGATCGATGGGTTGTTGACAGGTGTGGCAGCGGCCGGTCCAGCACTTGAGCAGTGGCTGGAGCAGGAGGATCGCCTGAGGGAGGGTCAGGCCGGCCGCTGGTGATTTGGGTGCTGCCGCTCCAGGGTCAAAAAGCCGTGCGCGGCGCTCACCAGGCCGGTGTGGTGATACCACCCCAGCCAGGAGCGGCCTTCGTAGTGATCTAGGCCGAGCTCGCCCTTGAGTTGCTTGTAATCGAGCTCGATCTTCCAGCGCATCCGCGCGAGCCGGGCGAGCTGCTCGGGTGGGGTGTCGACCGGGAGGTTTGAGAGCCAGTAGTCATTCGGCGCGTCGCGTCCTTCGGGCCATTCCGCGATCAGCCATTCCTCGCGTGGCGGGAACGGCGTGGCCTTCTGCCACTCGTTCCCGGCCCGGACGCGCAGCAAGCAGAACCGCGACGTCATCGGCGTGCCGTCGGGCCCGTCACGGAAGGTGACGGTCTGCCACTGATCCGCGCCCTGCCTGGCGATCAGCGCGCTGATCGACTCCGGCTCGCGGTCCGGACGCGCACGCCTCTTCTGCCGGCCGCTGCCAGCGGCGCGCGGCTCGGGGACCTCGAAGCTCGTCTCAGCTGCGAACACGGTCGTGTCCGGCGAGACCGACAACACGTACCGGCGCCCAGCAGCATCAAGACGCGCACGCAACTCGGTCTTATCGCCATACGCGCTGTCGCCCAAGACCGGCGCGTCGGGGACCTCCCACCCGACCGTCCGCTCGATCAGCTCAACCCCGAGCTCCGGCTTGGTCTTAAACGTCACCGACTCGGGGATCTTCGCCTTGCGCCTGCGCTCCGGGTCATCACACCACTCCTGCGGGAGATACAACGCCCACCCCAACGGCACCGTCCCCGCGCTCCCGACCGCGTGCAACGACACGCCGATCTGACAGTTCCCGATCTTCCCCAACGTTCCCGAGTACTGACGCTTGACCCCCGGCGAGCGTTTCCCGTCCTTCGGGAACCCCGTGTCATCTAACACCCACGCCTCCACGCCGATCACCGGCGCGACCCGCTCCGCCACCGCACGCATCACCGCCGTCGGATCCCACGGACTGTCTGCCAGAAACTGCTGCAACGACTGATAGTCAGCACCACCACCCAACCGAGCGACCAACGGCTCAAGCGACTTCCGCGCGCCATGCTCGATCAACCCCTGCAGATACAAGCTGCCGTTACTCATCTGCACCGGCCGATTCATCGCCCCCGCCAGCACCCCCAACGCGTACACCTCCAAGCGCTCAGACACCACCAACGGCGTATCCACAACCCGCTCGACATCCACGCCAGCATCCACAACGGCCATCATGACCTCCCCGCCTCGGCAACCCAAACGCCAGAAGGGTTCGCCGCACCCCCACCGAACTCCTACTCACCAGCTAACAAAGCACTACTAG
>JBPCPC010000287.1:0-14916 GCA_050999585.1 Solirubrobacteraceae bacterium | reverse complement strand
CTCGGCTTCATTCCCTCAGACGTTGCCGTGCTGACCGGGCAGGCCGGCGGGGTCGCCGCCCCCCGGCGACCACCCGGCGCCGCGTGGATGGACCGGCTGTCGGGCCCCGTGTGGGCGATCATCCCGATCGCCTCGATCGTCGGGGTGATCTTTGCGATCCGCTACGTGACCAACACGGCAACCGGGCTCACCTGGCTGGCGTTGATCGCCGTGCCGCTGCTGGCCGCGGTGGCGCTGGGGTGGGCGGCCCACGGCGCCCGACCGTGGCTGGCGCTGCTGTTCGTGCCGCTGTTCGTACTCGCCTGGGCGAGCCGCACGACGCTCGTGGGGGAGGGCGCAGCCACGCTGCTGTGTGCGCTCAGCTGCGTCACCCTGGGCTGGCTGCTGGCCGCGGTGACACCGCCCGGCTGGCTCAAGCTCGGGATCATCGCCATGGCCGCGGCCGACACCTGGCTCGTGCTGTCAGACCTTCTGCAGACGCCCAATAACACGCTCATCGCCGCCGCTCCGGCGCCCGGCAGCGGCCTACCGCAGCTGCAGTCGGAGTCGTTCGGCAGCATCTCGCTCGGCTACGGCGACCTGTTCGTGGCCGGTGTGCTGGGGGCGGTGGTGGCCCGCGAGGGACGTTCGCAGGGGACGACGGCTTTGCTCACGCTGGTGCTGGCCGGGCTGTTCGACCTGCTGTTCTTCGTGCTCGCCGAACTGCCCGCGACCGTGCCGGTGGCCCTCGCGCTGATCGTCGGCGAAGCGTGGACGTGGCGCTCGCGCCGGTCCGCGCGTCGCCGCGGACGGCCGCCCGACGGTCAGTGCTGTTCGTCGCCGGTCGCGGCCGGCGGCCGGGATTCCTCGGCCAGCGAGGTGATCGCCAGCTTGCCGCGAGCGGCCTCCTCGAGCACCTCGGTGGCCTCCTCGGCCGAGCGGGAGTAGAGCTCGACCAGCAGGTGGACGACGATCCGGTCCTCGTCATGCTTGTGGAAGCGGACGTGAGTGAAGAACTCGCGCGTGCCGTGGTCGCCGAACGCCGCGTAGGAGAGCGCGTCGGAGGCCTCCGGGCCCGAGCAGGTCTCAACGTCGTCGGCGTCGACCGTAACCGTGCAGGACGCTACCCACGGGGTGCCGGCGATCATCCGCTCCCAGCGATCCTCGATCGGTTCCACGCGCCCGTTGTGGAAACCGAGGTGGGGCTGGTCGTGCATGCATTCGAGGCACTGCACGACCGCCTCCTGCATCTCGTCCACGACTTCTCCCCGCTCGCCGCTCTCGGGGTCGATCCGGTGGATGCCCTCGTAATGAACCTGCACTTCGAGGTTTTGAGACCAGCAGCGGTAGCAGCGCAGCCAGCTGCGGACCTCGGTGGATCCCTCCATGGCCTCGATTCTAGGACGGAGACCGGAGACGTTGGTGCCGGTGGCGGTTTCCGGCCGCCCGCGGCGCTCGATCAGCCGAACGTGAAGTCGTAGGCGCTGACCCCGGGCGGGATCTCGATCTTGATCGTCGCCGTCTCGTCGGCGGGCGCCGAGAACAGCGAGTACAACCGCTGCCCGCGGACGGTCACCGAGCCGTGGTGCACGTCGGCGCCGGCGGATGCGGCCGCGATCGGCTTGCCGTCGATCAGCACCTTCACCGGGCGGGGGACGTTGCCCGCCGAGGTCAGCACCAGGTACACGTGCGCCGCCTGAAAGCGGCCGATGACGTAGGCGCCCGAGGAGACCGGGGTGGAGGACTGCGAGGTCACCTTCCAGGTCCCGTGCACCCCGAACTCGTTGACCGGGGGGTCGGCCACGCCGGGGTAGAAGCTCGTCCCCGCGTGCAGCGGCTGCGCAAAGCCCTGGCTGCGCTCGGAGTTCAGATAGGTCTCGGGGGTCGCGAGCCCCTGGGAGGGCACGATCGCCTGGGCGGTCATCGGCCGCGGCAGATGGCGCGCGCCGGCCTCGTAGAGCAGTTCGCGCACGGCCGCCTCGTCCTGCTTGTAGTTGCCCTCGCCGAACTGCGTGTGGCGCACCTGACCGGCGGCGTCGATCAGGTACTCAGCGGGCCAGTATTCGTTCTGGTAGGCGTTCCAGGTGCCGTAGCGGTTGTCCTGGACGACCGGATAGCGCAGCCCATCGGTCTTGATCGCGTCGGCCACGTTGCCGGCTTCCTGCTCGAACGTGAACTCCGGGGTCTCGACGCCGACGATGTCCAGTCCGTAGCGGTGATAGGTCGCATACAGGCCCTTCAGGAACGGCAGCGTGCGGATGCAGTTGATGCACGTGTAGGTCCAGAAGTCGACGAGCACGACGTGGCCCCGCAGCCCGCCCAGCGTCAGCGGCCGATTGCCGGGGGTGTTGAACCACTGCTGGTTGTCCTTAAACTCCGGTGCCGGCCCGAGCTTGGGCAGCGACGGCGTCTTCACGCCCTGGATCGCGACGCCGACGTGTGAGGAGACCGGCGTGAGCGACGCCTGCTTGCTCTGGCGCTGGGCGAAGCGCGACGGTGGGCGCAGCGCGGCCAGCCGGCTCTGCACCGCGTGCGAATTCTCCAGCGCCCGGGTCGGATCGATCAGGAAGCCGGGCAGGCTGGTGTTCTGCGCCAGCGCATCCTCGAAGCGGACGTCGAGGTTGGTGGCCATCACCACGGCGGTCAGCAGCAGCACCACCCCCAGTGTCCGTTCGACGACGTGCCCGCGGGCCGAGCGACGGATCCGGGCCAGCACGGCGCGCCCGCCGAGGCCGTAGAGCAGCATCACGGCGCTGAGGCCGACGGCGTAGGCCAGCGCCACCGCCACCACCCGGACCGACGCGCCGCCCGACGCGCTGACCGAGGTGACCGCCGCCAGGATCGGACCGGCACAGGGCGCGCACACGAAGCCGAGCGCACCGCCCACGCCGAGGCCCGACCAGAAGCCGCTGCCTCGCGTGCGGGGACCGAACCGGGCCAGTCGGGAGAGTGGCGCCTGGACGCGCTCGGCGAGCGCGGGGATCAGCAGCACGGCGCCGAACGCCAGCAGCACGACGATCGCCAGCGTGCGGGCTGCCCCGCTGGCCAGTCCGACGCCCTTGACCAGTTGCGCCAGCGCGACGATCGCGATCGTGAACGTCACCGCCAAGCCGAGCACGATCCCGATTGGCCGGCGCCGACCTCCGGCCGCGCTCGCCGACAACAGCGCCGGCAGCACCGGCAGCACGCAGGGCGTGATCGCGGTGCCGGCGCCCGCGATCAGCGCGAACAGCAGCAGGAGCAGCATCGTGTGACCAGATGATGCCGAGTAAAGATTGCGGTGCGGTGAACGCGCCGCGGCGCTGCGGTTACTCGCGAGGCTGGGAGTGCCCGCTCAGCCGCCGATGGCCGACATGCTGCGCGCCGGCTGGATGAACCCACGCTCGCCGACGTGGTGCTTGAGCTCCTTGCGCCACACCGCGTCACGGATGATCTGCTCGAGCGTGTCGTCGTCGGCGCCGTCGCGCATCGGGCTGCGCAGATCGGTCTCGTTGAGCGAGAACAGGCACGTGCGCAGCCGGCCGTCGGCGGTCAGTCGCACGCGATTGCAGTCTGCGCAGAACGGCTCGGAGACCGGGTTGATGAACCCGATCCGGCCTTCGCCGTCGGCGAACCGGTAGATGCGGGCGGTGGCGCTGGGCTCGCGCGGTTCGGGCACGAGCGGGTAGACCTCCTCGATCGCCGCCCGGATCTCCTCTCCGTTGAGCACCTGCGACGGCGTCCAGGCGCGGTCGGCGTCGAGGGGCATGAACTCGATGAAGCGCACCTCGTAGGGCGTCTCGCGCGCCAGCCGGGCGAACGGGAGCACCTCCTGCTCGGTGAAGTTGCGCATCGCCACTGCGTTGATCTTGATCGGGTGCGCCTCAGGGAAGCTGCCCAGGACCTCGAGCCCATGCAGCACCTGCTCCAGGGCGTCCCGTCGCGTCAGCTCGTAGAAGCGGTCGCGCTGCAGCGAGTCGACCGACACGTTGAAGCGGTCGACACCGGCACGGACGAGCCGCTCGGCGTCGCGGGCGAGCAGGAAGCCGTTGGTGGTCACGGAGAGGTCGTCAACACCGTCGATCTTGGCCAGCATCCCGGCCAGTGTCGGAAAGTCGCGACGCACCAGCGGCTCGCCACCGGTCAGCCGGACATCGCCGACGCCCATCGCGGCGAAGATCCCGACCAGGCGGGCGATCTCCTCGAAGGTGAGGATCTCGGCGCGCTCCAGCCACGGCAGGCCCTCGGCGGGCATGCAGTACTGGCAGCGGAAGTTGCAACGATCGGTCACCGAGACCCGCAGGTCCCCGATCTGACGGCCGTGACCGTCGTGTAGTGGCTTATCACTGATCACACTCCACAGGCTACTCTCGCCGCGGTGTCTCTCGCCCGTGCGATCGCCCTCCTAGGCGTTGCCTATGCATCGGTCGGCTGCGGCTCCAGCCCGACGGCCGCGGTCGATGCCAAGGTCAAGCAGTACGCGCGCGCGGTCGCCGACCGCAACCCCGCGATGCTCTGCCAGCAGGTACTCGCCCCGGCGCTCGTCGAACACCTGACCGCCGCGGGCATCAGCTGTCAGCAGGCGATGAAGACGTTCGTGGTCAGCGTCGAGGATCCGACGATCAGCATCGGCAAGGTCAGGGTCTCGGGGGGCTCGGCATCGGCCA
Source organism: Solirubrobacteraceae bacterium (assembly GCA_050999585.1). Classification (GTDB taxonomy): domain Bacteria; phylum Actinomycetota; class Thermoleophilia; order Solirubrobacterales; family Solirubrobacteraceae; genus Palsa-465. The sequence continues at coordinate 10,291 of JBPCPC010000287.1, read as the reverse complement.
CCGTCCTCACCAGCGCTCGCGGTCAGCAGGCTTCGGTGGGGACGCTGGAGCTGATCAGGACGCGGGCCGGGTGGCGCCTGCAGTCGCTGGTCTCGCCCCGCTGACGGCCCGCGGTCAGGCGCTCGGATCATCCGCCAGTAGGCCGAAGGCGACCATATCCTGGCGTTCGAAGGTCCCCTGCAGATACGAGCGCAGGACGGCCTCGCGCGTGAAGCCGGCGCGATGCGCGACCTGTTGGGATGGCTGGTTGCCGGTCGCGGCCAGCAGGTCGAAGCGCTCAAGGCCCAGCGCGTCACATCCCCAGGTGCAGATCAGGCGCACGGCGCGCGTGGCGTGACCGCGCCCGCGCGCCTCGCCGGCGAGCCAGTAGCCCACCTCCCCCCGGGCGTGCTGCCAAGCGAAGCGCATCAACGAGATTGAACCCAACACCGCGCCGCCGTCGGCGTGCACGACCGCGAACGGGGCGCTCAGGCCAGCGAACGTCTCGTCCGTGCGGGCCAGCAGGTACGCGCGGGCGTCGGACTCGACGTAGGGCGTCGGGACCCTGGTCCAGCGCGCGATTTCCGGGTCCTGGCAGGCATCAACCAGCGCCGCGACGTCGCCGTCGCGCCACGGCCGCAGGGCGGTCTCGCCGTCGATCAGCGGGTCGGCCGGGAGCACGATCCGCCCGCCCGGCCGCCCACTTCCAATCGCGCGCATGCGCCTCATCGGTCCGCGCGCTGCTCCAGCGCCTGGCGTAGCGTGGTCACGTCCGCGGTCGGGTCCTGGGACTGCAGCCAGCGCGTCGCGTCGCGCCGCCCGCCGAGCGCCCGCACCCCGCGGTCGCCGTGCTCGGCGGCGAAGTCTGCGAGCGCGTGCTGGCGGCGGCTGCGCGTGCGCCGGGAGACGAGATCGAGCCGCTCGTGCTGAGCGTCGAGCGCGTCCGCCAGCTCGCTGATTCCGGTCGCGGGTGAGGTTGAGGAGACGGCAAGCACCGGCGTCTCGGCGCCGAGTGAGCGCAGCGCTGCGCGCAGGTCTGACAGCGCGCGCACCGCCACGCGCCCGAGATCTGACTTGGTCACGACCAGCACGTCGGGGATCTCCATGATCCCGGACTTCAGGAACTGCAGCACGTCACCCGACCCGGGCTGAACGACCACCGCCACCGTGTCAGCGATGTCCGCGACCTCGGTCTCGGACTGGCCGACACCGACGGTCTCGATCACGACCACGTCAAACGCGGCCGCCAGTGCGCTCGCCGCGACGCGGGTCCCCGGCGCCAGGCCCCCGAGCCGATCGCCGGCCGCCGTCGAGCGGATGAACACCCGCTCGTCGCCCGGATCCCGCTTGATCCGCGCCCGGTCCCCGAGCAGCGAGCCTCCGGACCGGCGCGAACTCGGGTCCACCGCCAGCACCGCTACCGAGCGATCATGCGCGCGCCACTCCGCCACCAGGCGTGACAGCAGCGAGGACTTGCCGACGCCGGGCGGTCCGGTCACGCCGACGATCTGGGCGGGAGCCTCGCCGGCCAAGGCGGCCGGGGAGACGGCCTCCAGCAGCCGCTGCGTCTGGCGCCGGTGGGTCTCCGAGCGGCTCTCGACCAGGTTCAGCACGGCCGGGGCGGCGCTCAGATCGCGCTCGCGCAGGCGTGCTCCGAGCTCGAGACCGTCCAGGGCGCCCGCTCGCCTATCCGTGCCCACCCACCCCAACGCCGAAGCGCGCGCCGACGAGCGCCACGATGTCAGAGATCATCCGGTTCAGGTCCCAGTCCTTGGGGGTGTAGACGGCGGCCACGCCGGCCTCGCGCAGCGCCACCGCGTCGGACTCGGGGATGATGCCGCCGACCACGACCGGCACGTCCTGGACGCCGGCGTCGGCCAGCGCGGCCAGCACCGAGGGGACCAGCTCGGCGTGGGAGCCTGACAGGATCGAGAGGCCGATCACATGCACGCCCTCCTGCGCCGCCGAACTGGCGATCTGTTTCGGGGTCAGCCGGATGCCCTCGTAGACGACGTCCATCCCGGCGTCGCGGGCGCGCACCGCGATCTGCTCGGCGCCGTTGGAGTGACCGTCCAGGCCGGGCTTACCGACCAGGAACTTCAGCCGCCGCCCCAACAGCTCTGAGACCCGCTCGACCTCGTCGCGCAGCAGCACCAGATCCTCGCCCGAGACCGCCGCGGCCTCGCCGACCCCGGTCGGGGTGCGGTACTCGCCGAACACGTCCCGCAGCGTCTGTGACCATTCCCCGGTGGTCGCGCCGGCGCGGGCGGCGGCGATCGTCGCCGGGATGATGTTCTCGGAGTCGTTGCGAGCCACCCGCACCAGCTCGGCGAGCGCGTCCTGCACCTTGCGGGTATCGCGCTCCGCGCGCCAGCGCTCCAGCGCGGCGCGCTGCTGGGCCTCGACCTCGGGGTCGACGACCATGATCCCGCCGTCGGCGTCGGCGGTCAGCGGCGAGGGCTCGGTGGAGGTGAAACGGTTCATGCCCACGATCGTCAGGTCGCCGGACTCGATTCGCCGCCAGCGCTCGCGGTGAGACTCGACCAGAGCGGACTTCATGTAGTCCACGGCCTGCACCGCGCCACCCAGTTCCGCGACTCGGGCCATTTCTGCGCGCGCGCCGTCGACGAGCTCTGCCACCAGGCCCTCCATCACCTTGGAGCCCTCGAAGATGTCGGGATACTCGAGCAGGTCGGTCTCGAACGCGAGTACCTGCTGCAGCCGCAGCGACCACTGCTGATCCCAGGGCCGGGGCAGGCCGAGCGCCTCGTTCCAGGCGGGAAGCTGCAGCGCTCGCGCGCGGGCGCTGCGCCCCAGGGTGACCCCCAGCGCCTCGAGCGCGATCCGGTAGACGTTGTTCTCGGGCTGGGCCTCGGTGAGCCCGAGCGAGTTGACCTGGACCCCGTAGCGGAAGCGGCGGTGCCGGTCGTCCCGCACGCCGTAGCGTTCGCGGCCGAGCTCGTCCCACAGCTGCGACATCGCCCGCAGCTTGGCGTGCTCCTCGATGAAGCGCACCCCGGCGTTGACGAAGAACGAGATCCGGCCGAACACGCTGCCCATCAGCTCGCCGGGGACGCGCTCGCGGACGGCGTCCAGGACGGCGATCGCATTGGACATCGCGTAGGCGATCTCCTGGACGGGCGTCGCGCCCGCCTCCTGCAGGTGATAGGAGCAGATGTTGATCGGGTTCCACTTGGGCACGTGTGACACCGTGTAGGCGATCGTGTCGGCGATCAGGCGCATGCTCGGCCCGGGCGGGAACGCGTACGTGCCGCGGCTCAGGTATTCCTTGAGGATGTCGTTCTGGGTCGTTCCCTGGAGCTTGTCCGGCGGGGTGGGCGGGTCCTGATTTTCGGCGGCGACGATGTAGAGCGCCAGCAGCCAGGCGGCGGTGGCGTTGATCGTCATCGAGGTGTTCATCTGGTCGAGCGGGATGCCGGCCAGCAGCGTCCGCATGTCGCCCTCGTGGGCGATCGAGACCCCGACCTTGCCGACTTCGCCTCGTGCCAGTTCGTGGTCGGGGTCATAGCCGGTCTGGGTCGGCAGGTCGAAGGCCACCGATAGGCCGGTCTGGCCCTTCTCCAGGTTGCGCCGGTAGAGCTCGTTGGAGCGCTCGGCATCGGAGTGCCCGGCGTAGGTGCGCATCATCCACGGCCGATCGCGCTCGGGCAGTCGCGCGGGATTGACGTCGGGCATCGCTCAGACATTGTATGGAGCGCGACCCGACCGGGTTACCTGCGACAATTGAACGCGATAAGCCATGCCTGATCAGAGTTCCGCCGCCACCGAGCATGCGATCCTCCAGGAGATCACCGCTCCGCTGGAGACATTGCCCGACGATCCGTTGGCGACCATCGACGCCGACTTTCAGACGACGTTGCGTGGGTATGACCGCGTCGCGGTGGACGAGTACGTCCAGCGGACGCGCCGGCTGGTCGCGGAGATGCAGGCGACCAGGTCCCCCGAGGCGGCCGTCCGCCGGGCGCTGGAACGGGTCGGGGAGCAGATCTCGGGAATCCTGCAGCGCGCGCACGAGACCGCCGAGCAGATCACCGGGCAGTCGCGCAGCGAGGCCGAGGACCGGCTCGAGCAGGCGCGCAGCGAGGCCCATCACATCGCCGCCGTCGCCGAGCAGCGTGTCCGGGACCTGGACGCCGACACCGACCGGATCTGGCTTGAGCGACAGCGGATTGTCGCCGACGCTGAGGACCTGGCCGGCCAGCTGGTCGCCCTGGCCAGGGAGGCCGCCGAGCGGTTCCCCACCGATGATGAGGTGGCCGCCGCCCAAGCGCAGGCTGCGCCCACCGATGACGAGGAGTCCTCCCTGTTGGCGGGGATCCCGGTCGAGGCCGGGGCGCCCGAGGACGAGCCCGATCACCAGCTCGGGACAGCCGACCCCGCCCACGAGGACGACGAGGACGACGGCGATGCCACGCGGACGGTTCCGTTCTCGCCGCTGGCGCCCGACGACAACGATGACGAGACGGCGATCCTCGGCGAGGACGAGACCGCCGTGCTGCGCGATCGAGACGAACTGCCCCCGGACGCGAAGTCCCCGCCGCCGACGCCCGACGACAACGCGGATGGACCGCGGCCGTCGCGGGCGACCGAGGGGTCCAGCGTGATCCGCCCCGCCTCGCAGGCCGCCAACCGCCGGCTCGGGCAGTAGTGCCCCGGTCGGGAATTTCTCAACCGAGGCGCTAGCTTCTCAACGGCAGCCTGTCGTGCGCGTGATCGATCTCATGCACCTGGGCAATGCCCGCGTGATCGGATGCTGGCAGGTCGATGACGTGCTGATCGACCCCGGGCCGTCGTCATGCCTGCCGACTCTGCTGGAGGAGCTTGGCGATGACCGGCCGCGCGCGCTGCTGCTCACCCACGTCCACCTCGACCACGCGGGCGCGGCCGGAACACTGGTGCAGCGCTGGCCCGACGTCCGGGTCTACGTACACGAGCGGGGAGCGCGGCACATGATCGATCCGTCGCGCCTGTACTCCAGCGCGCAGCGTCTGTACGGCGACGAGATGGGTCGCCGGTGGGGCGAGATGCTTCCGGTGCCGGAGGCCAACCTCGAGGTGCTGCAGGGCGGCGAGCGCGTGCACGATGGGGCGTTTCAGGTCGCCTATACCCCTGGGCACGCCGCCCACCACGTCTCCTATCTGCGCGACGGCACCGCATTCGTGGGCGACGTCTGCGGAGTGCGGATCACGCCCGACGCGATCACGATTCCGCCCACGCCTCCGCCTGACATCGATGTCGAAGCCTGGCACGAGTCGATCGCGCTCGTCCGCGGCTGGAAGCCCGAGCGGCTGGCGATGACCCATTTCGGCGCTTATGACGATGTCGCCCGCCAACTGGACGAGCTCGACGCCCGCTTGGACGCCTGGTCCCAGTTGGCTCGCGACGGCGACCGCGAGGCGTTCATCGCCGCCGTTGCCGACGAGATCCGCTATCAGGGCAGCGCCCAGCAGGCGGCCGTCTACCAGCAGGCCGCACCGGTGGAACAGCTCTATGCCGGCTACGAGCGCTACTGGAGCAAGCGGGCCGCGGCGGATTAGTCTGCGCCCGGTCGGCGTCGCTATGCTGGCTGGCGATGTCCGTGACGGTCGAGCTGCCCCGAACGCGCGTCCCCGGGGAAGGGCTCGGTGGGCCGTGGCGAGTCGTCGTGCTCAACGACGACCACAACACCTTTGATCACGTGGCCGAGACACTGGCCCGGATCGTGCCCGGGGTCGCGCTTGCCGACGGCTACCGGATCGCCGACCGGATCCACAACCGGGGCTGCGCGATCGTGTGGAGCGGCCCGCGCGAGGACGCGGAGGGCTATTGGATGTTGCTCGACGACTCCGGGCTCACGATGGGCCCGCTCGAAGAGGGCTAGGTCAGGCGGGGGGCGGCAGCAGCTTGGCAGCCTGACGGTCGGGACTGACCCGGACCACGTTCCAGACCACGCCGAGCTTCTCCAGCAGGGCGATCACGAGGCCGGTGGGATCGGCCATCCGCTCCCAGAAGCGCAGCCCGTGGAACGCCGAGGTCGGAAACGCATGATGGTTGTGGTGCCAGGCCTCGCCCATCGATAGTGGCGCCAACCAGAATACGTTGCGCGACTCGTCCTCGACGTCGAAGCGCTTACGCCCGAAGAAGTGGCACACCGAGTTGATCGACCAGGTCACGTGGTGCAAGAGGAACACGCGCACGAAGCCGCCCCACAGCAGCGCCGTCAGCGCGGTGCCGATCCCGCCACCGACGATCCAGCCGAGCGCAAACGGGATCACGAAGCCGAGCGTCGCCCACAGCCAGAACAGCTTGTCGACGGCCTGGATCACGCGGTCCTTGACCAGGTCACCGGCGAAGCGCTCACGCTCGGCCGTGCCGACGCTCTCAAACAGCCAGCCGACGTGGGCATGCCACAGGCCCTTGACGCCGCCCCAGAAGCCAGGGCCGTGCCCGTGGGGCGAATGCGGATCCCCTTCCTGGTCGGTGAACGCGTGGTGCTTGCGATGGTCAGCGACCCAGGTGATGACCGAGCCCTCGACGGCCATCGACCCCATTACGGCGACGATCGCGCGGAACGCTCGCGATGACTCAAATGCCCGGTGAGTGAACATCCGGTGATAGCCCAGCGTGACCCCGAGGCAGGTCACGACGTAGAAGCCGGCCAACAGCCCCAGTTCCAGCGGGCCGATGGCGCGGTTCCAGAGCAACGCGATCGCCACGGCGAGGCCGACCAGTGGCATCGGAACACCGACCAGGTTGATGATCTTGTGCGCGCGGGACATGCGGATTAACAGCATACGTGGCTCTCTGCCAGCTTTCTCCTATCGTAGGCACGAGAGTGGCACTGAAACTTATGCCGGTCGTACAAAGACGTGGCTGATCAGCCGTGGCATGAGCTGCCCGCGGTCATCGCCCAGGTGCTGCGGCCCCAGCTCAGCGGCGTCGCCGACGAGATGATGGACGCGGTGGCGACTGTGCCGGCGTATGCCCGGCCGCTGGAGGGACCGTTCGGCGACGGGGTCCGCGCCGGGGTCCAGGGGGCGCTGCGCCACTTCCTGGACGAGATAGATGCCGGGGGACCGGTGCAGCGCTCTGACGTGTATCGCACTCTGGGACGCGGCGAGATGCGCGCCGGTCGCAGCCTTGAGTCGCTGCTGAGCGCCTATCGGATTGGGGCTCGCGTGGCCTGGCGACGGTTCGCCGCCGCCGGCGTGGCCGCCGGCCTTGAGCCCGACACGCTGTACCTGCTGGCCGAATCGCTGTTCGCCTACATCGACGTGCTGTCGGCGGAGTCGGCCGAGGGTCACGCGCTGGAGCAGTCCGCGGCCGCCAGCGAGGCGCAGCTGCGCCGCCGAAGGCTGGTGCGGATGCTGGTGCGCGAGCAGCCGGCCGATCCCGACGCGGTGCAGGCCGCGGCGGCTGACGCCGAGTGGGCGCTGCCGCGAACGCTGGCCGCCGTGGCGATCAGCGGCGAGCATCGGGAGGATGCGGCGTCGCGGCTGCCGCCGGGCACGATCTCAGAGGCGATCGGGGATTTGACCTGTGCGCTGGTGTCTGACCCCGAGGGACCGGGACAGCGGGCGGCGCTTGAGCGCGCCGTGATCGGGGCCGGTGCTCGCGGCGGGCTGGGTACGACCGTCGACTGGACCCAGGCGCGGGTCAGTTTCGCCCGAGCGCGGGCGGCACTGGAGCTGGCCGAGTCCGACGCGACGCTCGTCGGCGCGCGGGAGAACGCCGGCGCGCTGCTGCTGCGCTGCGATCCGACGCTGGCGATGGAGCTGGCCGCCGATCGCCTGTCGCCGCTGGCCGAGCTCTCGCCGGGCTCACGGCGACGGCTGACCGAGACGCTGGCGGTGTGGCTGGCCGAGCAGGGGCGCCTCGGCCAGGTGGCCGAGCGGATGGGCATCCACCCGCAAACGGCGCGCTACCGGCTGGGACGGCTGCGCGAACTGTTCGGCGCTGCGCTGGACGATCCCGACGCACGCTTTTGGCTAGCTCTGGCCCTGCGGGTGGACCGGGAGCCGCCGGGCGCCGACCCGAACGCGGGCGACCCTTAGCGGTGCTCAGGTGCGTTGACTCCCGTTTGGGTGGTCGGCGTAGCGGGAGAGTGTTGCTTGAGCATCGACCCCAGCCGCTCGGCGCGCGAGCTGCTCGCGCTCGGTGCTGGCCACGCAGGTTGCTGAGCCGGTAGGCGCAGGGATGCTCATGGCCTTCGGGGCACTCGACGATCAGCCATCCCCTGCGCGGTCGCCGGTTGGCCGAGGCGAGCGACCGGGTCGGCGGCGATCACCCCGCCGAGACGCCAACCGCGACTGTCTGAAAGGCGCCTGGGTCCAGCCAGCGACGCGATGGTTGATCAACGGCGGTTCGGTCGTGGTCTTGAGCGCGCTGCGCGCGCGGGGGAGACCGCGGGCGCGACCTGCACCATGCGACGAATCCAACCCGCGGTCTGAGATTTGTCACCCACCGCACGCCCAGCCCGCAGCCGGTGACAAACCCCGACGGGTCGATCGGGTTCGTCACACCATGCACGCCAACGGCGACAGGATCGTGGCGAAGCGCAGCCGTCGTCGCTGATCGAGCATCAAATTTCGCTGTGACACCCAGCCGCCCACCGCTGCCCCGAGCGCGCAAGACCCGACGCGACAACCCCAAAATACGAGGCCAACCAATCCTTGACCTCCGGCGCGACCCCGACGATCTCGGGCTCCGTAACCTTTCCCCACACCTACCAGAGCAGTACTAGACGAAGGTGCGCTTGTCCGCCGGTTCGCCGTTGGGCGGGCTGGCGGGTTCCGGCTCGGATTCGGGGGGCGGGACGTCGGGGCCCAGCGAGCCGGCGGCGATCTCGTCGGCCCAGCTGTAGACGATCGGGATCTGGAACTTGCCGACATTGCGAGCGCGGAACTCGATCATCTCGGGACCGTCCCAATAGCGATACCAGGCGGTCTTGTCCGGGACCCAGGTCATCTGGGTGATCTTGTAGCGGTCGTCGTTTGAGACGTGCACCTGATACTGGGTGGCGCCGTAGCGCAACGCCAGCGGAGCCACCTGCGCCACCTCCTGCGCGAAGTAGTCCTGGCGCAGGATTGTGGCGTACCACGGGACCCATACGAGATCTGCCATGTCTAGGCTCCCACCTCGGCCCGGATCGCTCCGGGGCCGTCCGCGGTCTTTCCCTGACCTTCCTCGGTCGCGCCTACCAGGATCGCGATCTTGCCCAGGTGGCGGTTGTCGCGCAGTAGTTGGTGCGCCTCGGCCACCCCCTCAAAGCCCATCGTCTGCCACAGCACCGGCCGGATCTTGGACTCCTCGATCAGTTCGTTGGCCTTGTTGGCCTCCCACGCGTTGGCGAAGTGCGAGCCGATGATCTCCTTCTGGCGCATCCACAGATAGCGCACGTCGAAGTCCAGCTGGTAGCCGGAGGTGGCGCCGCAGATCACGACCTTGCCGAACGGCTTGACGCACAGCACGGAGGTCGGGAACGTCGCCTTGCCGACATGCTCAAAGACGATGTCGGGCGGGCCGCCGAGCTGCGCCTCGACCGCCTTACAGAAGCGCCGCGACTCCTTGAAGCGGGCGCGCTCGGCGTCGGCGTCCTCGCCGCCCTGGCGCATCATCCCGGAGAACTCATTGCGGTTGACATGGCCGACCGCGCCGAGTTGCTCGATCAGCTGCCCCTTCTCCGCGGAGGAGACCACGCCGACCGCGTCGGCGCCGGTCAGCGCGCACAGCTGCGTGGCGAACACGCCCAGACCGCCGGCGGCGCCCCAGATCAGGACCCGGTGCCCGGCCTGCAGCCGGCAGCGGTCGATGAGCATCCGATAGGCGGTGAAGTACGTCAGCCCGTAGGAGGCAGCCTCCTCCCAGGCGAGATGTCTGGGCTTGGGCAGCAGCTGCTGGGCCTGAACCTTGCAGAACTGGGCGAACGACCCCCAGCTGGTCTCATACCCCCAGATCTGCTGGCTCGGGGCGGCCAGAGGGTCGAGGCCATGGACCTCGGGATCCTCGTAGGAGGCCTGGTTGCAGTGGACCACGACCTCGTCGCCGGGCTTCCAGCGGGTGACCCCGTCGCCGACCTTCCAGACGATCCCCGACGCGTCTGAGCCGCCGATGTGATGGTCCTCGTTGGGGTGATAGCGAAAGATCGAGACCGGCTCGCCCAGCGCCGCCCAGACTTTGTTGAATTTCACGCCGGCGGCCATGACGCGCACGATCACCTCGAACGCGCCGGGCTCGGGGACCTCGATCTCCTCCAGCCGGAACGCATCCAGCGGCTCGCCGAAGCGCTCCTCACGGATCACCCACGCGGCCA
>JBPCPC010000265.1:0-7952 GCA_050999585.1 Solirubrobacteraceae bacterium | reverse complement strand
TCGAGGCGATCGGGATCACCAACCAGCGCGAGACGACGCTGGTCTGGGATCGCGAGAGCGGCGAGCCGATCCACAACGCGATCGTCTGGCAGGACACCCGCCAGGGCGCGCTCGTGCGGGGGCTGGCCGGCGACCAGGGGGTGGAACGCCTGCGCGAGGCCGTCGGCCTGCCGCTCTCGACGTACTTCTCCGGGCCGAAGATCCGCTGGCTGCTGGACAACGTCGACGGCGCTCAGGAGCGCGCCGACAACGGCGAGCTGATGTTCGGCAACATGGACACCTGGGTGTTGTGGAACCTCACCGGCGGCACCAACGGCGGGGTGCACGCCACCGACGTGACCAACGCCAGCCGAACGATGCTGATGAACCTGGAGACGCTGGACTGGCACGAGCCGAGCCTCGAGTTGATGGGGATCCCGCGTTCGATGCTGCCGGAGATCAAGTCGTCGTCGGAGACCTACGGCGAGGCCAAGGGGACCGCCGTCGGCGGCGTGCCGATCTCCGGCATCCTCGGCGATCAGCAGGCGGCCCTGTTCGGCCAGACGTGCTTTGACGCCGGCAGCGCCAAGAACACCTACGGCACCGGCTCGTTCCTGTTGGTCAACACCGGCGAGGAGATCGTCCACACCGACAAGCTGCTGACCAGCCCGGGGTACAAGCTCGGCGACCAGCCCGCGGTGTACGTGCTGGAGGGCTCGATCGCCGTCACTGGCGCGCTGATCCAGTGGCTGCGCGATCGGCTGAAGATCATCTCCTCCGCGCCCGAGGTGGAGGAGCTCGCCCGGACCGTCGACGACAACGGCGGCGTGTACTTCGTGCCGGCGTTCTCTGGCCTGTTCGCCCCGCGCTGGCGTGACGACGCCCGCGGCGTGATCGTCGGGCTGACGGCGTACGCCAACCAGGGCCACATCGCCCGGGCGGCGCTGGAGGCGACCGCGTGGCAGAGCCGTGAGGTCGTCGACGCGGCCAACGAGGTCGCCGACGTGCCGTTCACCGATCTGCGCGTCGACGGCGGCATGACCGCCAACGAGCTGTTGATGCAGTTCCAGGCCGATGTGCTCGGTGTGCCCGTGATCCGTCCTGCCGTGGTCGAGACGACCGCGCTCGGTGCCGCCTACGCCGCTGGACTGGCGGTCGGCGTCTGGGACGGCCAGGACGAGCTGCGTGAGCGCTGGTCTGAGGACAAGCGCTGGGAGCCACAGATGTCCGAGGAGGATCGCGAGGCGGGCTACAAGATGTGGCTGAAGGCGGTCGAGCGCTCGCTGGACTGGGAGGAGTAGTCAGCGGCGGCCGCCGGGACGCGACCCGCGACGGCCTGGCGCTGCTGCTGTTCCCGGCGGCTTCAGGCGGCGAGTCGCGAGCGCTCACCCTGTACCCCGACGGGGCTGATCAGCCGGCAGGCGAGAGCACTGCGTTCGGGCAGGTCGCCTACCGGACCACGATCGCGCCGGGGGGATCAGCGGACGCTGGACTTCACGATGCCGGTGATCCCGGTCGCCCCGAGCGGTGGCGAGCTGGGTGCGATCGCGCAGGCTCGCTTCACGACCGAGCTGCGCCAGGTGACGAGGTACTGACCACGTTTACGCCCGGGCGATTCAGGTCCACCTGCCCGAGGCCAAGGTCCAGGACACGTTCTACGCGAGCCTGGCCAACATGGCGATGTCGCGCTACCCGGCGCAGGATCGCGGCTGGGTGCAGACCGTGAACAAGCTTAAGCACAACGCCTTCTGGCGGCGCGACGCCACCATGATCGCCTCAGCGTTCGATCTCGCCGGCCTGCACGCCGAGGCCGCCCAGGACATCCGCTTCTTCGCCAGCTGGCAGCTAGGCAAACGGCCTGTTCGTCTCCCGCAGCCCGCGAGCGGTGAACGGGGGCGCGAGCTTGACCTGGCGCGGCTCGCTGACGCCCGGCACTGAGCTCGTGTGGCCGCTGCCGGTAGGGGCGCGCGACGTGCACGCCTCCGGCCTGAACCGGCATACGCGGACGATCACGCTCCGGGCTCGTCCGGAAGCCTGCGCGTCGGCTGGCGACTAGCCCGGCCATTTCCGACGTTCGCCCAGACGGCGCGGCGGGTGCGCGCGGACTACCCGCGCTGATTGCGCTGATCGCGCCGGTCGGCTGGCTGGTGGCTGGTCGGCCGCGGGTGGTTTGAGCGTGCGGGGAGGCCGGTAGGATCACGCCGTGGATTCGTTGCCGGTGATGGTCGTGCCGCGACTGCAGACCGAGCGCACGCTGATGCGCGAATGGCGCGAGGACGACCTCGACGGCTACACCGCGATGGTCGCCGACCCGGAGGTGATGCGCTTTCTCGGCGGTGTGGGCACGCGCGAGGACGCCTGGCGCGGGATCGCCATGCACGTCGGTCACTGGCAGCTGCGCGGCTACGGCACCTGGGCTGTGCAGCGGCGCAGCGACGGCGCATTCCTCGGCCGAGTGGGGCTGTGGAACCCGGAGGCGTGGCCGGGGCTGGAGGTTGGATGGAAGCTTGCCCGCGCGGCCTGGGGGCAGGGCTACGCGACCGAGACGGCGCGCGCCGCGACCGACTGGGCGTGGACGCAGCTGGGCGCACGGCGGCTGATCTCGCTGATCGCCGTTCAGAACACGGCATCGATCCGCGTCGCCGAGCGGCTCGGGATGGCCCCGGGCCGCCGCGGCGAGCACCGCGGGGTGCCGATCGTCAGCTACGAGATCAAGCGCCCCGCCGGCGTGACCGGCGTCTGAAGCAGTCGCTCGCTGGCTACCTCGCCTGCGGGAGCTCGCCAGCGAGCTCCCCGAACAGCCCCATCTGCTCACCGAGTGCCTCTGCGGTGTAAGCGCTGACCACCCCCAGGTGGTCGACGACCGACACCGCGCGCGCGAGGATCCTCACGAACTCCGGGCTCGATCGCACCGCATCGAGCGACGACTGATCGCCGTGCATGATCACGAACCCTGCGAGATCTCCGCTGTGCGGAGCCAGCAGGACGGGGGTGAAGCTGTCGATCCGTCCCTCCTCCTGGAGTTTCGTGTAGAAGGCGATGCTCTCCTGGAACACCTCCAACGCGCGTTGCTCGCGGCCTCGTACGACTTGGCCCCAGCCAAGGAACAGTGCTTCTCCAGCCATCCCATCACACTCCCGGTCCAGTTGATGTGTCTGGTTAGCGTAAGGCTTGGTGAGCGTTTGATGGGAGTTTTTTCCGACGCGGCGCTGGTCCGTTGACGATCCCGCAACGGCTACCAAGCGGTAACAGGGACGAAACATTCCGGGCGAAGAAGTGCTCCACGCTGGTTCGTGTGATCAATGACATTTCACTGATAGCCCACCGTCTGGGCCGCGAGCCCGGGCCGGATTCATCGCGCGCGACGCTGGCGGCCACGCTCTCCGGCTTCGTCGACGGGCTGGAGACCGATGTCTGCCTGACCGCCGACGGCCAACTGGCGCTGTTGCATGACCCGTGGTTAAGCAGCGGGACGACGGCGACCGGCTGGGTGCACGAGACCAGCTGGGATCGTCTGCGTGACGCGCGTCTGCGTGACGCTCACGGTGTCGCCACCGGCGAGACTCCGATGCTGCTGGGAGAGCTGCTGCACCGTGCGCCGCCCGATCTGCTGGTGCAGGTCGAGGTCAAAGCCCACGGCGATCCAGAGCTCGCTCGCGCGACCGCCGCCGCGGCTTGCCGAGTGGCCCTCAGCCACGCCGGTGAGCGCCGGGTCGAGCTGCTCTCCTTCTACACCGCGGCCTGCGAGGAGGCGGCCCGGCTGGGCGTACCGGCGCGCCTGGTCGTCTGGGCGGACTACGAGCCCGACGCGCTGATCGACTGGGCGAGCCGGACGGGCGTCGGCGGCGTCTGCATCGAGCATTTCCTGCTCCGCGCCGAGCTGGTGGCGCGACTCAGGCTCGGCGGGCTGAGCGTCTCAACGGGGACCATCAACGACGCCGCGCTCGCGAGCCGCGTCGCCAAGCTCCGCGTCGATGCGATCACCACCGACCGCCCAGCGGCGCTACACCGTCAGCACCGCGTTGGCGCTGGCGGCCTGAGCCTGGTCAGTCGCGGCGCTGAGTAGGGCGACGATCCGCGGGTGGCCGTCGATCTCGACGGTCCTGACGATTTCCACGCTCCCCAGGCCGGCGATGTCCCCCAGACGGCGCAGCGCCTCGGGTCCGAACCCCCAGTAGACGAAGTCATCGCGGGCGTACACGTCGCCGGGATCGTGCACCTCGAGCGCCGGGATCTGTGCGTTCAATCGGGAACCGTAGGTCTCGAGCACGACCTGGCCGCCCGGCTCCAGCACCGAGGCCAGCGCACTCAGGAGCGCGATCGGGTCGGTCACCCGGTGCAGGATGCCGAAGCACAGCACGACGTCGAAGCGCTCACCGAGTGCTCCCACGTCCATGGCATCCATGCGTCGGTAGGCGACCTGGGAGGAGATCAGGCCGGCGATCGCTCGAAAGCCGGCGCCGCCCGCGACCTCGACGCCAAAGCGCGCGCGCATCCAGTCGATGTACTGCTCGTTGTCCACGGCGGTGACCCGCCGCGCACCACGAGCCTCGGCGAGGAAACTGTAAAAGCCATCAAACGCGCCAACGTCCAACACGCTCGCACCCTCGAACAGGTCCCTGCCGAGCACGTCGATTCGATAGCCGTGGTCGCGCGCGATGCCCGGGGTGTAGATCTCCGGCGCCAGGGCAAAGGTGTGAAACCACGCCGGCACTGAATCGCGCACTCCGATTGCGTCGTCGACGGCAGCGCCCAGCGGGTTGAGATCCGCGACCGCCCGCTCGGCGGGAGTTGTCTGCGGAATTGACTCGAACTGCTCGGTCAAGGCTGACTCGACGTGCACGGCGTCTCCATTCGATCACCCAGCTATCGCCGACACGACGGCTGACTGGATCCTCTCACTGCTTCCCGACTCCAGACGCGTGCGGTTGGTCCCCAGCGGCAAGCGCCGATTCACAGGGCGCCTGCTCAAACGAGAACGTTGATCGTAGAAGATTCCTGAACGAGTCCGAGTCGTCATGAAAACGCAGGTTCACCGCGACCATTTGCCGCGGAGACCCGCTGGAGGGGCTCAGACGCGCTGAGGATCGGTTGGCGGTTTCGGGACGCCCCGCGTTTATGACTTGATCTCAGGTCGGCCGGTCGGCTGGGTGTGATCGTGCGACGACGACCCGCACGATCCCGGCCACGTTGGTGTTGAGGATCTCGGTGGCTTCAGGGCCAGCGAGCTCTTCGGCCGGAAGGTGTGAGCCGAGTCATCAACGATCACATCTCGCCCGGAGTGCAACGCTTGCTCACACGTCTGGGAGAGACCTCGGTCGCCGCATTCGCTGCGGATTGGCGGCTCGTGTGGTGGAACCGCAGTTGGGCGGCGCTCCTGGGCGACCCGTCCAGCGTCGCACCGGAGGACCGCAGCTTGGTCCACTCACGGTTTCCCATTCCGGGCAGCCAGGGACGCGTTGAGGCATGGCCGGTCCGCTCCGACAAACCCCGACGCGACCGATCGCGCGATCGTCGCCGAGCTACGACGTGCGAGTGCCCGCTACCCCGAAGACCGTCGCCTGGCCGAGCTCCTGCGCCGCACGATCGACGGCAACCCCCACTTCGCGCAACTCTGGCGCGCTGGCGCCGTCGGTGAGCACGCCGAGGACCGCAAAACGATCGAGCACCCCAACGTCGGCGAGATCACCGTCGACTGTGACGTCCTTTACGCCGGCGACACCGATCTCAAGATTGTCGCCTTGACGGCTCCATCCGGTGGCGAGGACGCCAGCAAGATCGAGCTTGCACGCATCACTGCCCTCACCCATGCTCAATAGGCCGCAAGGGGCATCGCGGGCTGCCACTCTCTGTTGCTTGCATTGCGCGGCTCTCGGCCCGGGGTCGTCTCACCCGAGGCTGACAGCCCGCGACGAATCTGCCAAGCTCATTTGCCATACCGGCACGTCTCCCATCACGCGAGCCGGTCGATGCCCGCGTCCGACGACGGCTGCGCGAGCTGCGCACCGAGCAGGGTCTAACGCTGGCTCAGGTCGCGGCCCGCGCGGCGATCGACGTCTCGACGCTCAGCCGCCTGGAGTCAGGCAAGCGCCGCCTGGCGCTGGACCACGTCCCCGCGCTCGCCGCCGCCCTGGGGGTCACCGCCGACGACCTACTCGGCGCGCCGGCGGCGCAGGACCCACGGGTCCGCGGCCGTCCGCAGCGATACGCCGGGCTCACCATCTGGCCGCTGACGCGCCGGGGCGCCTCGGGCCTGCATGCTCATCGAGTGCTGGTCAGCCCCGGCCGCCGGGTGCCACCCGATCCCCTACCAGTCCACGAGGGCCACGACTGGATCTATGTGCTGCAGGGACGAATGCGGCTACTGCTCGGCGAAGGCCGATCTGGTGATCACCCGCGGAGAGGTTGTCGAGTTCAGCACCTGGACCCCGCACTGGTTCGGGGCCATCGACGAGGCCGTCGAGATGATCCTGATCTTGGGACCCGAGGGCGCCCACGAGCACCTGCACCGCGACTAGTTGAGCTGCCGATGCCACGGGCTTGTCGTCACCGGCAGACGGCTGCCATCCAACGAAAGGCTCAGCTTCCTGCACCGAGAGTAGGTGCCCTCTTCGTCGCCAACTTGGGGCGTGAGCAATCGACTTCCGCTGCAGAGTTCCGTGGGCCGCAAGCGGATGCTGGCGAGTGGCTCGGTGCGGTGCCGCCGCCAACTGCTTGAACGGTGGCGTGGCGCGAGACCGGATTAGGGTTGACCACTCCCTCCGAGTTGCCTACGCTCGGCGCCGTGCGGATCGCGTTCGGTCGTGGGCGGGGTCGCGCTCGCTTCGGGCGAGCCGCGGCCGCTGCCGTGGTAGTGACCCTCGCGGCCGTTGTCGTAGTCGGCGCTCCGGGGGGGCGGCCGGCAGCGGCGCAGGACGCGGGGCGGCCCGCGGCGCGGTCGTTCGTGTCGCTGTTTCCGCTGTCAGACGCGAGCGAGATCGACCGATATTCATTGTCCTCAGGTCGCCGTCTCGGCGTGCTCGTGCGCCTGCCGCCGCTGCCCACGAGGGCGGAGTACTCAAACGTGTCAACCCCGCATCTGCTGACGGACGGTGACTACCTGGTGACGCTCGACCACGGCGCCGGCTGTGGGTCCTCCGGCGGATGTGGTCAGGCCGCCAACACGTGCGCCAGTCACATAGAGACCACCGACCCCGCTACCGGCAGGGCCCGGCTGCTGTTCACCGCGCCGGGTTCGTGGCGCGTATTCGACGCGGTGCCGAGCCCCGATGGGCGCGTGGTCGCACTCGTCGAGCAAGCCTGCACAGGGCAGGCAGCGCGCTTAGTTGTGCGCGATTTGGTGACACGCCGCGAACGCATCGTCGCGCGCCACCTGTCCCCCTGCGGCCTTGGCTCCAGCGCGACGTGGACGCCGCGCGGAACGGGGCTTCTGTTCGCCTATACGCGGCACCCCAATCCGAATAACCCGGAGGCGGACTGCGCGCTGGCCATGGCGCCGGTGGCGTCGAGCAGGCCGTCCCCGCGACGGACCCTGATGCGTCCCGATCCCAAGTGCAGCTTCGAGTCAGCCGCTTTTGACGCCACCGGACTGGTGGCCGCCCAGACCTGCGCCACAGGCGACGGCGGCGCCCGGAGTGAGATCGTCCAGTACGACCGGCGCGACCGGACGCTGCGCCGGCTGTCGCTGCAGTCCTTTGCCCCTCCGCAGTACGGTCAGATCGCTCAGGTAGTCAGTGACCCAGGCGCGCACACCGTGCTCGTCAGCCAGATCGTCTCCGACGACCCCAACGTCTCATGGGTCTGGACGTTCGACGGAACCAAGCTGCACCTGGTACGGAACTATTTCGGGCTCTCCCGGCATCGATGTGGTCAGAGTGAGAGCCGGGTTGTGGTCCTGAGCGGGGCTTTCCGGATTTCGGGAATATCTCGCAGGTTGCGCGCTGGTTGCTGACGCGCCGCCGCCCCTCCAGACA
>JBPCPC010000263.1:0-4228 GCA_050999585.1 Solirubrobacteraceae bacterium | reverse complement strand
TGTCTGGAGGGGCGGCGGCGCGTCAGCAACCAGCGCGCAACCTGCGAGATATTCCCGAAATCCGGAAAGCCCCGCTCAGGACCACAACCCGGCTCTCACTCTGACCACATCGATGCCGGGAGAGCCTCCCAAAGCCGATGTCAGTGATGTCGTAGAAGACAAAGAAGTACGCCAGCCCCAGCACGACAAGGGCGAAACGGGACAGCGGCCAACCCGGCAGCCGGTCCATCCGGTCCATCAGCGCCCGCCCCTGGGCCGCTCCGCCCGCGTAATCCTGCGGCCCGGCGGCTGCCTGCTCGTTATGGCGGGATGACTCACTCATCGCGCACCCCCCAGAACTCTTGTCCCGCGGGGAAGATCGGACGCTTCGGTGAAAGGACGCATGGGTTCGGCTCCTGACAAGTGCGTTACGGCGCGGACCGTCGCGGTCAACACCACCACACCGGCCGGGAGCTGAAGCCGGAAAACCCATCGCCCGCCGAGAGGTAGAGGCGACCTAACTGTCTGACACTACACCCCGCCACAAGGGGAGTCAGTGACCGTCGCGGACTCGCCTCCCCGAGCGGATCCTTCTGGAGGGACTCATGAGCAGGTCACATCGGCCGTCGAGCGACCCGGGGTAGCGTCGCCACCTCGGGCGTCGACGGCTGGCGGCGGTTCGGGCGGGACGCGACGTCACCGACCGGTTGACGAGGTAGTCGAACCTGACTACTGGGGGTTGAGCCCTGAGGAGACATCGAGACAAGCTGTTGCTCGGTGACGCTGGCCACCGCGACTTGGAGATCTTGAACCTGGCCGTCGCAGGTGGGAATCTGCAGGTTGAACACGGTATTCCTTGTCCCACTCGGAACCTTGACGCCGTGCACGGTCGGTCGCCGCTCTCGCCGAGCGCGCCGGGCCGAGGAAACTCGTAGGTTCCAACCGTCCCCGAATCAGAGCCGATCTGGGCAGGGTGCTGGTCGATCACGGCGAAGGCTGGCCGCGGGGCATTTGCCGCCCCCGGAGATGTACGGAATGGTCAACAGCATCGAGACGCACCCGCCGCTGCCGGTGACCCCGTCGGCGATCGCGGGCTGGTGGGCGTTTGACGCGCCCTCGCCCGGTCCCGGCGTGTAGCCGACGACTGCCCCGATCGCGCATATCCAGAGCGGTTTACGGACGAGTCTAAATCCTAGGCGGCCTTAACAGGACCGTCAGGGCGGGCGTCGGTCAGGGTGTAGAGTTGTTATCCGCTTCGCCTCTGCCCTGGGCGGGCAATTTTTTTCGGGCTCCGACACCCGGCCGGCGCCCACGCGTCAACCTCATAGTCAACGCGACCCCTACGTCAGGAGCCGAGTCCATGCATCGTTTCGCCGAAGCCGATGATGCGAGCGTCGGGCTCGATCCGTCCACCACCCACCTCGGCGTCGGGGTGATCCGCTGGTTCCGCTTGGCCTTATCTCTTTAGTCCTCGCGGCGGTGCTGCTATTGGCCGAGGCGCATCTCTCGCCCGGGGGACCGACCGCGGCGGTGGCCGTGGTCGTGCTGGTATGCGGCGTGGCCTTGCTGTTGATTAGCGTTACCGCGGGACTGGTCGCTGTGCTTGCAGTGTCGCCGCCGCCAGCCGAGCGGCGGATTCGCGCCGTGACATGCATGGTCAAGGCGCGGTGGCGATTCGCGTCCAGCTCGCCTCGCAGACGCAAAAAATCGCGCGTGATGATCTCTACCCGCGCGATCCCGCGCACCCATCGTCCTCGCGCACCGACCCGGCTAGCGGGGAGCCAAAAACCTTGCAATCTCTGACCCGAGAGGCCGCGTTGTGAGCAACCATCGCGAGCGCTACCGCCAGGTCGCCGAGACGCTGGCGCGCCACGGGTTGGGGTATCTCGTGGGGGTCGTCGGTCTGGAGCGATGGGTGCCCTTTCAGCGCGGCTTACTCGGCCACGAACGTCGTGCAGACCCCTACACACAGCCCGAGCACGTGCGTTTGGCCCTCGAGCAGCTCGGTGCGACGTTCATCAAACTCGGGCAGATCCTCTCCACGCGCTCGGACCTGCTGGGGTCTGACTACCAAGCCGAGCTGGCCAAGCTCCAGGATGCCGCTCCCCCTATACCGGGCGACATTGTCCGCGACCTCGTTGCCCAAGAGCTTGGTCGCAGCACCGACGAGGCGTTCGCCTCGTTCGAGGTCGCGCCGTTGGCAGCCGGCTCGATCGGGCAGGCCCATGCCGCGACGTTGCACGACGGCACCGAGGTGGTGGTCAAGGTCCGTCGCCCCGGCATCGTCGAACAGATCGCCGAGGATCTGGAGATCCTGCGTAACCTCGCGGTTCACGCCAGCCGACGCTGGCCGGCGGCCGTCGACTACGACCTCGTGGGGCTGTTCGATGAGTTCGCTGAAACGCTGCAGGCCGAACTGGACTATCTGCGCGAGGGCCGTAGCGCGGAACGCTTCGCGACGAACTTCGCGCAGAACCGCGACGTGCTTATCCCGCGGATCTTCTGGGAGACCACAACGTCACGGGTGCTGACGCTTGAACGCGTTCGCGGTACTAAGGTCAACGACACCGCCGCCCTGGATGAGGCGTGTGTCGACCGCCGGGCGGTTGCCGAGCTCGCGACACGTGTGACCGCTCAGATGGTCTTCGACGACGGGTTCTTTCACGCCGATCCGCATCCAGGCAACTTCTTCGTCGAGCCCGACGGCCGCCTCGGAGTGATCGACTTTGGGATGGTCGGCGAGATCGATGAGCACCTGCGCGGCCAGCTGGTGGCCCTGCTTGTCGCACTCGCCCGAACCGACCCCGACCGACTCACCGACGCCGTACTTGCCCTCTCTACCGCCCAGCGACCCGTCGATCGGACGGCGCTGCGCGCGGATCTGGACGGCCTTGTGGCACGCAACGAGGGGCGTACGGTGAGCGAGATCCATCTCGGGTCGGTGATCGAGGAGGCTCTCGGGATCGTGCGCCGCCATCACCTGCAGCTCCCGCGCGAGCTGGCGCTACTGCTCAAGATGGTGGTCATGAACGAAGGGATGGCCGCGACGCTGGACCCCGACTTTCGCCTCGGCGAGGTGCTGGGTCCCTATGCGCAGCGGCTGGTTGCGCGCCAGCTGTCTCCCGCGGAGTTTGCGCGGCGCCTGGGCCAGGCGGGGGTCGATGTCGCGCAGCTCGGCGCTGAGCTGCCCGACTATCTACGCCGCCTGCTGGAGACGATCGACAGCGGAGGCTTCGAGGTTCACCTGCGTTCCGATGAGCTCGAGCCGCTGCTGACACGCGCAGAGCGGCTGGGCAACCGCCTGGTGGCTGGGATGATCGCCGCAGCGTTCATCGACGGCCTGCCCGAACTCATGGCTGTCGACCCCGAACGCTGGCGCTCATGGGACCGCCGGATGCTCTCCTTTGGACTGGGGGCAGCCGGCACGCTCGGCGGCTACCTCGCTTGGAGCGCCCGTCGGGACCGGCAGCGGACATCTTCTGGGTTATGACAGAGCCTCCAAGCGGCCGCGACCCATCGCGATTTGCTCAGGGCTTGCGCACCGTGGCTGGCCGCTCCGGAGACGCCATCGGGCACCTTGACGACGTAGCGGGCGAAGGCGATCGCGTACTCGCCCCAGCCGCCGTCGATCGTGTAGCCCATCATCTCCTGCTCCAGACACAACGTCTCCCAGCCGTCCACGCAGTAGTCGCAGCTGCCGCAGGCGTAGCCCAACCAAGGCGTCGCGACTCGGTCACCGTTCTCGACGTCGCTCACTCCAAGCCCGAGCTCCGTGACGATCCCGACGCCCTCGTCGCCCGGTCTGAAAGGCGGCGAGGGCTTAGTCGGCCAGTCACCGTTGGCGGCGTGGATGTCGGTGTGGCACAGGCCGCAACACTCGACCTTCACCCGTACTTGTCCCGGACGGAGCTCGGGCATCGGGACCTTCTCGATGGTCAGAGGGTGACCGCGGCCACGAGAAACTCCCCAATTGGAGGCTGGCTTGTAAATCCCCGCGGCTGTGGCAGCGACTGAGAGCAGGCGAACGCGAGCCCGCCAGCCGGCCGGCTCGTGAGTGTCTGCTCGGTTGTCAGCTGAGGCTGGGCGCCTCCGTGGTTGCAGTGACGTGGGTGGCCGCCGGGGGGAGCCTTCCAGGGATGAGTCTGGCTTTCGCGCTCATGGCAGCATTCAACGGTTCCACAGGCTCCTGCGCCACGCTGTCGCACGGGCTCGAACTACGGCACCAAGCCTCGCCGGCGTCAGCCCGGCG
>JBPCPC010000262.1:0-5726 GCA_050999585.1 Solirubrobacteraceae bacterium | reverse complement strand
TGTCTGGAGGGGCGGCGGCGCGTCAGCAACCAGCGCGCAACCTGCGAGATATTCCCGAAATCCGGAAAGCCCCGCTCAGGACCACAACCCGGCTCTCACTCTGACCACATCGATGCCGGGAGAGCCTGAAAGTGGTGATCGAATACGGCGAGTCGATCCCGAAGGTCGCTCAGGCGATTCGCGAGAACGTGATCCGTCGGATCGAGGGGATCACCGGCCTGTCGGTCACCGAGGTCAACGTCGCGGTCAACGATCTGCATATGGCCGGCGATGATCAGCAGGACGACGAGCCCTCGCGCGTGCAGTAGCCGATGGCTGCTCAGCCGACGATGACGCATTCACTCGATCCGTTCCCTCGTGTCCCCTCGCCCGTTGGCTCAGCGCGCTTTCGCCTGGCTCAGCTGGCGAGGGCCGCTGCGATGCACGTCCCGGGCGTGATCGGCACCGATACCGGGCCGACGGGCCTGTTTGTCACCACCGACGGCGGGCGGCGGGTGGAGGGCGTGATGTGCACAGCCACCAGCGGCGAGAGCTATGAGATCTCGCTGCGGTTGATCTGTGGACTCGTGTCCCTACTCGTGCTCGGCGAGCAGGTCAAAGCCGCGGTCAGACGCACTGCGAGGACCGCTCAGATCGAAGTGGACAGTGTCAGCGTGCACGTCGCTGCGCTCGCCGTCGAGGCTGTGTGATGGTGCTTCGGGTTCTCTCGCGTCTGGTAGGCGCGGTCTGGATGATCGTGATCGCGCTGTTCGGTCTTGCCGTGGCGCTGTATTGCCTGGACGGCCTGATCAAGCTGGGGTCAGCGCGACCGGATCGGCTCGTGCATTCCCAACGCGTCAGCCGGCACGTCGGGCGGTTCCTGGTACAGATCGCGGATGCTGGGTCGACGGCCTGGCTGCCTGTGCTGTGCGGCATGGGCGCCATGGCGATCGGCCTGATATTGCTGTTCGGGACGGTGCGTTCGTCGCGTCAGCGCCTCGCCGTATTGGAGGTGAACTCCCGCACCGGCATGGTGGCGGCACGCCCGCGGGTGCTGGGCGACATGACCCGGCATCTCGTCGAGCAAACCGAGGGCGCTACGCGCGTGAAGCGTCCCCGGGTGTCGCTGTCGCGCAGCGGCCGCCGCGGACGGTTGAAGGTCCGCGGCGCCCGGACGCGCACCAGCGATCCCAAAACAGTCAAGCAGGCGGTCACCGAGGCCGTCGCGCCGGTGAGCGAACCCTTTGGGCTAAAGCCCCGGGTGAGTGTCCGGCTCTCGGAAGGCCGGGGACGCGTTCAATGATCCGCCAGCGGATCAACCTGCGCACCCCCGCTCTGGCCTACGCGGTGCGGCTGCTAACCGTCGTTCTGGCGCTGGCGTTGTTCTGGTACGGGCTGATGATCGTGCTGCTCGCGGTCAACGTGTCCCCGCACACCGTCAACCAGCTCAGCGCCTACCGGACCCTGTATCACGATGCCGCCGACATCAAGGCGTCGGACTTCACCACGGCGGGGCGGCTGATCGCGGGGTTCGCGGGCCTGCTGGTCTTCCTGGTCGGCCTCTATCTCGCGTCGCGGGAGATCCCCCGCCCGTATCTCGCCCGCGGAGAGTTCAGGATCGGTGACCGCGACCATGGTGACACCACGGTCTCACCCCGCGTGGTGGAGCGCGTCGCTGAGATCGCTGCCGGCGCCAATCCCGACGTCACCAGCGCCCGCGGGCGCCTAGGGGACGAGCAGGTCGACGTCTCGGTGCATGTCCGCAACGCCCGGAGGGCAGCGGGCACGCTGCGTGACATCCAGCATCGCGTCGGTGACTCGCTGCAGGAGCACGGCCTGCCCTCGCTGCCGGTCAACGTCACGTTGACCGGCTACGACATCCCAACCACAAGGGAGCTCGCATGAACCCCCAGCAACTCGCCGGACTGTTCGGCTTTCTGTTCGTCGCCGCCTGGGCCGCCCTCGGCTTCGGCGACGCCATCCTGTGCCTAATCGGCGCCGCGGTGTTCTACGCCGCCACGGCGTTCCTTCGCGGTGAACTGGATCTCGCCGATCTCCAGCAGCGCGCCGCACCCAAACGCAACCCGACCTACCCCATGCAGTAGCCGCCCCCGTGACCGTCTACGCACTCACAGGCGGCACGCTCATCGTCGCCGGGGTCGTGATCGTGACACTGCTTGCCGTCATCTACGGCACGTTCACGTATCGCGGCAGTGGCATCAGCCCAAGTGCCGGCGACCAGACCGGCGACGCGCCCGGTTCTGCTGACCCCAGCGACCCCGCCGGGGAGGGCCGCACCAACGACGGAGGCGCGTTCTCCACCCACGGCACCAAATAGCAGTCACGCAGCCTGGCTTCACACGCTCAGTTCAGACCAACAAGGAGACAGCACATGGCAGATCCAGTCCCAGCCGGCAGTGACGTATCCGCCGGCACCTACCGCTGCACCGAGTGCGGCTATGAGCTCACCACGGGGTCGACCAAGAGTCTGCCGCCCTGCCCGGACTGCTCCAACGGTGCCTGGCGCACGGTGACCGGCGGCGACAGCGCCACCGACCCCGCCAGCTGAAACCCACGTTTCTCGAACGGAGGGCTGTGATGTCCAAGCACAAAAGTGCGGGCTCGTTGGTGAAGTCGTTGCGGGCGCGCGGCATGCGCGAGAAGGTCGCGCGCGGTGGCTGAGGCCGCCGGTGGACAGCGCAAGCCAGAAGCCCGGCTGGCGCAGCGGACCGCGACGAGACTGCGGACGCGGCCGACCAGCTTGAGGCTCGGGGCCGCGGAACCACCCGAAGCAAAGCGGCGAAGCAGGCCTCGGACCCGCAAGCGGCGCGCGGACGAGCGGTCCACGGCTGCGCGCAAGGGTGCACGAACCCGGTCGGCGAAGCGATCCTGAGTCACCGGGGCGAGCGCAGACCCCAGCATCAAGCATTCAACGCAGCTCGCCGGACCGGCGAGGAGGCCTCACACAGGTCAAACGACGATGACACGACGAGACGCACCGAGAAGGGGATCAGCCTGGCCCGCGGTCCTGCCCTCATGCTCGGGACGATCCTGCAGGTCGCGGGCTTGTTTCCTCTACAAGCAGCACCTGTTTCCCAAATTCTCCAACTTCCCCAACGCCAAGGTTCCGCCACCCGGAAAGGTGTTCGTCGGGATCTTCGGCGCCAACGGCTGGACGGGGCTGCTGACCGCAGCCGCGGGCGGACTGCTGCTGTTCGGAGCTGCGCAACATCTGCTCGCCAAGACGATGAGCCTGATCAACGGCATCGCCCTCGGCGCAGCCGCGATCATCGCCCCGGTCAGCGGTAACGTGCTCGGTCTCGCGGCTGCCAACGGCTGGACCGAGATCCTGTGGGGCGGCTCGGCCGCGATCCTGCTGTTCAATACCCTCATTCCCCGCCGCAAGAAAACAGTCGAGGACGACCGCGCCGCCGCCGCGCCGCAGCGCCGGGAGGTCGAACCCACACCGGCCGCACAGGAGCGGTCAGACCGCGCCGCGCCGGGCGCGGAGCGCGTTGAGACTGACGGATCGAGGGACGCCGAGGAGGTAGGCACCTGACTGACACCGGACACGCGTGCGACGGGTCTCACGAGACCAGGAGCAGCGCCGCGTCGAGGATTCACGCAATAAGGCAGACGGGAAGCGCGGGTCGGCCGTCGGATCGGGATGCGCCGGCGCTGCTCACGGTGGTGGCGCGCCCGTCACCGAGACCGCTCCGAGGTCAATCGGAGCGCCCCACAGGAGCGCTGCCAATTTTCACGCGGGTCCGCCGCCGGCGGACCCTCACCCGACGTCAGGAAACATCATGGCAACTCCACCAGGCTGGTGCACGAGCTCGCGGAGTGGGCACCGTTGCCCGAGGCGACGGACCGCACCGACGTCGAGGGCTCTGGTGGCCTTGTCGTTAGAGCGCGCCCGTCGAGTCGTCGCCGCAATCCGTCAGCAGCTGCCCGATTCAACGGCGCACATCAGCTCAGAGGCTCGTGCCCAGAGTTATCCGGTCGCCCCCAACACAACTGCGCGGGGCCGCGAGCTCGACCGGCGCGTCGAGATCTTCGTCAAGTAGTGATCCGCAATCGGCGAGGAGCATCTCGCTGCTGATGGCGGCGACACCCCGGCTCGCTCGGCCGCCGACATGAGGCTTCGAGGAGCTGATCGTCGTGGTGAGTGTGCTGGTGACTCTCGTGAACGGTTTCGTACGTCCAAGGCGTTGTCGCGCGGACGTACCGAATGGACGTATTTGTCATGTGACATCAATACGTCCACGGGCGAACGGAAAGAGCCGAACCAAGCAGAACGCAAGAAAGCCCCGCCAGGCGGGGCTTTCTCCATGCGCCCGAGAAGACTCGAACTTCCACGGACCAATCGGTCCACAAGGCCCTCAACCTTGCGCGTCTACCAATTCCGCCACAGGCGCGTGGGCGGCCAGTATAGCCTTGCCCGGTGGGGGCGGCGGGCGCCCGGACGGGCCACGGAGTGGCCCTGAGAACGGCTGTTTCTCCCTGCTCGCGAGTTGAGTCCGTCCGCGAACCCCGCTATCTTCCACGAACACATGTTCGATTGGCCGGTTTCAGAAGGCCGGCCTGGTCAAGGAGTTGATCGAATGGACCTGACCAAGCGACAGCAGGAAATCTTCGACTTCATCAAGCGCTACTCGGCGAAGTACGGATATCCGCCGACGGTGCGTGACATCGGCAAGGCGGTCGGCCTCGCCTCGTCGTCGACGGTACACGCACACCTCGCGAATCTGGAGCGGATCGGCATGCTGCGGCGCGATCCGACCAAGCCGCGGGCGATCGAACTGCTCGATCGGGCGGCGGCGGGCGTCCGCGGGTTCGTCAACCTGGGCCTGCCGCTGCTCGGCCAGGTGGCCGCGGGGGCGCCCCTGGTGGCCGAGGAGAACATTGAGGAGTACATCCATACGCCCGCGTTCGCCGGCGGCGAGGACGGCGAGTACCTGCTCCGCGTGCGGGGCGAGTCGATGAAGGATGTGGGCATCCTCGAGGACGACCTCGTCGTCGTGCGCCCGCAGGAGACCGCTGAGGACGGCGACATCGTGGTCGCGTTGGTGGGGGAGGAGGCGACCGTGAAGCGGTTCTTCCAGGAGGTCGATCACGTGCGGTTGCAACCCGAGAACGCCTCAATGGAGCCGATTCGCAGCCGAGACGTGCGCGTGCTCGGACGGGTCGTCGGCCTGATGCGGAACATCTCATGAGCACCCTCGCGCTCGATCAGCCGGGCACGCGCCGTCGCACGGCCGGGCATCCCGAGCCTTCGCTGTTTGAACCCTCGGGCGGCGAGCCGAGCCTGGACGAGGTTCTGTCCGGGGCGTGGGAGGGACTCGCCGTGCATCAGCACGTCGCCTGCCCGGTGTGCGGCGGAGAGATGACGCCGGACTACGGCGCGCACCTGCGGCCGATCGGTGGACACTGCCGCGGCTGTCGGTCGCAGCTGACCTGATCGGCGCGGCGCGGCTGGCGTGGCGCGGCTGGCGTGGTGTGGGTATGGCCAGGGGCGGGTGTGGTCGATAAGGGACACCCGCGGTCCAAAATCGACCACGGGGCCGAGTGGCGGCGCACTGTCCCCGGCGCCCTGACTCCGCGCCCCGCGTCCTGCGCCCCGGGCCCTGCGCCCCGGCCCTCCCCCGGGCCCCGGGCCCCGGGCCCCGGGCCCCGGGCCCCGGGCTCAGAGTCGCGGGTCGCCCGGTTCGGCTTCCGAGGCCAACACCGCGAACACGCATTGGTGC
>JBPCPC010000255.1:0-16225 GCA_050999585.1 Solirubrobacteraceae bacterium | reverse complement strand
GTCGTGCTCGATGCGCCAGCGCAGCTTGCCGAGGCGGACAAGGTCGGTGAGTTCAGTGTCGGCGGGGAGGTCCGAGAGCCAGTACTTGACCGGCTCCGGCGCGTTCTCAGGCCACTCACAGATCAGCAAGCAGACCGGGAGTTCTTCACCGGCCTTGTGGGCCTTGTGGCGCAACTTGATGTTCGCGGGACGCACTCGCAGCGTGAGAAACCGAGAGGTCATCTTCCCGCGCGTGCCCTATCGCCAGCTGACAGTCACGGCGGCTTGGCGGCCGGTAGCCAACGCCAGTGCTTTGAGTGAGGAGGGATCCCCGCGATACCGCGGCTTGGGGGGACGGCCGCGGCCCTCGGGCAAGGGCGGCGTGGTCGGCGTGACATCCTCGAGATAGGCCGAGGTGGTGCTCTTGACGTCCAGCACATAGGCGATCTCGCGGTCGGCAAGGCCCGAGCGAAACTCGGTGCTATCGCCGTAGGCGCCGTCGCCGAGCAGGACCGGCGGATCGATCCCCCAGCTGATCAGCTCGTCGATCATCTCCAGCGCGAGACGCCACTTCTCGACGTGATGCACGCCCTCGGGCAGCTTGGCCTTCGCGCGCCGGGCCCGGTTGAACTCACTGTCCTCATCCCACTCCTTAGGGATGAACAACCGCCAGTCCAGCGGACACGACGCCTCATCACTCGCCGCGTTCACCGACACCCCGATCTGACAGTTCCCGACCTTTCCCAACGCACCCGAGTACTGGCGCGCGACCCCGACCGAATGCTTCCCGAACTTCGGGAACCCGGTGTCATCAATCACCCACGCCTCCGCGGCCAGCTCCCGGCCCATCCGCTTGGCCAGCGCGCGACGCACCGCCACCTCATCCCACGGCGACTGGTTGACGAACTGCTGCAAACACTGCTCATCACCATCCGCCAGCCGCGCCGCCATCGGCTCGATGCTCTTGCGCTTACCGTCGAGCATCAACCCGCGGACATAGCACTCACCCCACCGCCGTTGATCCTTGCGGCGCATCGGATCGAACATCTCCCCGCAGAACTCCACCAGCCGTCCACGCATCCGCGACAGCTCGCGATCAGACAACCCAGCCACAGCCTGCATCATGACCTCCTCGACGACGGCAACCTCGTCGAGAAGATTCGCCTGCAAAACCCAGACTCCTCCAAATACCTAACGGAGCACTAGTAGGTACATGACGGGCTGCACGGCCGGCGCGCCGGACATCTTCATGACGTGCACGATGGGTCGCGCCGGCGTTGCCTGCGCACCGTTGATCACCACTACGTCGATGGCGATCAAGGCCAGCACGGCGCCGACGGCCGCCATCGCCGCCATCGTGATCCGGCTACGGCGATTGCCGGCCGTCGTTGCCTCGGCGCCGTCCTGCGGAATGTTTGGGGGGGTGTGACGGACATGGCTGCTCCTGAGATAAAAAACTCGGTATCTGAACTGTGACGACCGAGAAGCGCCCTGCCGTGGGGTGAAACCCTCGCATTGCTTGCGGTAAGCCCGCGACGATGCAACTTAAGCGTGCGGCTTTTAGCATGGACTGCTGCGTCCGCGCAGGCATCAACCGCCGCCCCGCCGCAAGATCGCGCTGGCGACGTTCCGCTCTTCCCCATCCGGCTGTGTGCTCGGCGCTCCCTTGTGGAATCGCGCACGCGCAAGCACGCGGGCCGAGCTCCCTCACGCCTCCGCGTCCGCCGGACCACTGATCGAGCGGGGCTGAGCACGCGAGCTGGTCAAAATTGATGCCGCACAATCGCTGAATACGGAGTCGACGGCGTGCCATTCCTACGACGCAGACAGGCTCGGCGGCAGCCACTACCCGCGGCTTGCAGGGAGATCACGACCTACAAACTCCAGTTCAAGGAGCAGCGGACCGTTGCCCGCGACCGTTGCCCGGTCGGCTCCGGGCGGCGAACGCGGTGAGAGACGATAAAATAGGCTCGATTTGCAGGTATTTCTAGAGTACCCCCGGCAGGACTCGAACCTGCGACCCACGGCTTAGAAGGCCGTCGCTCTATCCAGCTGAGCTACGGGGGCCCGGGCTGTGAGGGTAACCGCGCGGGCGGGGGCGGTCGTGCTGGCGGCCGAGAGCCTCGCTGCGCTCACGATCGCGGGTCCGGGAATCGCCGTCGTCGCCCGGCGGTGAGTGGTGCCGGGAACCCGCGAGTCGATCGATCAGCCCTGGCGGCCCGACATGCGGGCGGCCGGCACCTAGGCGCACTCCCGCACCGGCGACATCGTGCTCGCGGTGGAAGCTCTACTCAGGGGCGGGCTGCCGACCCGCGTTGGGGACCCGCGGCCGAGCCGGCGCCGCGCCCGCACCGACGCCGGACAGGTGCCGGTCACGCAACAGGCCAGCGGCGGCTCGGCTGCCGTGTGCGGATATGTCGCCAGCGTCTGGGCCACCGCGGCCAGCGTCTGGGTGGAGTCAACGGGAAACCTGACCGGGTCGACGCCCGGCATCAACGGGCCCAGGCATACGGTCTTCGCGACACGACGCGGATCCACCGGCCCCGCGCGGGTGAGCGCGTCGAGCGCCGGCGCGTAGGCGGTGTGGTCATAGATCCCGATCCCGATGTGCTGGTCGGGTCGTCGGGCAAACCGACTGGCTCGCGACGTTGGTGATCGCCCTCCCCCGCCGCGCAGCCGACGGCAGCGCCAGCAGCGCCAGGGCCGCGATCAGAGCCAGCGGCCAGGTTCCGAGCCGTTGCAGCTCCATACCGTCGTCGATCTACCGCTTTTCGGAGCACGCGCACCGGCGGAGGAGTCACATCGGCGACGATTCGGGGGTCGTCGAGCACGATCGGCACGCCGTCGAGGTTCGCAAACGGCGGGATTCCGCTGCCCAGCAGCACCGGCACGAGACTGATCGCGACCTCATCGAGCAGTCCGTGGTTGAGACATTGCTCAGCGATGTGCGGGCTCGCGACGACCACTGACTCTTGCCGGCCGCATGTCTGGCCACGGCCACGGCCCGCTCCACACCGTCGACGAACGTGAATAGAGCGTCATTGCGCGGTCAGCCGTCAGGGACTGAATGGCTGACGACGATGACCGGGACGGCCGAGGGGATGTTGGCCACCCCAGGCACCGGCGATGTCAAAGTACGCCGGCCGGTGATCACCGCACCGATCTCTGCTAGTGCGGCGCGCAGGATCTCGGCACTCCCGGCCGAGGTGCGAAAGGCGAATCCGGGGGTGCCCGACGGTGTCTCCACGTCGCCGTTTCCCTACCAGGCGTGAAGTTCCGCGACGCCGTCGTTGGCGTCGGCGACATACCCGTCCAGCGACATGCTCATCTCGGCCAGGACCGTGCTCATCGTCGTTCTCGTCGCGATCGGAATGATTCGGGCTGCGTGCTCAGGCCGCAGCTGGGGTGCGGGCGTCCCAGTCGAGGTGGTAGTCGAACGTCTGCCGGATTGCTCTGCTGTCAGCGGTCAGCTTCATCACCGTCGGCATCAGCGCATCGCGGAACACTCTGGCGACGGGGCCTGCGGCCTTACTGCTGCTGACGCGAGCGGCCCACTTGATGATGTGCTCGACTCGCGGACGCCGTGCCGCCTCAAAGCTCGCGAATGCCGACTGCGTGGTGGGCAGGTCGCGCAGGCTCTGGGCGAGCACGATCGCGTCCTCGATCGACAGCGAGGCGCCCTGTCCCGAGGCAGGAGACGGGGCGTGTGCGGCGTCGCCGATCACGATCATCCGCTCGTTGTGCCAGACGGGCAGGTGCGGGATCGCGTGGATGGGGGTCATCGGCAGCAGCTCGGGAGTCGCCTCGATCAAAGCCACCGCCGGTCCGGCGTCCTGGGCGTAGAGCTCGACCAAGCGGCTCCGCAGTTGGTCGCCGCCGATGGCCTGCAGCTCCCCGCGCACGGGCGCGTCGGGGCGCGGGAGGTTGGCGAACCACCACACATCGCCGTCGGGGGCCAGCGCGTAGCCGAAGAACGCCTGCTTGCCGAAGATCATTTCGTAGCTGCCGGGTTGGCTGTCAACCGCAACGCCGCTCGCGTATCCGCCAGTGCTCAGCAGTCCCAGGTAGGTCGGGGCCGGCGCCTGGGGGTCGATGATCCGGCGCACGGTCGAGTGCACGCCGTCGCAGCCGATCAGCAGATTGCCGACGGCTTCGCTCCCGTCGGCGAACATCGCCCGCACGCCGTCCCGGTCCTGCTCGGCTGCGACCAGACGCTTGCCGGACTCCATGCGGATGCCTCGCTGCAGCGCTTCCATGTGCAAGATCCGGTACAGGTCGGCACGTTTGAGGGTCTGGCTGGTGGTGCCGTCGGCCAGCGGCGTGCCTGTCCGCGTGGCGCCGAGATGCTTGCCGGTGGCGCTGCGTAGGCTGATCTCGGGAGTGGTGAATCCGGCGGCTACGGCGAGCGCAGCGGCATCGAGGACGCGAAGGGCGTCGACCCCGTTGGAGGCGAGCGTGAGGAACACCCCGGTGCCCTCGGCGCTCGACGAATGGGCCTCATAGATCACCGGCTGGATCCCGGCCATCTGCAACGCCATCGCCGCGGCCGGGCCGGCAATGCCGCCACCGATCACCAATGCCGTGCGCGTGTCGGTCATGAATTCTCGCGTTCTCTGTGTTTGTCATGTTCGGGGTGAAACTCAGCCCACAGCGTGCCCCAGCCCGTCTCCGGGTGGGTGATCTGATCGATGAACCGCTCGACAAACGCCGTCTCGGCGTCCAGCAGGGCCAGGCGGTATTCCTCTTCGATCAGGAACAGGGGGTGCACCCCCGCGGCGAGCGTGTTGTCGACCTGCGCTCGTATCTCGGAGCACTGCTCAGCGAGCCGGGCCAGCCTTGCACCGAGCAGCCCGATGACCTCGGCCGGAGGAAGTGCCGCGATCAGTGACAGCGCGGCCACGAAATGCGGGTATTCGTGGTGTGGCTCCTCCACCAGCTCGCGGAGCCAGTCGCGCAGCTCGCTGCGGCCGGCGTCGGTGAGCGCGTAGACGGTGCGCTCCGGCCGCTGCCCCTCGCGCGTGGTCTCGTGCTCGACGATGAATCCCGCCTTGGCCAGCTGCCCGACCACCATGTACAACGAGCCATGGTTGAACTTGATGCTGCGCTGGTCACCATGCTCCCGCAGCGTGCGACCGAGCTCGTAGGGATGCATCGGGGCTCGCGTCAGGTAGGAGAGCACGGCGAGCGCCAGCAGGTTGGCGACCTTCCGCTTCTTGGGCTTTCGCAGCTCGGTCTCCCTCATATCCGGTTTCGACTATACAGGTCTGATTAGTCGAAGTCAACTACACTGGCCCAACCGCGCTAGACGCGGTAGCTGAGGACCACGACCCCCGACTTCAGCGGCGTGACCTCGGCCAGCTCGAACTCGGCCGGCACCGTCGTTGTTCCAATCGGGGTCGGTCAGCGTGCTCGAGACCACCCACTTCTCGATCGCGTTGATGTGGTCGCTGTCGGGATCGCCCGAGTTGCGCCATCCGCACCGGGGCCATCCCGGTGTAGGTGTGCCGACCCATCAGGTTCGCGTCGCAGCTGAGCAGCAGCTCAGTCTGTATCTCACCGCCGCGACCGTCGTCCTGATGGCGGCCGGACGGCCAGTCCTGGGGGTTCTCGATCACGCCGTCGAGGGAGATGTAGGTGGAATTGATGATGCGTCGCATTGCTGGCCTCCTAACGTCCGGTCGGGACGACGTTGTGGTTGAGGTGAAACACGTTGCCCGGGTCATGGGCATCTTTCAGCGCCGTCAGGTGGACCAGCTTCTCCGTTGAGTAGGCGCGCTCCAAGCCGGCGCGCCCCTCGTCGTTGAGGACGTTGACATAGGCGCCGCGGGCGAACGGATCGAGTGCAGCGGCGCAGCGGCGGGTCGCCTGCTTGCGCGCCTCGTCCTCGCCGGGGTCAGTCCACCGCGCTGCGGCGACGTACTCAAACTGCGTCGCGCGATGGCCGAACGCCGACTCGGCGTCGTTGACCTCGGCGATCGCGCCGCCGTAGGTCTGCAGGCTGATCCCCAGCTCGGGCTGGCGGCTGTTGCACAGCGCGTCGATCGCGGCATCCGGGAGCGCGGGCAGGTAATGGCCCTTCCAGTACCGGCGCTTGGCGTAGCCCTCGTCGCTGTCGTCGCGGTGCTGCAGCCCGAGGTAGGACGGCGTCGTCACCTGCTCGCCCACGCAGTGGCCAAGCGCTCGCAGCGTGGGCAGCAGCCGGGCGCCACGTGCCGGATCGCCGACCCACACGTAGCCGAGCTCGACGCGGTCGCCGGTGAGCGTCGCGGTGAAGGTCGCCTCGCGGGGCGCGCTCAGCGCCAGCTCACGCCAGCCGCTGATCGCAGCGGCGGCGTCGCCCTCGGCGAACGACAGCTCGGCCACGAGTGTGCGCCCGTCGACCGGATGCAGGCGGAATTCGAACTCGGTGACAATCCCAAAGTTGCCGCCGCCGCCGCGCAGGCCCCAGAACAGCTCGGGATGCTCCTCGGCGGTGACGTGGAGGACCTCGCCGTCGGCGGTCACCAGCGTGTACGCGACGACGTTGTCGCACGCCAGACCGCAGCGGCGGGCCAGTCAGCCCATACCGCCGCCGAGGGTCAGGCCGCCGACGCCGGTGTGCGAGACGTTGCCGGCGGTCGTTGCAAGGCCGTACTGCTGGGCAGCGCGATCGAGTGCGCCCAGCAGCGCACCGCCGCCGACGCGCGCGCGGCGGCGCTCGGGATCGATCGTCACCGCGCCGATCGGGCGCAGGTCGATCATCAGGCCACCATCGGGGACCGCCAGTCCGGCGATGTTGTGCCCGCCGCAGCGGACGCCGAGCTCCAGGTCGTGCTCGCGGGCGAAGCGGACCGCCGCGACGACGTCAGCGCTATTGGCAGAGCGAGCGATCGCGGCGGGTCGGCGGGCGATCATGGCGTTCCACACCGAACGACTCTCGTCATAGCCAGGATCGCCGGCGGTGAGCAGGTCACCGCCAAGGCGGTGATGGAGAGAGATGGGAGAGGAGATAGTTGACATGGTCCCCAGACTCCCAACAATCGGTACTCTGCGTAAGCACCAATCCAATGGTCTCGCCAGGTACCAATTCACCGATCGCTGCCGATCTCCTGATCTCGCTCGAGCGCGGCGACGGCGGCGAGGGCAGGGGCAGGGGCGCTCTGCACCAGCAGCTCGAAGCGGGAATCCGCGACGCGATCCGTTCCGGGCGGCTGCCGCAAGGCGCGGCGCTGCCTCCGACGCGCGCGTTCGCGACCGAGCTCGGCGTCTCCCGGGGGGTCGTGGTGGAGGCCTATGCGCAGCTTGTCGCCGAGGGCTATCTGAACAGTCGCAGCGGCGGCTACACGCGCGTGGCGGCGGCCAGCAGCGGCGAGGCTGGCGCCGCCCGCGCGCCGGCGGACTCCCGGACGCGGCCGAAACCGAGCGTCGACTTCGGTTACGGCCGCGCCAACGTCGCCGCGTTTCCGCGCGCGGCGTGGCTGCGCTCGGTGCGCACGGCGCTGACCGAGGCGCCCGATGAACGGCTCGGCTACCTCGACGGCCACGGCACGATCGAGCTGCGCCAGGCGCTGACCGAGTACCTCAACCGGATCCGAGGCACGGTCGCGATCGCCGACAACGTCGCCATCACCAACGGCTACGCCCAGGGCGTCGCGCTACTGCTCGGCGTGCTCGCCGCGCGTGGCGCCCGCCGCCTCGCGGTCGAGGACCCCTCGGCCAACGACGACGCGCGCGTGATTGCGGCCGGGCTCGGGCTCGACGTGGTTGGCGTGCCGGTCGGACCTGAGGGGGTACGCATCGACGCGCTGGCGCAACTCGACGCCGACGCCCTGATCCTCACCCCGTCGCACCAGTGGCCCACGGGGGCCGTGCTGTCGGCGCCCGCGCGGGCCGCCGTCGTCGGCTGGGCGCGAGCGCGCGGAGCGCTGATCATCGAGGACGACTACGACGCCGAGTTTCGCTATGACCGCACACCCGTGGGCGCGATCCAGGGCCTGGCGCCCGAGCTCGTGGCCTACGCCGGCACCGCGAGCAAGACGCTCGCTCCGGGGTTCCGGCTGGGCTGGTTCGTGCTGCCGGCTCAGCTTGTGCAGCCGTTCGCCGAGGCCAAGCTGCTCGCCGACCGCGGCTCGCCAGTGCTCGACCAGCTGACGTTTGCCGACTTCCTGCGCCGGGGCGAATTTGACCGCCACCTGCGGCGCCTGCGGCCCGTCTATCGCGCCCGGCGCGACGCGCTCGTCGCTGCCCTCGCGCAGCGCCTCCCGCAGCTGCGCCCAGCCGGAATCGCCGCCGGGCTGCATCTCGTCACTTGGCTGCCCGCCGAACTGGACGAGACCGAGGTCGTGCAGGCCGCCGCGGCCCAAGGGGTCGCCGTCGTGGGCCTCGAGCCCTACCGGGTGGCACCGTCGGCGGCGGGGGGCTTGATCTTCGGCTACTCAACGATCGCCGAGACCGCGATTCACCGCGGCATCGGCCTGCTCGCGGACGCGATCGCCGAGCTCAGCAGGAGATGAACGCCGGCTCACCGCGCTGCCGTCAGCCATGGAGCAGCAGCCACGGTACGAGTGCCGCCAGGGCCAGCCCGAGGGAATAGGTGAGCCACGTGGCGGGCACGGCCTGGGCGATGCGGTGACCGACCAGTACGCCGGCCAGCTCGGGCACGCCCACGACGGCGGCCAGCGGCCAGTCGATGCTGCCTTGGGCGAGGTATCCGATCGTGCCGACGCCGGCGATCACGATCGACTGTGCCTGCGCGGCGCCCAGCGCGGACAGGATCGGCGTCCCGGCGATAACGAGCAACGGAACCGACAGCATCGGACCGCCAAGGCCAAACAGTCCGGCGGCGATTGAGACACCGAGCCCGATCGCCACGGCGGTCGCCGCGCGCGGCGCGGTGTGCGGCGCGGTGTGCGGCGCGCGCGTAGTCTGGGCGGCTCGCTGGCGCAGCCACACGAGCACCCCCGCGACGGCGGCACCGGCGGCGAGCAGGATCGCGAACACGTGGGCTGGGACCAGCCCGTTGGCTAGCACTCCGAGCGGGGTGCCGAGCACAGCGGCGGCGGCGAGGATCAGCGCTGTGCGGCGGGTGTCGTCCTCCTGGAGCTGGCCGGAGCGGTGATAGGCAAAGCTTCCTAGCCCTCCGGTCGCGACGTGCGTGACGATTGCGGTACCCGCGACCCCTGCCGGCGAGAGCTGCGTCAGCACCAGGAGCCCGGCGGTCGCCAGCACGCCGCCGGGGCCAATTCCGGTGATCCCGACACCCGCGGCCAGCCCGAACGCGGCCAACGCCATCAGCGTGCCTGCTCCCAAGCCGTTCACCGCGCTTCTCGCCTCCTCACGCCCGGCCTCGGCCGTGACACGTGACATGCGGGCTTTGCCGGCACAGATGCGCCGCCATAAACGCAAGCGCTGCGTGATCGACCCCGTCAACCTCAAGGATAGAGCCATCCCCTGCGTTGCACTGAGAGCACCCCACCGCGCTGCTTCTGACAGCTAGACAGGTCCCCGCGAGCGACACGTTGCCGGAGCTCGAGCGGAAAGAACCGGGCGTCACGGCCGGCCACGACGTGCATCGGGATCGATGGCCACGCGCTAAACATGCATGGGTCATCGAAGCGGTCGTCCAACTGCGAGCCGGCGTGCGCCTCCATCTCTGCCACCAGACTCTCGGGGATGTCGTGCATGAAGTAGGTCTGCAGGTCGAGGTCGGTGCGGTAGCCGTCGCGGGCCGCCGCAGCAGTCCTCGCCGGTTCTGAATCGACGTTGCCCCACCACTCCCCCGGCGTCTCGCCGGGCCACGGGATCATCGCGTTGACGAACACCACCAGCCGGGTCGGGACGCGCTGCCACACCAATGGTGCTGTGAACGCACCCATCGACTGGGCGACCAGGACGACGTCGGTGCGATCACCGATCGCGTCCACGACCGCGTCCGCGTACGCCGGCAGTCCGGCGCGACGGCCTGCCGCGAGGTTCACAGCGAACGCGTCGTAGCCCCGGGCTTACAGATCGCGCTCAACCAGATGCCAGTACCAGCCCAGGCCCCCGGCGCCTGGAATCAGCACGACTGAGGTCATCTCGTCAGCCTCCATTTCTCGTCAGGACCGGCCTCATCGTCGCCCCAGCCAGGGGTACCGATCCGGTCGGGTTCTATCCGTAGGACCTGGCACGTTCCTTGACCGGGACGCGATTGACGTCGACCGGGGGGGCCGGTGCACTGCCATGGCCGCGTGTCATCTCGGCGGGCTGATCAGAATTCGCCCGCGTGCTCTCGCGCCCATTGGGCGAAGGTGCGTGCCGGCCGGCGGAGGATCTGTTCGACGGTCGGTTGGACTGTCGTCTCGTCGGCTTCGCCGTCGGAGAAGAAGCGAAAGAACGCTTCCACGTAGGCGGGAGGCACGCCGCCGGCGAGATCTCAGCTCTGGCCTCGTCGTCGTCCTGGCCCTCGAACCGCAAGGAGCGTCCGAGCGCTTGGCCGAGGAGTGCGACGCGCTGCGCTGGGATGAGCGCCTCGGGGCCGGTGAGGCGCAGCGCGCGGGCATCCCATCCGCCGTCGGTGAGTGCGACGGCGGCGACGGCCGCGATGTCAGCCGGGTCGATCGAGGCGATCGGGAGATCCGGCCACGGGCCGCGGATGACGTCGCCGCTCGCGAGCTGAGGTAGCCAGCGCAGCGCGTTTGAATGAAAGCCGCCGGGCCGCAGGACCGTCCACGCGAGACCAGAGCCTCGCACGGTCTGCTCGGCGTTGACGTTGTAGGCGACGATCGCGTTGGTGCTCTGCTGCGGTGCGGCGGGGTCGACGTCGGTCACGGCACCCGAGCCGAGCAGCACGACGCGCTGTAGTCCGGCGTCGCGTCCGGCGCCGAGCAGCTGAGCCGTGCCCGCGTAGCCGCTGAGCAGGAACAGGCCGCGGACACCGTCAAGCGCGCCCCTGAGGCTTGCGGGATCGTCGAGGTCTCCGACGGCCCCCTCGACTTCCGGTCGGCCAAGGGCGATCAGGCGCTCGTCGGCTCAGCGCGCGGACGGGTTGGCCGGCTTCCACGAACGTCGCAACGAGTGCCCCACCGACGTTGCCGGTCGATCCGGAGACGAGGATCACGCGGTGCGATAACCCTCACGCTTGGCGTGAGGTCTCAGCCACCGGCCCGGGCGCATAGCGGTGGCGCTCCAAGAAAAACTCGCCCTGCGCCCACGCCTGGCTCCCGAACTGCTGGCCCAACTTCTCCCTGGTGAAACCCTGACCCCGGGCCGGTGGGCTGGATGAAATTGTGCCCTGCACATCAGCGGGCGCGAATGCTCCTAACGTTCCCCCCCGGGGACGGTGCTCGGAGCCGTCAAGCATGTGCGCTCCCGGGTTCTCTGAGCTTCAGCGCGAGCGCGATGGCGATCAGAGGGATGAGGGCGAGGACGGTGAACGCTCCCTGGGGTCCGTGGTGGTCGGCGATGACGCCGAGGACGGGTTGGAAGAGCCCGCCGGCGCTGACGGCGAGGCCGAGGGTGACGCCCGCCGCGGTGCCGGGCCGGGTGGGAAGGTAGTCCTGGCCCAGCTTAATCAGCACGGCAAACGGAATGTTGGTGACCAGGCCGACGATCGTGACGAGCGGCAGCGCGGCGTACTTGTTGTGGCAGAGCAGCAACGCCGCGAATGCGGGAATCAGGAGGACGTTGCCGAGCTGCACGGTTCGGACGAGTCCGAGGCGGTCTCCGATTCGTCCGCCGGTGAGTGTGCCGAGCACGCCGCCGGCGAGCTCAAGGGTCAGCGCGGTGCCGCCCAGCGAGCTGGAGGCGCC
Source organism: Solirubrobacteraceae bacterium (assembly GCA_050999585.1). Classification (GTDB taxonomy): domain Bacteria; phylum Actinomycetota; class Thermoleophilia; order Solirubrobacterales; family Solirubrobacteraceae; genus Palsa-465. The sequence goes on along the minus strand of JBPCPC010000255.1, from coordinate 4,478 downwards.
GAGATGGCGGATCCAGTAGAGCGAGACGAACGTGTTGACCCCGAACGAGACCGAGGACCGAACGACCTCGACGCAGGTCAGCAGCGCGAACATGCCACGGCGGTCGACACCCGCCCCGCGGGTGGCCTGGCCGCCCTGGATGATCGTTCGCCGCTGGTGGCGTAGCAGCACGAAGCCCATTAGGACAGCCGGGGGAATGAACAGCGCGGTCGCGTGCAGGCCCCAGGCACCGAGCGCCGGTGTCGCCAGCGCCGGGGCGAGGAAGAACCCGGTGCTGCCGCCGGCGGCGAAGTAGCTCATCGCGGTAGCGCTGTGTTGCGCCACGCGCCGGGCGTCACGACCGGCCGGCGGGTGGAACATCGCGACCCCGAACCCAGAAAGCAGCAGTAGCGCGAACACCAGCGGGTAGGGGGCGACGAGGCCCGCGAGACCCGCTCCGACGCCCGCGAGCACGAGACCGAGCGGGGACATCCAGCGCAGCGGATGGCTGTCGGCGAGCAGTCCGATCAGTAACTGCGGGAACGCGCTGCCCAGCGTGGCCGCCAGTGCGAGGCCCGACGCGGCCGCATAGCTGTAGTGGCGCTCGAGTACGAAGTACGGCACCGCGGCGGGGACGAGCCCTTGGTAGAGATCGTCGATCGCGTGCGCGCTGGCCCACAGGCGCATCCGCTGCCAGTCCGAACGGGCGTCCTCGCCGTCGGGCTCACGCGGCGACGAGGTGCGCTCGGTCGTGCCGCCGACGGGATCTGCGGTGCGCATCCCGGGAACGGTAACCCCGCCCGCCGCGTCTGACTTCCACTATTCTGCCAATTAGTGTCAATAATCAGCCACCAGGCGGTCGCTCCGACTGGCGTCCAGCATCGCGCCGGTGGCGACACAATCGATCGCCATCGCCACGACGACCACCAGCTCGTCTACGTCAGCACCGGAGTCCTAGCCGTGCAGACCTCAGCCGGCAGCTGGGTCGCCGCTGCCGATCGAGCGGTCTGGCTGCCCGCGGGAACCTGGCACCAGCACCGCTTCTACGGCGCCAGCTCGTTTCACACTGTCGGCTTTCCCGTCGATCGGCCTCCCCTGGCCGATCACGCCCCCGCGATCCTGGCCGTCTCACCCCTGGTCCGCGAGCTCCTGGTCACCTGCACCGACTCAACCCTCCCCAGCACCGAGCAACGACGCGTACGCGTCGTGCTCCGCGACCAGCTCAGACGCACGCACCAGGAACCGATCTCGCTCCCCGCGCCGCAGGACTCACGGCTCGCCGCGGCCTGCGACCTCACCGCCGACCGACTCGACCGACCCCGGACTCTCGCCTCGCTCGCCGAACACGTCGGAGCCAGCGAACGCACCCTCTCCCGACTGTTCCGCACCGAGCTCGGCATGACCTACCCCCAGTGGCGAACCAGCCTCCGGATCCTCCACGCTGTGATCCTACTTGCCGGCGGAACCTCGGTGACCGACACCGCCCAACGCTGCGGATGGACCACCGCGAGCAGCTTCATCGACACCTTCCACCGCGCCATTGGGCAAACGCCCGGCGAATACAAGACCACCCACCCCTAATCAATACAGCTCCTTGTCGCCATTCAGGCCCTGAGCCGACCGCTCTGCGCTTCGCCCCTTGACTGGCCTGGGGTCAGCACCGTCGTCGTCACTGGCTGCAGCTTTCCGAGCTGTCCGCACGCCAGCATGGGTTCTCGGGACCAAAAGCGAGCTGATGCTTCGCGTTTGCTGGTCCTTGTTCAGTCGGGGCGCCCGGATTTGAACCGGGGACCTCCTGCTCCCAAAGCAGCAGCAAACAGTTGCAACCGGTCGTTTCGAGTGGCCAAACAGCCTGCAACGACGAGCATTCCCAGTTTGGGCAGGCGGCTCAGCGACGCTCCACCCGGCGACCTGACCTGCCCATAAGCTGCCCATCGCACACGAGGAAGGGATCTCCGTCTGGAGCGTTGGCGCTAGGCCCCTGGGAGCAGGTCGACGTTTCCGGTGCCGGTCGCGGCAGTCTCCGCGGCGGCGAGCCTCGCGCCGCCGTCTTGTTACGGCAGGTAAACCCGCGTTGAGCGACGCAACAGCGCTCCCCTGCTGTCGCTCATCGTCACCTTCAACTCCCATAGCCCCTCTCGGTAACGATTTGGGAACTGGCCCGATCCGATATAACAACCTCCTTGGACTCGGGCGTAGGCATCGTCCGTGAAGTCGCCCGACGACATGTCCAACGCAAAGAACTCGAAGTGCTCATGTACCCGACCGCCGCGGTCGCAATAACGGATCGTGTAATGGACCATGGTCGGCGTGGCTCGCGCGGTGAAGCGGGAGATAGAGAGGGCCTCGGCTGTTCCCGAAATTCCGAGGAAGGCCGCCACTGTCAGGGCCAACGTGCGTCGCTTCATGACAGGTTCAACAGTATTCCACCCCTCAGAGCATCGCAAGAGTCGGGCCCTTTGGCGGTTTTCGTCAGCAAGCACACCCGCTGGCGAGCTCTACCATAAGGAGAATGGAGGTCCAGATCGACCAGAAGGTCTGCGTTCCAAATCCCGACGGCGAGCCGATACTCGCGACAGTCGTCGGGTTCGGCGAACCAGGCGATGCGGTCGAAGTTGTGATAGAAGGCAAGCCGGTCAAGCGTGATGTGGCCATCGTGCGGCACGAGGAGGGCGAAAATGCAGGCTTCATCGCTCGAGTTCCGTATCAGCTGATCACGGCCGCCCGAGACGCATAGCTGCAGGAGATCTGACGAAGGCGTCTCACGCGGTGACGATGCTGGCCTTGCGCTGCGACCAACGTCGCGCCCCACCTAGCTGGTGACGCTCGGCCGGAAGCTTGAGAACTGCGGGCTACTGCCGCCCGTGAGCGTCAGGGTCCCACGGGGCTCCGCGCCGATCATCGTCCAGACACTTCAGCTCCCGCGCGCCGAGGTGCTTCGCATCGTTTTGCACGTACGACCGACGGTCTCGGCGACACTATCGTGATGGGACACAAGTCGAAATCCGACGCATCGGGGGGTACACCCGATCGCCCGCGCACTCTGCTCGATCGCGTGCGTCGCGCAAAGCGGATTGCGACGCTCCGAGCCGACGGGAAGGCCTGGACGCAGGTCGCCGATGAGGTCGGCCTTTCTGTCAAGGCGGCGCAGATGGCGTACAACGACTACTTGTCGTGGGACGTGGACGTGCCGGATCCGATGATGACCGTGGACACCTCCATCGCGATCCGGTCAGCGGCAATCGAGCGTCTGGACGAGATCGCGCATACCGGCGATAACGCCTCTGCACAGGTCGGCGCGATCCGTGTGATGCTCGATGCCGACCGTGAACGGATGGAGATGTTGCAGGCAGCCGGCCGACTGCCGCGCGACCTGCATCGTTTCCGGGCCGAGGCAGCTTTCATCGCCATCTTCCGCGAGATGATGGCGGTGATGCGCCACCGTGGTGTTCCTGAGTCTGTGCTGACGGAGCTTCGGGAGCTCACAGACCGGCACGTGCAGCATCCCGCCAGGAACGGTAACGGACGACACTCCGATTGACCGAAGCGACCCCGCCTGAGTCGGGTCGTCTGTCCTAGCTATTCGATCCCCTCAAACAGATCTCCGGGTGGGATCCCGAGTCCCTTGGCGAGCTTTGCGAGCGTGCGGACACCGGGATCACGCTCCCCGCGTTCGATGCGACCGACATCGGTCATGTGAAGTTCGCTCAACTCAGCCAGGCGTTCCTGGCTGAGTCCGCTAATCCGCCGAGCTTCTCGGATGTTGGCGGCGACGACCTCGAGCGCGTCCACTCCAGGATCGTTGTGAGACGGGAGGTCGTGCGCCAGGGCTTTTAGGCCCTAGCATCCGGGAGATCGATCGGCGACCAAGAGACGCGATGGATCGCAGAGCGCGTGCACGCCTTCCGATGCTCCGCCGCGTCTCTCCCATGAATCGGCTTGTAGTCGGAGAACTCGCCAATCTCGCTTGCGGGCTTCTGAGGCTCAAGCAGCGGCTTCGGCTGGGCGACATCAATGGCGACCGAGGCCGACGCGACGCCAGCGCGACAAGCAGGGGCACCCAGTCGACGAGAACGGCGGACTCGTGGGAGCAATTTGCACTGAAGATAAGTCTAAGTCTGCTCGTAGTAATTGCCGTAGCCGGGTGCGGTAGCCATGGGATAAGCTCACCCCCAAACCTCGACGCTACGCAGACTGGCGCTGAGTCGGGACGCGCGCTCCTGTGCCGCTGGAACCAGATCGAGCTGAAGAGCGTGCCAGCCTTAGTTCGGGACTTCGACCTTTGGGTTTCAGGTAAGGGCGGTCAACTGGTTGACGGCGGCGGCAGCTGTGAACAAGCGCCTCACAAACTGCTGTCCCCAGCAGCTCGGGCTGCTGCTCAGGCAACGGTGCGGACGTTCATGGACCAAAACCTCGCATCGGTATCAGCGACCGGCTACGGGGTTTCTCCGCTGAAGCGAGCAGGCTTGGCGTCCACGGAGGCCATCGCCGCGGGCACG
>JBPCPC010000327.1:0-15285 GCA_050999585.1 Solirubrobacteraceae bacterium | reverse complement strand
CCGTGTCGGCGTCGTCGAACTCGATCAGTCCAGCCACCGCCCCGGCGCCCGCGGCGACGTGCTCGAGTTGGCGCTCCAGCCAATCGGGCTCCGGGCGCGAGTCGGCATCGGTGCAGGCGATCAACCCCTGCGGCCGGCCTGCGTCCAGCAGCCGTGCGCAGGCAGCGTCCATCCCCAGCCGGCGCGCCGCTCCGGCCCCGCTGCCGGTTCCCTTCAGCATCGTCAGCGACAGGCCAAGCTCTGCGGCCGTCCGCCGCGCGACCTCCTCGGTCTGGTCGCGGCAGTCGTCGAGCACGATGATCGTCACAAACGCGCCGCGCCCAACGGTCTGCTCGGCGAGCGCCCGCAGGCAGTTGCCGAGCCGCGCGGCCTCGTCGCGCGCCGGGATCACCACGATCCCGGCCAGGGCGTCTAGCTCCATGCTGCCCCCGCGGCGATCAGCTGGCGGCCATGCTCGTAGCTGCTGTCAGATTCGTGGGCGAGCACGCCGACGACCACGCCCGCGCGTCCGTACCAGGCGGTGAAGCCGCCGTCGGTCCCCGGCTCGAACCTGACGGCGTCATAGCCGTCGCCCCAGGCCGCGTACTTCAGCGTGTGAGCGCCGATCGTCGACCAGAAGCCGGGCACCGCGCCCCAATGGGCGTCGGCTCCGGCTGCGCTGGCACCCGCGACCTCTCCCTGCTCCATGGCGTTGCCCCAATGCTCCACGCGCAGCCGACGCCCCGCGGTGGCGTTGTGGGCCACACACACGTCTCCGGCGGCCAAGACGTTGGGCAGCGCGGTGCGCATCGCGTCGTCGACCACAATCGCGCCGTCCTGCAGCTCGGCGCCACAGGCCTGCAGCAGCTCGCTGCGAGGCGCCACCCCGGTGGCCATGACCACGAGCGCCGCCTCGGCCCGGACGTCGCCGGCCGATACGGACAGCGCCCCGTCGACCCGCTCGATCGCGTCCACCCCGGTCCCAAAGTGCGCGTTGACCCCATCGTCGGCCAGCCAGCGCGCAAGCTCGGCGCCGGCCTGCGCACCCAGCCGGCGCTGGTTGGGCGCCGGCTCGTCGGAGATCAGCGTGACCGGATGCCCGCGCCGACGCAGCGACGACGCGATCTCGCAGCCGATGAAACCCGACCCGACGACGATCGTCGGATCGCCGGTCGCCAGGCGGTGCGTGAGCTCACGAACGTGGTCCAGAGAGCGAACCACCCGCACCGCAGGATCATCGCAGCCCGGAGCCGTCAGCCGGACGGGCACGGCGCCCGTGGCCAGTACGCAGCGGGCATAGGTGAGGCGGCGCCCGCCGGCCAGCGTCGCCGTGTGGCCGTCCACGTCCAGCGCCACCGCCCGGCCGCTGATCAGCCCGATGGAGTGCTCAGACAGCCACGACTCGTCCTCCAACGCCAGCTCCTGCTCCGCCATCTCTCCCCGCAGCAGCTCCTTGGTCAGCGGCGGGCGTTGATAGGGCATCCGCTCCTCCTCGCTGACGATCGCCACGTCCCCGTGTCCACCGGCGTCGCGGTAGCCCCGGGCGGCCGCCAGCGCGGCCGGACCTCCGCCGATCACCAGCAGCGCGTAGGCGGCGCTCAACGGCGCTCCAGTACGTCGAGCAGATAGTCCTCGGTTGGCGCCGACCGCACCGGCGCCAGCCACGTCTGTCGGCGCAGCCGGTCGTGGACCTCGGCCGCGGTGAACGGACGCTCAGGGCCCGGCGGGCGCCAGTGGACCGCGACCAGCCGGCCACCGGGAGCCAGCCGATCGCGTAGCCGCGCGAGCGTCTCGGCCAACGCGGGCGGCTGCAGGTAGTAGAGGATCTCGGAGGCGACCACGAGCTCAAAGCTGCCGTCCGGGATCGCCTCGGGGATCGCGCCCAGGATCGGCTGCACCTGTGGCAGCCCGGCCAGCCGGCGGCGGGCGTCGGCGACCGCGGTGGGGGCGCCGTCGATGGTCTCAAGCGTCCGGCAGCGCGGAGCCAGCCGCACACTGAACACGCCGATCGACGCACCCAGTTCGAGCGCGCGCTGAAACGGACCGGCGCCGCAGGCGTCGAGCGTCGCGTCGTACTTCAGGCGCTCGTAGTCGCTGCTCGTGTAGGCCCAGGGGTCGGGATCCGCGCGGTAACGCGCCTCGAAGTCCTCGGCGGTCAGATGAACCGCGGTCATCCTGCGCCGTCTCGCAGCTGGGCCAGCGCCGCGTCGCCGGCCCGCGCGACAAGCGGGTCGAGCCGGTGCTGGAGGAGGAACAGCTCCAGGTCGCGCCGCGCGCGGTCCAGGGTCTCGGCGCGCGCGAACGGTCGCGAGCCGCACGCCCGCGCGGCCTCGTCGAGCAGCCCGCGGCAGGCGTCGGCGATCGCCGCCCGCGCATGCAGGGCGACGTCGGCCAGCTCAGGACCGGCGCGGTCCATCGCCTCGGCGTCGGCCCGCAGCCACACGTCGATCGTGCGCTGGGCGGTCAGGATCCGGCCGGCGGCCAGCGCCTCGAGCTGACTGCCCGCCGGGCGTTGGGCCAGCGATCGCAGCGCGCCGCGCACCGCAGCGTCGGCCATCCCCGCCCAGCTCGCGGCGGTGCGCAGCGCGTCGCGGCCAAACCACGGCTGGACGGCGATCGCCCCCGGATCCCCCAGCCGGGCCAGGACCGGCGCGTCATGGAAGACCACCCGATGCGAGACCGAGGCGACCAGGCCATGCGAGCGATACCAGGTGTCGTCGACCTCGACCGCTCGGGAATCGGTGAGGTCCACCCAGACCGAGATCGGGGGCCCGGTCTCGCCGGGCGCGGGCCGGGCCAGCACCAGCGCGCGGTCCAGCCCACCGGCGCCCGAGCAGAACGTCTTGACGCCGCGCAGCACCTCGTGGTCGCCGACGGCCACGACGGCGGCCGGTGCTCCCTCGCCGGGCACCGGGTCTCCACCCCAGACGCCGACCAGCCGCTCGCCGGCTGCGACCGCGCGCAGCTCACGCTCGCGCAGCCCGGCCGGCCCCTGGACCGCGACCCGCTCGGTCCCGTTCAGGTGACCATCGAAGATCCGCCCGACCGACCCGTCCGCGGCCGCGACCCGGCGCACCAGTTCGAGCTCAGCCGCCGCCCGGGGGCGCCCGCTGCCCGAGACGGCGTTGCCCGCGAGCGCCCCCGCGGCCCGCAGGGCGGCGAACGCGGCCTGCGGAAAGCGCGGATGTGACTCTGCGTCCCGCTGCCCCGCCCCGGCGGCGATCTCAGCCAGCGCGGCCGCAAGACCGCGGTCGTCGTCGCGCGCGATCATCGGGGCTACGCTCACGCCAGCGCCGTCAAGCCGACCTGATGGCGACGGCCGTGCTCGGCCACCCGGTGGACGTAGGCGGCCGTCTCCCCGACATCATCCCGCCGCGCCCCGGGTCCGATTCCGTCGTGGGCAAGCACGATCGCCCCCGGCTCCAGCTGCAGACGGGTCGCCTGATACATGGCGGCCGCGTCGTCGCCGCGCCAGTCGTGGGTGTCGACCGTCCAGCCGATCAGGCGCAGCCCGTGCTCAGCCGCGACCGCCGCCGTCCACGGCGCCGTGTCGCCCCACGGCGTCCGCCACAGGCCGGGCTCCACGTCCAGCTCGCGCAACGTCCGCAGCGCGCGCTTGGTGTCCGCACGGCACCAGTCGGCGTCGCGCTCGGAGTGACGCATGTGCTCGTCGCAGTGCAGGCCGACGGTGTGGCCGGCCTGCAGGATCCGCGCCACCAGCTCGGGATGGGCGCCGGCGCGAGGCGCGATCACGAAGAATGTGGCGCGCGCGCGAGCCTCCGCCAGTGCCTCGAGCACAAGCGGAGTGCCGATCGGATCGGGACCGTCATCGAACGTGAGCGCCAGCGCCGTCACTCCCTACAGCTACCCCCACGCGCGCCGCTTCTCACCGAACTGCGCGGTCAGATCGGCGGGTGCACGCCCCCGCGCGCGAGCTCATCCTCGCGCGCTCGATGGATCAGGAAGGCGCCGAGCCAGCCGGCGAGCGTCCCCACGACGGTGATCGCGTACACCTCCATCGCGATGTCGAGGATCCGCCCGCCCGCCGACAGCGGGTTGGGCAGCTGAGACGAGACGGTCAGCAGCTGGGCCGAGGTCCAGAACAGGGCGCTGCCGAAGCTGTGGATCTCCGTGCCACCGACGTGGCGCTCGAGCAGGTAGGCCAGCAGCCCGCTGATCAGGTCGACGACGATCGTGGCCACCGCCAAGGTCATCAGCGTGTCGCGAAGACGCGTGCGTCGGACTTGCGGCCCGCGCGACCGCGGGGAGCTCGCCCATGGCCGCGCGGATCACGCGCACGAGGTACACGCAGCGACATTCGCGAGCGAGCTCCAACGTCCTGTCTGACCGCTGTTCCGAGCCGCGGGCGCGAACGAGAGCGTCGTCCCGGCGGGTGAACCCCACCGGGACGCTCGGCTCGCTGCCCCCACTTCCGGCTCAATTGCCGTCATGACGGCGAGCTGCATAGGCAGCTCTAGTGATGTTTTACCCGTTTTTGGAGTGCGCAAGCAGGCGCTCAGGGATTATCCTGCATTCATTGTGCGACCGGGATGACATGCCCCGGATCGGCTGGCGCTGCCGGAGACCAGCGAAGCCTGTCCTACGGACACCCGAGCTGCGAGTACGGGACGAGGGGTTCGTGTGGGAGCGCCCGCTGCGCGCCGCCGATCTATCGCGCTTGGCGAGGGCGCGCTGACCGGGCCGATCCTCGGAGCGCGGGTCGAGCCCACCCGGCTGGCCCATGACTACGCGGCCGCCCACCTCCCGGACTCGGGGTAGGATCGCGCCGTGGCCTACGACGAGGATCTGGCCAACCGCATCCGCGAGCTGGTCGCCGATCAGGAAGGCGTCACCGAGCGCAAGATGTTCGGCGGGTTGGCGTTTCTGATCGCCGGCCACATGAGCGTCAGCGTCAGTGGCCGCGGCGGCCTGCTGCTGCACGTCGACGCTGCCGACACCGAGGCGCTGCTGGCCAAGCCGCACGCTCAGCCGTTTGAGATGCGCGGGCGGACGATGGAGGGCTGGGTCCGGATCGAGGCCGAGGGCGTGCGCACCAAGCGCCAGCTGAAGCGCTGGGTCGCGCGCGGCGTGGCGCACGCGCGGACGCTGCCGCCCAAGTGACGGCGTCGCCGTCCTCTGTCCGGCGTTCCCGGTCCTCACACGGCCCCACGCCAGCGGGTCTCACCGCCGACCAACGCGTCGGTGGCGTGAAGCCCGAGCGCGCGGGCGACCGCGATCGACGCCGCGTGATCGGGATCGATGTGGGCGACGAGCTCGCTCACGCCGCCGGTGCGCAGTTCGTCGATAACCGCCGTCGCCGCCTCGCGCGCGTAACCCTGGCGCTGGTGGGCCAACGCGATCGTCCACGCCAGCTCAGCCGTGATCGGCGTCTCGGCACCGCGGATTGTCGCCTGCAGCCAGCCGACCGCCTCGCCGTCATCACGCCGGCGCGCGATCCAGTTGCGCCAAGCTTCGCGACCGTCGGGCGATCGGCCGCGGACCTGTCGCCCGTAGCGCTCGCGAAGCTCGTCCACCGTCGGCGGTCGACCACCCGTGAACCGGTACAGGTCCGGATCGGCGAGCAGCGCCGCCATCTCGGGGGCGTCCCGGACCCGCAGCGGCTCGAGCGCGAGGCGTGGCGTGAGGAGGGCTACGGAGCCTCGCTCGCGAGCCGCCGGCGCGGCGCCGGCCCGAGCTCTGATCGCCACGCGCCCAGTAGCTTGGCCAGCAGCGCGTTGAGCTGCTGCATCTCGTCCTCGTCAAGGACCTCGAACAGCTCCTGCTCGCGCTTGGCGCCCAGGTCGATGTAGGCGTCGAGGCGCTCGCGACCGTCGCCGGTGATCTCGAGCAGCACGCCGCGGCGGTCATGCGGGTCGGACATGCGCTCCAGCAGCTCGGCATCCTCGAGCTTGTCCAGCCGGTTGGTCATCACCCCGCTGGAGACGAGCAGCTCCCGGCACAGCGAGCCGTGGGACCGAGGGCCGCCGAGCAGCAGCTTGAGGATCTTGAACTCCTGGTAGCCCAGGCCCGCCCGAGCCAGGCTGACCGTCGCCGCTTTGAGGATGTACCGGTCGGCACGGTCCAGGCGCATCACGACCGCCTCCACCTCGGGATCGATCTGCGGCCACTGGTCACGGGCGGCCTGCACCTGCTCCTCGACAGTGGCGTCGGACTCGGCCTCGCTCTCGCCGGCCCGTTCGCGCGCGACGCTCGCGGACTTCGCTCGCTGTCGCTCACGCGCCATCGCGAACAACTCTACTGGCGTGCTACCTTGGTATGTAGCTTTATATACAGTTACTTTGAATCCAGCTAACCGGGAGGTCAGCATGAGCAATCCACAGATCTCACTCGAACTGATGCGCAGCCGCCGCCGCGAGCTTGATGCCGTCGCCAGCCGCGCCGCCGCGCCGGCGTCGGCTCGCAGCGTCGCGCGCGCGCCGGTCGCCGGCGTTCGCCACGTGCTGGCGAGCAAGCTCCCGGCGGTGCGCGCGGCGACGCAGCTGCGCTCCTGGGTCCGGTAGCTCGCGGCGATGCGCTCGCGGACCGCTAACGTCCGCGCATGCTCGGATCGCTGCTTCACCCGATCGAGGTTGGACCGCTGCAGCTGCACAACCGGGTCGTGTCGACGTCTCATCAGACAAGCCTCGTGCACGATCATCTCCCGACGCCGGCGCTGCTCGCCTATCACGAAGCGCGGGCCTGCGGAGGCGTCGGCGCGATCTTCCTCGAAGCCACGGCGGTGCACGCCAGCGGGCTGCTGACGCCGCATACGCTGGGCGGGTTTCTGCCTGAGATCGTGCCCGCCTATCGGCGCCTGCGCGAGCGACTGCACCCCCACGGGACGCGCCTGCTGGTGCAGCTGTTCCACGGCGGACGCGAGCAGATCTCCAGCGCCCCGCGGGCGCACGCGGTCGCGCCCCCGGCCGTCCCCAGCCTGCGATTCAAGTCCGAGCCGCGGGCGCTGACGTTGCGCGAGATCGGAAGCCTGATCGACGGCTACGGCACCGCCGCCGGCTATGCCGCGCAGGGCGGTGTCGACGGCCTCGAGGTGTCGATCTCACACGGGTACCTGCCGGCCCAGTTCCTCTCGCCGCTCTCCAACCGCCGCGGCGACCGCTACGACGGATCATGGGATGCCCGGCTGCGGTTCTCGGTCGAGGTCCTGGAGGCGGTGCGGGGCGCCGCCGGGCCGGGAGTCGCGGTGGGCGCGCGGCTGTCGGCCGACGAACTTGCCCCGGGCGGCCTCGGGATCGAGGCGTGCGCTGAGATCGCCGGCCGGCTGCACGCAGCCGGACTGGTTGATTTCGTCTCGCTCGTCCTCGGCCATTCCGCGCATCCCGCCGCCTCGACCTGGATCGCCCCTCCCCCGCCGGCTCCCCGCGAGGCGATCGCCCCGGCCGCCGCCGCGATCCGCGCCGCCGTCCCGGGGCTGACGTTGCTGGCGAGCACCCGGGTGGTGGACCTGGAGGCGGCCGACCGGTTGATCGAGGACGGCACCGCGGACCTGGTCGGGATGACCCGCGCGCTGATCGCCGACCCGGAGCTGGTGGCCAAGACGGTTGCGGGCGCCGGCGCCGAGGTGATCGAGTGCGTCGGCTGCAATCAGTCCTGCATCGGGCATTACCATGCCGGCCTGCCGATCGGCTGCGCCGTCAATGCCCGGACCGGACGAGAGTCGCCGCTGCGCGCGCCAACCAGCGTGGCGCGCGAGGTCCTGGTGATCGGCGCCGGACCCGCCGGTGCAGCGGCGGCGATCGAGGCCGGCAGCGGCGGCGCCCGGGTGACGATGATCGAGCGAGCCGGCGACATCGGTGGGCAGCTGCGCCTGGCCGGCCTGGCGCCGGCCCACGCCGAGACCTGGGAGCGCTACCGGCGCTCGACCCTCGCTCGGCTGACGGCGGCCGGCGTCTCGCTGCGGCTGGGCGTCGAGGGCTCGGCGGCGCTCGCGCGCGAGTACGAGTGCGTCGTGCTCGCCACCGGAGCGCAACCGTATAACCCGACGCTGGAACTGGGCGGACTCACGGTGGTGCAGGCGTGGGAGGCAATCCGGGACCCGGCGCAGGTGATCGGCCCCGCGCTGGTGGCCGATTGGGGCGGCGGCTGGGAGGGACTGGACGCCGCCGAGCGGCTGGCGCTGGCCGGGGTGCCGGTCACGCTGGCGTGTGCGGGGCTCGTGCCGGGCGAGACGCTTCACCAGTACCAGCGCAACCTGTACCTGGCCCGGCTCGACGAGCTCGGGGTGGTGCTCGAGCATCACCAGGAGCTCGCCTCGCTGCACGGGGAGCCGGCGCTGCGCCACGTGTCCTCTGGACGCACGAGTGCGCTGGCGCCGCTTCACACGCTCGTGCTCGCGCAGGGCCGCGCCCCCGCCGACGAACTCTGGTCAGAGCTGGAGTCCCACCCGGGCGCGGTCCGGGCCGGCGACGTCCTTGGACCGCGCTCGCTCGAGGAGGCGGTGCTTGAGGGCACGCTGGCGGTGAGGGAATAGTGGCGCCCGCTGACCCCGAGGCGGGCGACCTGTTTCACGCGGGCGAGCGCGAGGTGCAGCGTCGCGCCGGCGTCGCCGACGTTGCTCTGCGCGTCGGCCGAGGCGCGCTGCAGACTGCGATCGACCCGGAGTTCGCGGTGTTCCTGGCGCAGCGCCCGTTCCTGGTCGCCGCCGCGCAGGCGCCCGACGGGCGACTGTGGGCCTCCCTGCTGGTGGGGCCGCCCGGGTTTGCCCGCGTGCTGGATTCCCAGCACGTGTCGCTGCTCGCCCAGCCGACGGCCGGCGACCCGCTGGCGGCGGCGCTGGCGGCCGGCCCGGTGGCGATCGGGTTGCTGGCACTCGATGCCGCCACGCGATCGCGGATCCGTCTCAACGGCAGCGCGACCGCGACCGACGCGGGGATCCTGGTGTCGATCGAGGAGGTGTTCGGCAACTGCACCAAGTACATCGCCCAGCGCATCGCGGTGCAGGTGATCGACGGCGGGCGCCCGGACCCGACGCGCAGCACCGGGTCACGGCTCAGCGAGGCCCAGCGCGCGTTCGTCGCCCGGACCGACACCGCGTTCGTCGCCTCGGCCCACGCTGCCCGCGGCGCCGACGCATCCCACCGAGGTGGCCGCCCCGGGTTCCTCGAGGTCGCCGGCGACGGGCGGCGCGTGCTGCTGCCTGACTACTCCGGCAACCGCATGTTCCAGACGCTCGGCAACCTCACCGTCGACCCGCGCATCGGCCTGCTGGTCATCGACTGGGACACCGGCCGCACCGTGCAGCTCGCCGGAACGGCCGAGATCCTCTGGGACGGTCCCGAGGTCGATGCCCGGCCGAAGGTCGACCGAGTCGTGTCGATCGAGGTGGAGGCCGTGGCCGAGCAGATCCGCGCGCTGCCGGTCCGCTTCGAGCTGCGCGAGTCCCATCAGCTCAACCCGCCGCTGCGTCGGTAACCGGTCGGTCAGCTCGGAGCCGGTCCGCCCGGTCCGCCCTCGAGCGTTCGCTTGGGCCGGGCACGGCGATAGAGCCACAGGAACAGCGGCCACTCGACAACCTGCAGCGCCGCCCAGGTGAAGGCCTTGCGATCCGGGATGCCGCGGGCCCGCGCATCGCGCAGAACCCAACCGGCGGAAAAGCTGGCCGCGGCGACCACAATGATCACGATCAGGTTCCCGGAAACCGTCATCGGCCGGCCCGTCGTCCCCACCGGAAGTAGCTCAGCGGACCGATGAAGTTGTTCAGGGCCGCGATCCTCCAGAACACCTTGCCACCGCGCAACTGCGCGGATGAACGGCGGCCGATGTCACGCTCGGCGGCAATGATCAGGACGAACTCCATCCCGAGCAGCACCATCACCCCGCGCTGAGCGCCCGGCGACAGATTTCTGTACCACTGCTTGATCTCGGACACGCTCTGCCTCTCCTCGTCGGCGTTTGGATCAGGCCCGCTGCGGCTGGCGCCGGGGTCGCGCCGCGCTCGCCTCTGAGGGCGATGGGGGCCGGCCCATCCGGGCCATCTCTGCCAGTTCGGTGGCGATGTCCTCCAGCACCGAGGTCTGCAGCGAGTAGATGATGTTGCCGCCGCGCCGAGCGGATCTCACCAGCCCGGCATCGTCGAGCACTCGCAGGTGCCGGGACACCGACGGCCACGAGATCTCAAACTGGGCGGCCAGCTCGCCGGCGACCAGGTCTCCCTCACGCAGCAGGCGCAGGATCTCCCGGCGGGTCGGATCGGCGAGCGCTCGATAGGCGTTGGCAATCGGAACGCTTAGCAATTTAGCACATGTGCTAATAGGTTCGACGCTGCAGCTACGGTATCCGGTGGCGGACCGCCCGCCGCCCTGGAGACGACGAACGCGGCGGCCGACCCTGGCCGCGGCGTGTCAACGCTTGGAGCTCCTAAAGCTCGGGGTCGGGCAATCCGGCCACGCCGGCGGTCCGCGTCTCGGCGTCCTGGAACGGCGGGTAAGTCTCGGTCAGCAGGTACAGATAGGCGTCAGACCGAGCCGTGTAGGAATTGGCCAGGACCAGCATGTCAAACAGCCCGCGTGGGAGGCGGCCGGTGAACACGATCACGAACCACGCCGCGATCGCCCCGATTTCCAGTAGTAACTGAATCACATAGCGCATGACCACGATCGGAATCGCGAGCAGGCCGCGGAAGAACGTCTTGGCGCGGCTGTATTGCGGCAGCGGTCCCTGGAACCCCATCCGCACCGGATAGGACGGATCGTCGTTGAGGTTGAACGGCGGGTACTGGTCGGTCAGCAGCGCCGTGTAGGCGGTGAAGCGCGCCAGGTAACGCGTGAACCCGGCGACGAAGTTGTACAGGCCCTCCGGATAACGGCCGGTGAAGACGATCGCCAACCATGCGAACACGAGCGCGAACAACCCCCGATCGCGTACACGTAGAAGACGAGCAGGAGCGGGATCGCCATCAGCGCCCTGAAGAACGCCGTCAGGCGATCACGCCTCTCGATGTAGTCGGCCTCGAAGGTCACGGGGTAAGCCATAAGTGTCGGATTCCTCTCTGTACCTGGCCGCTGCGTGGCGCCCCAGCCCTTGGCTCTGTTATCGCCCATAATGCACCGAACCTGTAGCCATGGGGGCCCGGGCGTCGGGGCGGCCGACCCTCGGTCAGGTTTGCGTGCCTTGCTTCAGGCGACCGCGCCATCGAGGAACTGCTGCCAGTCGCGCTCGGCCTGTTCGGGGTCGCGACCGTCAAACGCGTGGATCGTCAGCGCCACCGGCGCACCGAAGGCATTGCGGCCGAACAAGCAGTAGAGCGCGTCGGCCGTTCGGATTCCCATGAAGTTGGGTCGCAGGTAGTCCACCACCCCCTCGATCGGCTCCAGCCCGTCGGGGGTCAGGCGGACCTGGTCACCGGCGCTGAGCCGATCACCGAGCCCAAGCGCATGCCGCAGGCGTCTGAAGCCGTCGGGCGTGGCTGAGCCGGCAGGTCCCTGGATCCCTCCGGGCACCTCGCCGATGTACGTCGCGGTGCGTCCGCTGAAATGCGCCACGTACTCGCCCAGGGTGTGAAGATAGAAATCGGTGTGCTGCTGGACGGCGTCGTTCTGGGCGTCAAACCCCTCCTGGGGAAAGACCCCGCGGTGCACGTAACGCAGCGCGCTCGTTCCATCCCCGCGGTCCTCGATCACGAAATCGATGTCGTTGAACCACTCGCCCTGCTGCTGGAGCATGCGGAAGCGCGCCGGGGGATCCCAGGCCGTCGCGCCCGCGCCCGTCGGGTCGATCTCGGTCGGGAACAGCCATCCGGCGTTGCCCTCGCCGGTGGCGACCGCCTCCCAGACTTTGGCCGGATCGGCCGCCAGGATCACGTTGCGGCTGCAGTCAAATTCAGGCATCTCATGTCTCCTCTGTGCTACTGCGTGTCCCATCGACCGATCCTGGCACGTCGGGCTGCGGGCCGGGACCCGCGCCGAGCCCTCGGACCGGCTGATGGTGCGCGTGACCACGCCGCTGTCGCGCCCAGCGCGAAGGATCCAGCGACACCCCACCGGCACCGGCGGACGCGATTACTGGAGGATCGACGCACAGGGCGGGGCAAGGGCTCTGCCCGGAAGCGCAACACCAAGGAGATTTATGAAGCGGCTCGTGATTGCGGCCGTGCTTACGTTCGGGATAGTCGCTATCCCGGCCGGCGCGGGCAGCGTCCAGAACTGTGGCGCCACGACCACGGTAAATGGCACCAGCTGTAAGGCAGCTCGCAAAGTTCTCGACAGCCTTAACGCAAGCTGCCGCCACGCCCACGGTGCCGCGTGTCACGTCCTCGGTTTTGCCTGTGCCGTACGGACGCACCGAAATCGCGCTGCAGCGCTCCACTGCACCAGGGGCGACGAGCTGATCGTCCGCCAGCTCGGCCTCGGCGCCGGCGGCCCGAACGGCATCAGCAGCTGCACCCTCGTTCTCGTGGACGATACGGGCACTGACATACGCCACCTGGGCAAGACCCCAACGCCGATCGACGGCCGGGGAACGTCCGAGACAGTCGGCCAGATCAGCAGCAATATTGAATGCAGCTCCAATTTTCGCTCCAGCGCCACCAGCCCCGACGTCACCGGCACCGTCGATATGCAGATCTCGAACCCGATCATCGGCAGCAACGACTACTCCTGCCACGCGACAGGGGACTTTCGTTGCTTTGGACCGCGTGACGGTTCCAACCTTCGCGGGTGGGATCTCAAAGTCCTGTATTACGTATGCATCCCTGACCAGGATGTCAAGACGCTCGGGCGTCACCTGCCTGGCTACTGTGGGAAACCTTGAGGCGGCAGTGGAGTTGATTGCATGATGCGCCCGGCCTCCGAGCTGAGTCATCGCGATCGCCTGTCGACGCAGCTTCCGAGCGCGGTGGCCGCATCTAACCCGACTCGGTGACACGGTGCCGGCCCGGCAATGGGCGGGCGCTGGTGCGGGCGGTGTCGGGTGGGCCGGCCGGGCTGCGGCTGAAGACTCCCGGCCCGGGTTCCACGCGGTCGCTCGTCTGCCCGGCAGCCGACGAGCAAGCGATCGTCGAACAGGAACGCGCGCGTAGGGAGGGCAGTGCCCCAGCCTCACCGCAACCGGTCCACTGAATTGAGAGCCGATTGGTTCTTATCGCCGAGCCGCCTGGCACCTACATTCGATCGGCAGGCCGATTCAAGACACCGACCGAGAAACCTGAGGAGAGACCATGAGCACCGCACCGATCACTGGCCGAGCCGAGCGCTCGTCCGCGGCGACGCGCTGGCGGCTAGACCCGGCGGGCTCCAGAGCCGAGTTCCGGGTCCCGCACTTCTGGGGCTTCGTTACCGTCAAAGGTCATTTCAGTGGTCTCGACGGCTGGCTCGACGTCGACGAAAACGGGCAGCGCGAGATCGAGCTGACAATCGACGCAACGAGCGTTCACACCGGCAATCCGATGCGTGATCGGCACCTGCGTGCAAGCGACTTCTTTGACGCCGAGCACAACCCCGAGGTGCGGTTTCACTCGACCAGCGTCAGTGACCCGGGCGACGGCCCCCTCTGCGTCGAGGGCGAACTCGTGGCGGCCGGCCACCGCGTGGCACTGAGCCTGGAGCCGACGCTCCAGCAAAGCGATGTTCAGCTCCGGATCGACGCGAGCGCTGTCCTTGACCAACACCAGCTCGGCATGACCTGGAGCCCGCTCGGCATGACCCGGACCCCCGTGACTCTCCACGTGCACGCGCTCCTCCGGCGAGAACGATGATCGACCATCGACAGCGGGCGAGATCGTCGCGCGGATTGTGACGATGGCGGTCGTGCTGGCCCTGATGGCCGCGCTGGCCTACGGCAGCTCTGACTTCGCCGCCGGACTGGCCAGCCGCCGATTCGCGGCCGGGCCCGTCACCGGGGCGGTCGAAGCCCTTACCCTGTTGACGGCTGCGGCGGCGGTGATCCTGTTTCCCGGTGCCGGCCCGAGCGCAAGCGTGCTCGGCTGGGGAGCAGTCAGCGGCCTGGGCACCGCCCTGGGCACGCTGTCGCTCTACCACGGCTTCTCAGTTGCCCGCATGAGCGTGGTCGCCACCCTGTCCGCGGTACTGACCGCCGTCATCCCGGTGATCGTCGGCGTGGCACTCGGAAATCATCTGACGGTCGCGGCGGAAGCCGGCATCGCGATCGCAGTCCCTGGGATCGGATTGATGTGCTGGCAGCCTCAAGCCGACGCTTCCAGCTCCGCTCGCGCTGGAGTGATTTACGGAGTGCTCGCCGGCCTGGGATTTGCACTGCTCTTCATCGCGTTGGACCGCGCAGGCACCCGCGCCGGAGCGTGGCCGCTGGTTCCAGGCCAGCTGGTCGCGCTGCTGCTGATCGCGCCGTTCGCCTACCGTGGCCTGAGTTCCTCGGGAACCCCGCCGCGGTCAGCTGTCGCGCTCACGCTCGGCGCGGGCGTACTCAGTGGGATCGCGAACCTGCTGTTCCTGGCGGCCACCGGCCGCGGAGAGCTCGCCATCGTCGCCGTGCTCACCTCGCTGTATCCCGCAGCGACCGTGGTCCTCGCTCGTGCCTTCCTGGCCGAACGCTGGACTAGCGTTCAAGCCGCCGGACTACTCACGTCAGCCTCAGCGATCATCCTCGTTAGCGCAGGCTGACCTGACGATGCTGACAATCCATCAACACGCTCACCCTGACGGAGGTCAAGGCGCGCATCGGCCGGCGGACGATCCGCGCGACCCTCCCGGACGCCGATCCGGCAGAGCTCGCTGCATTGCCCGGCGTCGCTCCGCGGTGCTCGTCAGGCCGAGAGGTCACCGATGCGATAACCGCACTGTACGAGTTCGCCCTGTACTACGACGCCAGCACACCGGGGGGCTTACCGGCGGAGTACGGCGCGTAACGGTGGTGGAGCATCAGAGTATTCCCGTCGGGGTCGGCGAAGACGGCCATTTGACAGACGCCTGTGTCGAGCGTGTCGCCGAAGAAGGTCACGCCCTTGGCCTCCAGCACGGCCCGGGCGGCCCCGACGTCCTCGACGCCGAGCGCAAGCGGATTGCCCTTCTGCGCGACGAACTCCATGCCGATCCGCTCGGGCATCCAGATCGCCAGGCAGGTATCACCGGCCCAGCACTCGTACTCGGCATGCTCGTCGGGGCGCAGACCGAGGGTGTCTCGATAGAAGGCCCGCGCGCGATCGGCGTCCTGGGATGGGACGCCCAGAAAGTCCAGGCGTCGGATCTCGCTCATGCGCGGATGATCGCACGACCTTCGCGGTCGAGCACGCTGAGACCACGCTTGCGTGCAACCGTCCAGTTCCCGGCCTAGGCATCCTGAGCGGGACAACCACCGACGCCGGCCAAGCGGTTGGCG
>JBPCPC010000293.1:0-3307 GCA_050999585.1 Solirubrobacteraceae bacterium | reverse complement strand
GCACAACGCGGCGCACAACCATCTGGCCAATTCCTATCAGGAGCCACACCCGGGCGCCGTCACGCGCGCGCTGCGCACGCCCACTGAGGCTTTCCGAGTCTGCGACGGAGTAACGCGGGAGGCTTTGCGCGGCGCGCCCCGGTTGGCCTCGCGGGTCTTCGGGGCGCCAGTCCTCGGGATTTGCGAGAAAAGGTACCTGTGAGTGCCCTTTTATCGACCGGCCGCCAGTCGGCCACGTCGGCACGGTGGTCCGACGCCGCCTCGCACCTTGCCCAGGTGGCTAGGCGCGACGAGCGGCTCGCGGGCGCCCGGGCGCGGCCAGGCGTTTGACCGCCCGGCGGAGCTGAGGGCTGCCCAACCCGACTGCGCCTGCAGCGGCGAGGGGCCCGTAGGCGGGGAGCATGTAGCGGGGGTCGACAGTCGCAATCGCATCGGCAGCAAGCGGCAGGATCCATCCTGTACATGCGAACAGGGCCGCTGCTCGGCGGGCTCGACGGTCGCCGGAGAACAGCCCGAGCACCGGCACGAGCAGCAGCATGACCATCAGCACGCCGGTGACTTCGATCGTCTCGCCGTAGCTACGCAGGAACCCCAGCCCGCTCGAGCTGACCCCCGCGCCGGTTCGGTAGTAACCCGCAACCAGCTGGTCGACCGGTGGTTCGACGCTCGCTGCCGCGGCGATAAACGCCCGGTGATCGTCTGCCCAGTAGTCGTGGAAGTCGCCGGCGATAGCCGAGAGGTAGTCCAGGGGTTGGTGGACGATCGCGTCGAGGCCGAACTCCAGCAGCTTGCCGTTGCCGCCGGGTGGCGGGCCGAACACCCGCCAGGCCGGGCTGATCGAGCGCGTCGTGGCCGTGATCTGGCCCTCGTGGACGGCGAGGTGGGCGAGGTCCCGGTCCGGAGTCCCGTTGAGGTACTGGTTGGCGCTGCCCCGCTTGTCCTCTGGCGTTCTCTCACACAGCTCCGCCGTCCCCGCCGGCGGCGTGAACCTGTGGCAGTCGGCGAACCTCGCCGCCCGCGCGTAGATGACCCGACCCGAGTCTTGGGTGAGCCCAGTGAACCCGGTGTCGGCGCGCTGAATCACCACATAACCGGCAACGACGACCAGAGCCGGCAGGGCGAGCGTGATCGCGGCCGCGAGCCGGTGTCGTCCGGGTCCTGGATACACCCACAGGATCCAGGCGCCGACCACCAGGACCAAGATGAATCCGATCGGACGCACGGTTGTGCAAACGCCGATCAGCAGGCCGACGCCGGCGAGCGGCCAGAGTCGACCTTCGGCCGCGGCGACCGCCAGATAGGAGAGGGCTGCGACCAGGAACGTGAACAGCGTGTCGGTGATCGGGGTGTGCTCGACCCACAGGCTGTAGCCGTCAAACAGGACCAGCACCGCCGGAATCAGACCAAGCACCGTCGAGCCGGTGACTCGTCGTACCGACTGATACCAAAGCGCCGCCGTGGCGACGCCCAGCCCGTGCTGAACGAGGATCAGCAGCGACAGATGCGGATCGATCGTGTGCAGCACGCGGACGAAAAGCGGATAGCCCGCGGGGTCATAAACGTTGCTAAACAGCCCGAAGTGGGCCGCGTAGATATACGAGCCCGCATCGGAGATCCCCAAGAACCCCGGCCGGTACTCGAGCATGAACACGACGCGAAGGACAACACCACCGGCGAACGCCCCAGCCACGAGAGCCCCTTGAGGCGAGGCAACGAACTGGCGCAGGCGTACCGCGATCCCCCGACTGGCCGGCACGCGCTGGAGGTCAACCAGCCGGGGCCCGCTGCGCCCGCGGTACGACGTCGGTCGACGACGCGATCCGGCGCGGGCGGGCCAGCTCACTGAGGAACGTCTCCAGGGCGTCGATCCGCCGCTCCCACGCGTAATCGGACGCCGTCCTCATTCCGGCGTCGCCGAGACGCTGGCGCAGCGGCCGATCGCTCAGCGCGCGCGCCAGGCAGGCTGATACGGCGGCGGCATCGGGGGCCGGCATCAGGCAGTTCTCCCCGTCGACGCAGAAGTCCCGGTTGCCGTGCGCGTCGGTGCAGACGACTGCGCCGCCGGTCGCCATCGACTCCAGCGGCGGCAGGCAGAACCCCTCGTGCACCGACGTCTGCACGAACACCGTGGCCTGGTTGAACAGCTCGCAGACCTGCTCATCGCTGGGCGCGGTGACGTAGCGAACGCCCGGTTCGCCGGCCAGCTCCGGCTCGATCCCGAACAGGCACAGCTCGGGCCGGGGCTCCGGGAGTCGCCGCCAGGCCTCGAGCGTCAGCGGAAAGTTCTTGAGCGGGTTGGTGCGCCCGAGCGCGAGCACCATGTCGTCGCGCCGCGTGACCTCGCTGCGCGGTCGAAAGCTCTCCAGGTCGATTCCGGGCGGGATCAGCGTCGCCTCCAGCCCCAGTTCCCGCAGCCGGTCCTGATTCCAGGAGGAGATCGTCATGTAGTGAAACTCCGGCCGGTAGGAGGCGAGCACGGCCGCCTGCACCCGGGGGTTGCGCGGGTAATAGCTGGACTCGATGTCCTGCACCAGGTACACCGGGATGCCGCGCAGCAGGCTCGCGCTCCACACCGCGCTGGCGGTGTTCCACCACGTCGCGACCTTGATCGCCGGCACCGGCGCCAGGGCCGTCAGCAGGTCCTCGTAGTCCTCGAAGCTGCGCACCGGAACGCGCAGGTCAAACCATCGCGGCGGGGCTCCGAGGGTCCACAGCTCGGCCTCGTGTCCGCGCGCTTGCAGACGGTTGAGATGCTCGAAGATGTCGCGGTGACCGCCGCCCACGCCCGTGTCCTCGGTGACGTAAACGATGCGCAACGCACCCTCCGGCGTGCGCACGTCGCGGGCGTCAAAGAAATCTCCCCAGCGGTCCCAGAACACCTGCTGGGACCGGCGCTCGCGCTCGCCGACGACCGTTCCGCGCGTGAGCGACTCCCGATGCTCGAGCACCGCCGACGGCCAGTAGAAGACCCGGAAGCGGGCCTCCCAGGCACGCAGGCAGAGGTCGACGTCCTCATAGGCCATCGGATAGTCCTCATCGAACTCGCCCACGGAGGCGAGCAGTTCCCGCGTGAGGTACATGCAGGCGCCGGTGACGGCCAGCATCGGGCCGGGCACGTTCGCGGGTTCGAAGTCTGCCGCTCGGAAGCGGTAGCGATGGTCAAACCATTCGGGGGCCTCTCGGTTGCGCACCGTTCCGGCGAACTGGATCCGGCCGTCCGGATATAGCAGGCGGGGGGGGGGAGGGCCCCCCACCGCCCCCGCGGCGGGGGTTCTCTTTTATAAGCTGCCCCCGCCACCCCCCCCGG
>JBPCPC010000244.1:0-12245 GCA_050999585.1 Solirubrobacteraceae bacterium | reverse complement strand
GCGGGATGTCGTCCGGGGTCCCGTGCATTCGCGTGGCCGTACCGGTCCGGTTGGCCAGCGTCAAGCCGGCTCCGATCGGATGCCATGCTCCCGGCTCGATCGCCACCAGCGCACCGCCGGGGCGCAGCAGCCGCGCGGCTTCGCAAAAGCACGGCGACAGCGGTCCCTGGAACGCGATGTGATGCAGAACCAGTCGGTAGAGCACGACGTCAAACGAGTGCGCCGGCAGATCCAGCTGCCCGGCATAGCCGACGTGCCCCGCGTCGGCGCGCCCGGTCTCGAGCACCCCTTCGACACGTGCCGGGTCTGAGTCGACGGCGACGAGGTGAAACGCGGGCGCGGGAAACAGGTGGCGCCCGGGATGCCAGCCGCTGCCGACCGACAGCACGTCGCCGCCGCGCAGACCCAAGCGGCGGTCCAGCAGCGCCCGCTCGCGCGTCTCCAGGTGGCGGTAGTTGTGCTCAAGCGTCGAGCGGCGGCTGAGCCGGTCGAGCACGTTGTCGGGCTGATACGGGGCCGACGCGGCGGCGGCGTCAGACACCGAGCACCTCCGCGTAGGCAGCCACCGTCTCGCGTCCGCAGTGCTCCCAGGTGAACGAGCGCTCCACGGTCGCGCGCGCCGCAGCGCCGAGCCGTGCGTGGCGCGCCGGATCGCTGAGCAGCCCGTCGATCGCGGCCGCCAGCGCGCGGGGGTCGCGCGGTCTGACCAACTCGATCCCGCCGCCGCCGGCGGCGATCTCCTCGGGCCCGTCCTCCCCGGCGCAGCCGATTGCCGGCACCCCCGCTGCCATCGCCTCGATGTAGGCGACACCGAACGCCTCGGCGGTGCTCGGGAGCACGAACAGCGTCGCTGCGCCCGCGACCGCCACCGCTTCGGCGTGCGCCAGGCGCCCGCGCAGCCACACCCGATCGGCGATCCCGCGAGCGGTCGCCAGCGCCAGCAACGCGTCGCGTTCGGGCCCGTCGCCGACGACTTCATACCGCAGCGTCGGCCAGCGTTGGCGCAGCAGGGCCAGCGCCTCGATCACGTCGGCGTGGTGCTTGCGCGCGATCAGGTGCCCCACGCTGACCAGCAGCGGCTCGGCGGGCGGCGTCGCCGGCTCGCTCGGGAGCTCAGCGCCCAGGTGCACCACCTGGGTGCGCGTCGCCCCGAGCGCCTGGCAGCGCCGTGCGGTGCCCGCGCTGTTGGCCAGCACGAGCCGCGCATGGGCCAGCGCTGCCGACACGCTGGGCGCGCCGGCATGGCGCCCGAGCACGTCGCCGCCGTGGATCGACACGACCGCCGGCACGTTGGGCGCGGCGCGGCGTACGGCGTCGCCGGCGGGCACCGCATAGTGGGCGTGGACGAGCTCAAACGCGAACTCCCGGCGGATCCGGCGCAGCGCGCGGCGCAGCGGCGGCGCCGCCCACGCTCCCCAGCGGGCATAGCTCCACGGCCGTGGCGGCGACAGATAGCGCAGGTAATCCACGCGGACGCCGTCGAGCGCGACGCTCGCGGGCTGGCGCAGCGCGCTGACCGCCGCGCCGAGATCGAGCCGACGCACGGCCGATAGCGGCGGAAGCGACCGATGCAGGACCAGCACCCGCAGTTCGGCGCCGGCCGCGCGCGCCGCCAGCGTTTGGCGGTGCGCCCAGACGCCCAAGGTGGGGTCGCCGGCCCGCGGGTAGTACTCGGCGAGCACGAGAACTCTCATCGCCAGCCGCGGTGCTCGGCCAGCGTGCGCTGCGCCTCGGACGCGCTTGTGTATGGACGGCCGTCCAGGAACGCGCGCGCCTCGGCGATCGCCGACGCCCGGTCATAGGTTGCGGCGATCCGGCGCAGGTGATGGCGGATCGGGGTCGCGTCGACGATTCCCAGCCGCCAGCCGTGCTCGCGGGCCACGGCCGACCAGTGAGCGTCCAGGCCCCAGCCGGTGCGCAACGGAGGGAACGGCAGCAGCTGGGCAAACGTGACCGCGCGCAGCGCGCAGACCGGGCCGATCTCCACAAACGCCGTTTCGCGCACGACGCTGCCCGGCCGCCGCCGGGTGACCGCCCAGGCGGCGTGCGAGCCCCAGCGATGAGCCGGCTGGGCCAGGGCCAGGTCAAAGCGCTCGGCGAGGAAGATGAACGCGTCGAGGAACCTGGGGGGCAGCGCGACGTCATCGTCGACCAGCACCAGCCAGTCATAGCCATCCGCGCGGTGGCCGTCCAGCAGCGTGTTGAGGTTCTGAAACTTTCCCCGCCCGCCGACGGTTGCGCCGGCGAAGACGACGTCATGGCGCGAGCGCGCCAGCTCGGCTCGGGCGGCCGCCAGGATATTGGGGGTGTGATCGTGCTCGATCCCGAGCGCGAGCACCCGGCGGCGCGGTCCGTGCTCCGCCGCCCGGCGCAGCCGCCACGGCTCCAGCCGGGCCAGCGCAACGGTGTCGCAGATCGTGTCGGCTAGCAGCGCCCGGGTCGTCGCCCGGACTCCGTGCACCTGTCCGCTGGTGCCCGAGAGAAAGTCGTCGGGCCCGCTCACCGAGGTCATCGACCGACGGCCCGGACGGCCTCGCGGATGCGCCCGGCGGAGTGGGCGGCGAGCACGAAGCCGTTCGCGCATCGCCGCCTGATGATGTGCCACAGACAGCCGGCCAGGACCCGCACTTCATTTCTCAGCGACGGCGCGACGCGCTTGCGGACGTCGTAGCGCCGTGCGTCGCGTCCCTGCCCGTAGGCGGCGCGCGTCAGCCTGCGCAGCGTCGCGTCGGCGGGGCTGCGGCGATGGTCCAGGCCCGCGGCCGCGACGTAACGCACCACGCCGCCCGCGGCCGTGTAGCGCCGCTCCCAATCCTCCTCGTCGCCGCGGCCGTTGAGCGCTTGGTCGAAAGCCCCGGCCAGCTGTAGGGCGCGCCGCCGGATTGCCATGTTCGCGCCCCAGACGAGCGGCACGTCGCGGTCGGCGGGCCCCAGGTCCAGCGTCGTGATCGGTGCGCCCTCCCGTCCGCATGACCGGGGGCCGCCACCTTCCAGCCGGCCGCGGATCGGTCCGCCGAAGACGCTCGCGTGGGGGGCCCGGGCCACCCCGGCCAGCAGTGACGCCAGCCATTCCCGCGGCGCCTGCACGTCGTCGTCGACGAACACGATCAGGTCAGAGCGAGCATTGGCCGCCCCGGCATTGCGCCCGGCATTGAGGCCGCCGGGAGCGCCGAGCGCGATCACGCGCGCGCCGTGCTGGCGGGCGACGGCGTCCGTGGCGGCATCGCCGCCGTCGTTGACGACGATCAGCTCGGCGCCGGCGTCGGCCGCCTGAGGCGCAATCGAGGCGAGCGTGACCTCGAGGTAGTCCGGGCGGCGGCGGGTCGGGATCACAATGGATGCGGGGGGCTGGCCGGGCACGTCCCGATTGTGCCCGCCAGCCGCTCAGCGCGGTGCCGAGCGTTTACGCCGAGAGTGCCCGGGCGCGTCGGTGAGCGACCAGCTGGCGCGCGAACGCGTAGACGAAACGAGGGTTGTAACGGACGTAGCGCCGCCACAGGCGTCTCGGCTCGTGGGCGAACCGGTAGGCCCATTCCAGGCCGACGTCCTGAACGCGCGCCGGTGCCTGCGGCACCAGGCCCGCATGGAAGTCAAACGCGGCCCCGACGCCGATCAGCACCGGGGTCTCCAGTTCGGCTCGCATCTGCGCCATCCACTTCTCCTGCTTGGGCACGCCGATGCCGATCCACGCGACGTCGGCGCGTGAGCCGTTGATCTCCTTAGTCACCGCGCGGCGCTCCTCGGCGCTCAGCGGCCGGTGCGGCGGGGAGTAGCCGCCGACGATCTTCACCCCGGGATAGCGCTGGCGCAGGTTGAGCGCCAGCTGCACGAGCGCCCCCTGGTTCCGGCCGCCGTATAGGTACAAGCGCTGGCCGCTCTCGAGCGAGCGCGCACACGATCGAGCCATCAGCTCGGGTCCGTAGACCCGGTCGCCGAGGGGGTGACCGAGCAGATTCAGCGCCCACACCAGCGGTTGGCCGTCGGGCACGTTGATCGACGAGCCCAGCAACGCCCGGCGCAGCTCGGGGTCCTCGGCCGACGCCATCACCGTATGGACGTTGCACACGCAGATGTAGCCGCGCTCCCGGGTGCTGACCGTGGCGTCGATCCAGTCCAGCGTGCTCTCGTAGTCGGTTAGGCCAAGCGGAACGCCGAGAACCTCGGCGCTCGACGGCGGCGTCACGGTCGGTGAGTGGGGGGCGGGTGAGCCCTCGGGACGGATGTTCACGAACTCTGGATCTTCCCTGGACGAGAGTGGTCAGAGAGGGGTTTCCCGTTAGCAACGGAAAAACCCCCTCCAAGTTACGAAGTTGCATCAAGTCGGGCCGGTCTGGGCCGCGAACTGCGGCAGGAGCGCGCGCTCAGATTGCCGGACCGCCGTAAGCTGACGGCCGTGGATTGCGTGGTCACCGGCGGCGCCGGCTTCATCGGCTCCAACCTCGTCGACGCCCTCGTCGCCCGCGGCGACCGGGTGACGGTGATCGACGATCTCAGCACCGGCAAGCGTGACAACCTGGCCCGCGCCGTCGACGGCGGCGCGATGCTGGAGGTGGTCGACGTGCGCGCGGCCAAGCGGGTCGAGGCCGTGCTGGCCGCCCTGCGGCCCGAGGTGGTGTTCCACCTGGCGGCGCAGATCGACGTGCGCGTGTCGGTCCAGGATCCGGCGGCCGACGCGACCACCAACATCCTGGGAACGATCGGGGTGCTCGAGGCCGCCCGCCGGACAGGCGTGCGCCGAGTGGTCAACACGTCCACCGGCGGGGGCCTGTACGGCAACGCCGAGCTGCTGCCGACGCCCGAGGACTACCCAATCCGCCCGCTGGCGCCCTACGGCCAGAGTAAGTACGCCGCCGAGGGCTACGGCGAGCTGTACACCCGCCTGCACGGTCTCTCCACGGTGTCGTTGCGCTACGGCAACGTGTACGGACCACGCCAGGACGTGCACGGTGAGGCCGGGGTGGTGGCGATCTTCTGCGGGCGGATGATGCAGGGGCGCCCGGTCACAGTGTTCGGGGACGGGCGTCAGACGCGCGATTGGGTCGACGTCTCCGACGTCGTCGCCGCGAACCTGCTGGCCGCCGAGTCCGCGCTGACCGGTCCGATCAATATCGGGCACGGGCAGGAGACGTCGGTGCTGGACCTGCTGAATGCGCTGGGCGAGATCGCCGGCCGGCCGATGCCCCAACCGGTGTTCGAGCCCGAGCGCCGCGGCGAGGTCCGTCGCAGCTGCCTGGACGTGAGCCGCGCCGAGCAGGAACTCGGTTGGGCGCCACGCACGCAGCTGAGCGACGGATTGCGGAAGATCGTGTCCGGGCTCTGAGCGGGGACCGCGTCAGGTGGTCTGGCGCAGCGCCAAAAGCAGGTTGTTGCGCCGCGGGGGGATGCGCGCCTCGCAGACCAGCTCGGCGCCCGGGATGGCAAGCGCGATCGCGTCCAGCAGTTCCGGTCGCGTGGGATAGCGCACACCGGCGTCACCGGTGACGTAGCGGTCGGCGCTGTAGCAAGCGAGATGCCACGGGGTCGCGCTGCGTTCCCAGTCCTTGATCGCGATCAGGCCGCCCGGTCGGCAGAGGCGGCCGAGATCCCGCAACGTGGCGATCCGCAAACCTTCCGGCAGGTGGTGAAAGACGTCCACCAGCAGCGCTAGATCAAATGGCTCGGGCGCCTCGGCGAGGAATTCCGCGGAGCTCATGCGAGCAAACTCGGCGCGACGGCGATCCCCGGCGAACATCCGGCCCGGCTCCGGCGCCACGTCAACCCCGACGTACCGCGCCGTAGGCAGCTTGCGCAGCAACCGCTCCGCCACCGCTCCCTCTCCACAGCCGATCTCGACGATGCGCTGCGCCTGGGTGAGGCTGGTGAGGGTGCGCGTCAGCTCGTCAAGGTCGATGAAGCGTGACCGGTAGAGCTCGGAGGCAACTCCTTCGAGCGGGCCCAAGCGGTGGCGCACAGCGGTTCCGATCCCCATCGGGCCGAGCGTAGCGGGGAGGCATCAAGCTCAGGCGCCGCGGACCGCGGCAGCGTGCAGGAAGTCGCCGCCGCCGCGCAGTCCGTCCAGGACGCGCGAGATCGCGGCGACTGGGACACAGCACGCGTAGCCAGCCAGCAGCGACCAGCCCGAAGGGGTGAGCAGACGATCGAACAGTCGGTACTGGAGGCTCCAAGCGGTGGTGATGAACGGGGTCGCCGGCCTGACGTCGACCTCGGAGAAGCCGGCCCCTATCAGCGCCGCCTTCAGCCCGTGGGCGGTGAAGTGGGTGCGGTGGCGCGGAAGCTCGAGCGGGAACCAGTGCTCGCCAAAGAACCGGCGCTGCCACGAGCCCCAATTGGGCACGATCACGGCCACTCGGCCCCCCGGTCTCAGGGCCGCCGCGACGCATCGCAAATCCCGCCCGGGGTCCACCACGTGCTCCAGCGAGTGCTTGAACACGACCGCACTCAACGACCCGGGCAAGAGTGTTGTGTTGGCCAGCGTCTCGCCGATGATTTCGACTCCCCGTCCACGCGCCACGGCAGCCGCCTGTGACGACGGTTCCACGCCCTGCACCCGCCAGCCCTGATGAAGCCACGAGGCTGCCAGCTCGCCACCCCCGCAACCAACATCCAGCAGCGTACCCGCGGCCCCGGCCGCACTCAGCGTGGCGACCGGGAACCGGCGGTCCCGAGCGCGCTGCATGAACGCCATCGCCGCGGCGAGCGCCCCCCGTGGCTCCCGGTAAGGCGCGTAATCAGCGGTATAGAAAGCGCCGAGATCCGCTTCACGGGCGAGCGGGAGCGTAGTGCCCGAGCCGCAGGCGCGACACTCGTGAACCGCCCAGCTGCCCGGAATCGAGTGCAGGCGATCGCGCGCAACCAAGGCCGGGCCGGCGGCCAGCTCCCCGCTGCAGGCCAGGCAGCGTGGCACGGTGACGGTCACTGCTTCTCCTCGCGGGATCGTGGCACGATCGTGAATGTCTAGCGCACGCGCCCGGGGGCTCGGGTGACCGGTTGCCTGAGAAGTAACCTGCCTCGCGTGCCGACGCAACCAGGTGCTCCGCTCATGGACGCTCCCGCCGAGCCCCCCGCCGTGACCTTGCAGAGCTCGCCGGGGTTGCGTCCGTCCTCCCGTAGCGCCGCGGTCAACGCCTTCGCGGTGGCGATGGTCGCCGTGAGCACCGGAGGCCAGGTGGCGTTCTATCTCAAGGACTTTGGGGCCACGCACCGCACCGACGGGCTGATCGCGGCGTTCGCCATCTACTCGTTGGTCGTGGTGCTCGGTCAGCTCCTGCGGACAACGGCGGTGCCGCTCCTGTCGGGGGGCCGGATGGCCTTGACCCGCGGCGCCTTCGGCTGGGCGGTCGCAACGCTCGGTCTGGTGCTCGCCGCAGTGTGTGTGCTCGCGGCAGCGCCGCTGGGTGATGTGATCGCCGCGGCCTCGGGGCCGGCCGGCCGGCGGATAGCGGTGTCCTCGCTTTACGTGATGGCGCCCGCGATGGGCCTGCAGATTGCCGGGGCCGGTTTCGCCGTCAAGGGTGCGGTCGAGGGGCGCATCGAGGCTGTGGCGGCGGCCTACATCGCTTCGGCGGCAGCCGGACCGGTCGCGTTCTTCCTGCTGCGGGGGGCCGCTCACGAAGCGATCCTCGCCTGGACGATGCTGTCGTCCTCGCTGGTGCTGACCGCGGGACTGATGCTCGCCACTCGGTTTCGCGTCTCCCCTCCGCCTTCAGCACGCGCCGTGAGCGCAGCTCTGCTCGCGCTGGCGAGCAGCCTGCCGCTGCCGGCCAGCTTCATCGCGATGTATCCACTCACGCTGGCGCTCTTGCCCAACGACCGCCCGGGGCAGATCACCCTGTTCGGCCTGGCCTACGGAGCCTGTTCTTATCTGGTCGGCTTCACCGGCCAGGCCCTGTCGATGACCGATGCGGTGGCACTGTCAGGCGCGGCGGGGCGGGGTCTGCAACCGCGCCGCGCGCTGGTGATCCGGTCATTTCGCTATTCGTTGCTGCTTTCGGCGGTCGGCATCGGGGTCGCCGCGGTGGCCGGCTCGCCGGTGTTGGGCCGGCTGCTGCCATCGTCTTCGCACTCATCCAACTCCGACTTCGGTGCCGACATCCTGCTGCTGATTCCGTGGCTGGTGGCCACGTTGGCGCTTTGGGCGGCGCTGCCGGCGGTGCTGGCGGCTGCCGGGCGGCTCCAGGGCCGGCGACTCGGGGCAGCGGTGGTGGGCCTGCTCTCGCTCCACGTGGTGGCGATGCTGGTCGGCCGGGCGATTGCCGGGTTTGACGGCATGATCGTTGCGATGCTCGTGGCGCCGGCGGTGTTCGTGCTTGTGGGGCTCCACCAGACGGTGCCCGGTACGGCGGCAGCGCTCTCGCGTCCGGCGGCCGTGACCGTTGCGTTGGCGGCGGTGGGATTCGGCATCCCGGCCGCGGCCGCGCGGCTCCTCGCCGGAGGCGGAGCGATCGCCGCGGTCCTGGCGGCGGGGGTCGGCACGGTCAGCTACGGCCTGCTGGCCGCGGCCACCTATCCGGACCTGGTGCGCACGCTGACTCGGCTGTTGAGGGCACCGCGATGATCTCGATCGTCATCCCGGTTAAGGACGGCGGCGACGATCTCATCCGTTGTCTGGATGCGATTCGCTCCCAGCGGATCGACGAGCGGGTGGAGATCGTCGTCGTTGATTCGGGATCAAGCGACGGCAGCACCGCTGTCGCGCGCGCCCGGGGTGCGGTGGTTCACGAGATCCCGGCTCACGAGTTCAGCCACGGTGCCTCACGCAATCTCGGAGCCAGGTGCGCTCGCGGCGAGTTTCTCGTGTTCATCAGCCAGGACGCCTACCCGGTCGACTCGGGTTGGCTGGTGCGGCTGGTTGGCCCCTTGCGATCTGAGGCTGAGCTGGCAGGTGTCTACGGCCGCCAGCTGGCGCATGACGGGGCGACGCCGCCTGAGTCCTACTTCCTGAACTACCTCTATGGCCCGACCGAACGTCGCCAGCGCGTCAGCGGCGCCGATCAGCTGGCGATGGACACGACGCTGTTCTCCAACGTCAACTCGGCAATCCCGAAGCCGGTCTGGGAGCAGTTTTCGTTCGTCGAGGACATCATCATGAGCGAGGACCAGGAGTGGAGCCGTCGGGTACTGCTGGCGGGCCTCTCGATCGCCTACCAGCCCGACGCCGCGGTGCGCCATTCGCACAACTACACGTTGGCGGCCGCCTTCCGGCGATTCTTCGATTCCGGCGCCTCCTCCAGTCGCGCCTACATGGCGGGAGAGCAACATTCGTCGCGCGTGCTGCGCGCCGTCGCGCTCGATTACGCCCGGGGCGAGCTCGCCTGGCTGTGGCGGACCCGACAGCGGCGCTGGATCCCGTATGCGGCCCTGTACGAGTTCACCAAGATGCTCGGGTTGATCGCCGGGGTCAACCACGCGCGTCTACCGCTGCAGGCCAAGCGTCGCCTCAGTGCATTGCCGTCCTACTGGGGATAATCAAGGACGGTGACGTCGATGACCCCCCACCGCTCATGAGCGCGATCCGACGACCAGCAGCCTCCGGATCGGCCGGGGCCACCGACGGACTGGTCGTGTCAGTCGTCATCCCGTGCCTCAACGAGGAGCAGAACATCGAAGCCTGCGTGGCGGCTGCGATCGGCTCTCTGGAGCGCAACGAACTGCGTGGCGAGGTGATCGTGGTCGACAACGACTCCGAGGATCTGAGCGCCCAGCTTGCCCGGGAGGCCGGAGCGACGGTCGTGCACGAGCCACGCCGAGGCTACGGCAGCGCCTACCTCGCCGGACTGGCGGCAGCCGCCGGTGAGTTTGTGGTCATGGCCGATGCCGATCTCACCTACGACTTCGACGACATCCCTCGATTCGTCGAGCGCCTGCGGGATGGCGCCGAGCTGGTGATGGGCGATCGGATGGACAACATCGAGCCGGGAGCGATGCCGTGGCTGCATCGCTACATCGGCAATCCGATCCTCACCGGCCTGCTGAACGTCTTCTTCCGGACCGGAGTGAGAGACGCGCACTGCGGGATGCGGGCGATCAGACGGGAGGCTCTCCCGCGGCTCGATCTCCGGACGACCGGGATGGAGTTCGCCTCAGAGATGGTGGTCCGGGCCGCCAAGGAGGGGCTCGTGATCGATGAGGTGCCGATTCGATACTCGCCGCGCGGCGGCACCTCCAAGCTGTCGAGCTTTCGTGACGGCTGGCGGCACCTGCGTTACCTGTTGGTCCACCGCCCGTTCTACCTTTTCATCGTCCCCGGAGCGGTGCTGTGCGTCCTGGGCCTGTTGGCCTCGCTGCTGGTGCTGACAAACCTACATCTGCTCGGACGGTTGTGGGATATCCATACGCTGATCGCCGGTTCGCTGCTGGTGATCGTGGGCGTGCAGGTCCTGGCCATGGGGATCTGCGCCCAGGCTTACGGCACCTACTACATGGGCGAACGAGACCGGTGGTTCGACGCCCTGCGTCGGCGATTGCGCCTAGAGCATGGGTTGGGCATCGGCGCGGCGATCATCGGAGCGGGTTTCGCCGTGGGTGCGTACGTGGTTATCCACTGGATCGTCGACGGCTTCGGAGCGCTCGGCGAGGAGCGCCTTGCGCTCGAAGCGGCGACGCTCGTGATCATCGGCGTGCAGCTGTTCTTCACATCGTTTCTGTTGTCGATCCTCGGACTGCGCAGAACCGACCGCCGCGGGGAGCCAGACCGTTAGCGCCCGCCCCTCGCGTCAGCCCGCGCGGCGGCGAGGATCGCGAACCCGGCCGCCACGGCGGCGACGAGGATCGCTGCGAGCAGGAGCCAGAACGTCCACGCTCCCACCCAGCTGGGCCGGAACACGGCGGCGCGGGAGAAGGCCAGCGGTAGCTGCGAGAGATTGCTGGAGGCTGGACCCAGGAGCGCCAGCGAGAACTGCAGCGGCGATGGAACACCCCGCAGCCTCATCGGGATCGCCGGGTCCACCGAGGGTGAGCCCAGCAACGAGAAGTCGGCGCCGCCGCTGTTGCTCACGCAGACCGTGATCGCGCGATCCTGGGCAATCGCCGTGCTGAGCATGGCCGAATAGTCGTTCGCTGTGACGGACGCTGCGACGCTTCCCGCCGACAGGAGCTGTCCGGCCGGCGATTTCGCGATGATGTCCAGGCGGGTCGAGTGGCCGATCGCGGCCCCCCAGGTCCGGATCCCCTGCACGGGGCCGGTGCTCCCCGTGATCGGACCCTCGCAGGCCTCCGTGCCGGGCACGAGAATCGCAGCCGACTGTTGGGTTGGTGCTCTTAGGGAGAACACCTGAGCCCGACGATCGGTGAGCCCGAGGGCCACGATTACGAGCAGGCCCGCTGCCGAGGTAACGACGAACGCGGCGACTGCGTGGCGCCCTCTCATACGTAGTAGGCGTGCACGATCGTGGACAGCGAGAGAACCTGAAGCGTGAGCAGACTCGCGACGACGACGCCACAAACCGCCGCCTGCCGCGCAGGCGAGAGTCGGCTCGCCAAGAATGCGACCGCGAGTCCGAACAGGCCGACGATCGGAAGCAGGTACCGGCCCTGAACGAGCTGTCCCTGCCCGGCGATCAGCGAGCGATAATCGGCGAGGTGAAGAAAGGCCAGCAACGCCAGGCCGGCCAGTCCCAGGAACGCCGCGACTCGCCAGTTTCGACGGCTGAGGGTGTTGCCGACCAGGATAGAGGCGGGCACCAGCACGGCGGCGGTGATCGCTCCGAGCACGCCGTAGGCCCAACCCGGGAACGTCACGTCGAGCCAACCGAACGCTCCCCAGAACTGCCGGACCCAGATGTCGTAGACGGGGAGCCCCGAGGTCTCCCGCATCGACGTCATGAACGGCAGCCTGGGCAGATAGAATTGCCAGACGTAGCTCACCAGCTGACTAACGTTGAAGGGCTTCGCCGCGGCCGTCGCAGCGATCTTGTTCACGGCGGGGCGGTGCAGAGCGACGGTCACGGCCAGCCAGGCCAGGATTGGCACCACCAGCGCCGTCAACGCAATCGCGATGTCACGTCGGCCGGCGCGTCGCTCATCTGGTGCCCGCCGGCTGACACCGAGTCCGAGTGCCACCAGCACCGGCACGACCAGCGCGTAGGACGTGGCCTTGGTGAGGACGGCGGCGGCGGTGACGGCGCAGAGGGCAACCGCATCCCGCCTCCGGGCGGACCGATTGATCACCCGAGCCCCCAACCACAGCGCCCAGCTCCAGAGCACGATCATCAACGCGTCGGGATTGACGTTGGTCGACATGAACGTCG